>NC_014100.1:931124-1241499 GCF_000092285.1 Caulobacter segnis ATCC 21756 | reverse complement strand
GCCCGGAGAGACCACGACGCGCGCGGGATCGACGCCCAGACGTCCGCCGATCGCGGCGCGCAGCGTCTCGCAATAGGGGTCCGGATAGAGCTCGGGCTCGGCGATCGCGGCCGCCACCGCGGCGGCGACTTTCGGGCTGGCGCCCAACAGGTTCTCGTTGCTGGCTAGCTTAGAGAACTGGGACCGTCCGGTGCGACGCCCCGCCTCGGCCAGGGTCATGCCGGACTTGTAGGCTTGGATCCCGTCGAGAGCGGGGCGCACCGGCGACGCGGGGGCCTGAATGACGGGCTTGCGATCCAGAACCAACATGCGGCCGCTCCAAACAATGAGAGGCGGCAGCTTATCGCGGAACCGAAGTCAGAACGTGGCAATCATGACCCGATTAAACCCGATTCAGGTCATATCATGCCAATTATGCCGCTTGATCTTCATCAAAGTGATCAGTCGAGATAGTCCAGCGGCAGGGCCGTGGAATCCTTCAGCGTGTCGAGCACGAACGAGGAGCGGATGTCCTTCACCCCGCCGGCATCTTCAAGAGGCGCTTCATCGTGAAGTCGGCATAGGCGTCGAGATTGGGAACGGCGACCTTCAGCAGGTAGTCGTAGCCGCCGGTCATGACATAGCAGCCGACCACTTCGGGCTCGCGCAAGACCGCCTGCTTGAACGCTTCGGCCGCCTCCTCGCTGTGGCGATCGACCTGCACCTCGACATAGGCCAGCACGTCCAGCTTGGCCTTGCGCCGATCCAGCAGCGCGACATAGCCGCTGATCAGGCCCGAAGCCTCAAGCTGCTTGACCCGCCGGAGGCACGGGCTGGGCGACAGCCCGACCCGCTCGGCCAAGTCTACGTTCGAGATCTTGCCGTCCTCCTGCAGGATCTGGAGGATCTTACGATCGGCGCGCCGCGAGCTTCATCGTGACCGCCATCCCGCCAAAATTGGCATAAAGTGACGGACTAGCCGATTTGGCCGATCCTGGGGAGAGGCGCCTTGCGCGCCGCGCCGCTTGCAGCTCTACCATTGGGCGCAAGATTTCACGCGAGGATGCCGCATGCCCGACAGCCCTTTCGCCCTTCCGCCCAGCAAACCGTCGAAGCCGTCGCTCCAGATGGCTGGACGGCAGGTCATGATCTGGACGTCGGCGGCGCTGCTGTTGCTCCTCGGCTCGTGCGCGGTCGTCACCCACAGCACGACGGTGGAACCCGGCAATGTCGGGGTGAAGATCCGCACCCTCGGGGCCTCGGCGGGGGTTGCGCCCGACCCGCTGCCCGCCCGCTGGTACCTGCGCGGGATCGGCGAGCGGATCATCCAGTACCCGGTGATCCAGCGCACCTACAGCTACACCCGCGAGGCTGATGAACGCGGCAACGAGAACGAGGAGATCACCTTCTCGGACAACACCGGCCTGCCGATGACGGCGGACATCTCGGTGACCCTGCAAGTCAATCCGGCCTCGGCCCCGAACCTCTATCAGACCTATCGCCTGTCCTTCGACCAGTTGCTGGATGGACCGATCCGCAACGACGTACGCTCGGCCGTCGCGGCCGAGGCCGAGAAGGTCGGGGTGGAAACGCTTTACAGCGGCGGTCGCCAGATGGTGATCCAGAAGGCCTACGCTCGCGTCGCTGGCAAATGGGCCCGTCACGGGGTCAATATCAGCCAGTTGGATTGGATCGGCTCGATCCGCTACCCGAACGCCATCATCCAGCAGATGCAGGCCAAGACCCAGCTTGAGCAGGAAGCCCTGGCCGCCAAGGCGCTGGAAGCCAAGGAAACGGCGCTAGCCAACGCCGCGATCGCCAAGGCGCGCGGCGAAGCCGAGGCCATCCGCATCAAGGGCGAAGCGCTGCGCGCCAACCCGCAGGTCCTTCAGCAACTGGCCATCGAGAAGTGGAATGGCGAGCTGCCGAAGGTCACCGGCGGTTCGACGCCCTTCGTGAAGATCGACTAGGGATCGGCCTCGGGCCGCGGCGCTGGCGGGTGGTTCTTTGTCACCCGGTCCGTCGACATAGCCCAAGGCCCGCAAACGGCCTTCGGCTCGATCCGCCACCTCTTCCGGGAAGGATGAGTTGGCCTTCATGAGAAATATTTAAGTACGCTCAAGCCATTTTGGCCAATAAAAAAGCTCAGGGGAGCGCCCATTACAGGCGCTTAGCAAATCTATCGGGGCGAAGTTGAAACGTATTGAACTCTACGGGCCGAGAGAGCCCGCGCATCGCCGTACGTGGACGGCGGCGGCCGTGCCTCTCATTCTTCTATTCTTTATCCTGGGCCAACTGGTCACGATCTTCGGCGTGCTGAAGCCGATGGGCTTCCACAAGGCCGATCTTGAGACCCAGTGGCTCCCTCTCGTCATTCAGCTGGTCGGCTTCGGCGTAACGTCGATTCTGCTGCTCGCGTGGGTCCGGCTGTTCGAGCGTCGGCCGCCTACGGTCCTGGGGCTGAACGGACAAGCCCTGCGCCGCTATGTCCGCGGACTGGCGGTCGGCGTGGGCTTTCTGTGCTGCGTCATCGCGCTGATCTGGCTGACGGGGGGCTACCGCATCGAGGGACATGGCGTCTGGACCGCGCCCTCGCCCCTGCTGTTCCTGCCGATCCTGGCCCTGTTCGGGGGCTTCATGATCCAGGGCGCGACAGAGGAACTGCTGATGCGCGGCTGGCTCATGCAGCTGGTGGCGTCTCGCCATGGTCTCGTCGCCGCCATCGTCATCAACGCCGCGCTGTTCGCCCTCATGCATGGTGGTAACATCGATCCATCCAAGGAGCTGGTGCTGGCCCTGGCCAATCTGGTCCTGTTCGCCGTGATGATCAGCCTCTATGCGATCAAGGAAGGCTCGCTGTGGGGCGTCTGCGCCTGGCACACCGCCTGGAACTGGCTGCTGGGCGTCGGCTTTGGCCTTGAGGTCAGCGGCGGACGCATTCCGGTCCAGAGCCTAGTCGTCGACCTGGCGCCCAACGCTGGAGCGCCTTGGTGGCTGACCGGCGGCGCCTTTGGCCCCGAAGCCAGCGTCGCGACCACGGCCGTGCTGCTGGCGGGCGCGATCTATTTCGGCGCCACAGGCGCGTTCCAGAACGCAAAGGCTCGCGCGGCGGCCTTCGCCTAAAAGACCTCTCGGCGGGGCCGAGCTAGAGCGCTTCGCAATAGAAGCGTCCAGGCTCTGGCCCCTCCGGATACAGCGCCTGGAACCGGTAAAGGACCAGCACCCATTCGGCCTCTTCCAGGCTGACGCCGAACCGCTGCGCCACCCAGGCCGCCGACGGATCCTGGAAGTCCTCTTCGGCCAGGCTTTTGTCGGGCCTCAACCCCATGCGGGAAACGGGTCCGGCAGCTTGGCCCAGGCCTTGGGACCAAAGCCGAACTGCAGGTCGGACAGCAGGCAGGCGTCGAAGCCCTGGGTCAGCGCTTCGCGATCCATGTTCTGGCCGATCAGCACGATCTCCTGGCGACGGTCGCCGTGGACCGGTCTCCAAACCTTCTGGATCGCCGCGCGCCAGGCCGAGTCTTCTGGCCAGTACGCCTCCGGCGCGCTGGCCCACCAACGGCCATGCGGGCCAAGCTGCGTGACCGCGCCGGCCTGGCTCCAGCCGCCGACGCGGTCGTAGCGGGTGGCCAGCCACAGAAAGCCCTTGGAGCGGATGACGCCTGGCCATTCGCTATCCAGCCAGACCTTGAGCTTTTCGGGATGGAACGGCTTGGACGCGCGGTAGACGAAGTGGCTGATGCCGTATTCCTCGGTCTCGGGCAGCACCTCGCCCATCAACGCCTTCTGCCAGCCCGCCGCGCCCTCGGCCCGGACGGGGTCGAACAAGCCGGTGTCCAGAACATCGTCCAGGGCGACCGCGCCGCGCTCGGACCGGACGATCCGCGCCTGCGGATTGAAGGTGGCGATGATCGCCTCAAGCCGGCCCAGGTCGTCGGCCGACACGAGGTCGGCCTTGTTCAGCACGATGACGTCGGCGAACTCGATCTGCTCGACCAGCAGGTCCACGACCGTGCGCTCGTCGCCCTCCCCCGCCGTCTCGCCGCGATCGGCCAGGCTGTCGCGCGAACCGTAGTCGCGGAGGAAGTTGAAGGCGTCCACCACCGTGACCATGGTGTCCAGGCGCGCCACATCCGAAAGGCTCTGATCCGCCTCGTCCCGGAAGTCGAAGGTCGCGGCGACCGGCATCGGCTCGGAGACGCCGGTGGACTCGATCAGCAGGTAGTCGAAGCGCCGCTCGGCGGCCAGGCGGCGCACTTCCTTGAGGAGATCATCGCGCAAGGTGCAGCAGATGCAGCCGTTCGACATCTCGACCAGGGTCTCGTCGGTGCGCGACAGGTCGGCCCCGCCCTCGGCGACCAGGGCCGCGTCGATGTTCACCTCGCTCATGTCGTTGACGATGACCGCGACCTTCTTGCCCTCGCGGTTGGCCAGCACGTGGTTCAGCAAGGTGGTCTTGCCCGCGCCCAGGAAGCCCGAAAGGACCGTGACGGGCAGACGACGATCGATGCGGCCGAATGGCCTGGAAGCTGGGACGGTCACGCGCGCCTCTTGCGTTACAATGTAACACCACTAGCGCTTCGCCAAAGCCGCCTCAATAGAAATGTTATCTTATAACATCAAAGCGCGCCAAGCTTCGTAACGCAAAACGCCCCGGAGTTTCCTCCGGGCGTTTCGTCATTTAGGTCCCCGTTTGGGGTCCGCTTTTCAATTGGCCAGTCGGCGCAGGAAGGACGGGATTTCAAGGTCCTCACCGTCGTCGGCCTGAGGCGCTTCCACCGGCGTCAGCTGCGGGCGAGCGCTCTGCGTGGTGCGGGCCTGCGGCTGCGGAGCCGAAGGCTGCTGCTCGTAGCGCTGGCGACCGCCACCGAACATCGAGAGCCAGCCGCCTTGCTTTTGCGGGCGACGCTCTTCGTAGAAGTTGCTCTCGGGAAACAGCGGCTCCTCGGCGACTTCGTCGACCAGCGGGTCGACGATGCGGTTCACCTGACGGGCGGCCGGCTGGGCGACACGCGGCTCTTCGGCGACCGGTTCGTCGTAGTAGAGCTCGGCTTCAGGCTCGGCCTGCGGCGCCGACATGACGATCTCGGGCTCGGGCGCCGGGGCCGGTTCGGGCACCGGGGCGAAGGCCGACGAGAACGCCGTCGAGGGACGCTCGGCCGGACGGGCCGCTTCGTAGCGGGCGGTCGGACGCGCCGGCTCGGGCTGCGGGGCCGGACGGGTGGTGTCGGCGATCAGCGGCTGGGTGGTGGTGTTGCGGGTGACCGGCTTGGGCTCGATCTGGGCGATCGAGGCGCCGTCCATGCCGGTGGCGACCACCGACACGCGGATCACGCCTTCCAGCGACGGATCGAAGGCCGCGCCGAAGATGATGTTGGCTTCCGGGTCGACCTGGTCCGAGATCGCGTTGGCGGCCTCGTCGACTTCCAGCAGGGTCATGTCCATGCCGCCGGTCACGTTGACCAGCACGGCCTTGGCGCCCTTCAGCGAGACTTCGTCCAGCAGCGGGTTGGCGATGGCGTTCTGAGCGGCCATCAGGGCGCGGTCTTCGCCGGTGCCCTCGCCGGTGCCCATCATCGCCTTGCCCATCTCGGTCATGACCGTGCGGACGTCGGCGAAGTCGAGGTTGATCAGGCCCGGCAGGACCATCAGATCGGTGATCGAGCGGACGCCCGAGTGCAGCACCTGGTCGGCCATGCCGAAGGCTTCGGCGAAGGTCGTGCGCTCGTTGGCGACGCGGAACAGGTTCTGGTTCGGAATGACGATGAGGGTGTCGACGTAGCGCTGCAGCTCCTGGATGCCGCTGTCGGCCAGGCGCATGCGGTGACGGCCTTCGAAGTGGAAGGGCTTGGTCACGACGCCGACGGTCAGGATGCCGCGCTCACGGGCGCACTTGGCGATGATCGGAGCCGCGCCGGTGCCGGTGCCGCCGCCCATGCCAGCGGTGATGAACACCATGTGCGCGCCGTCGAGGTGCTCGCCGATCTCGGGGAAGGACTCCTCCGCGGCGCTCATGCCCACTTCCGGGTGCGCGCCGGCGCCCAGGCCTTGCGTCACTTGCACGCCCAGCTGGATCCGCCGATCGGTCTTGGCGAACTGCAGCTGTTGCGCGTCGGTGTTGGCCACCACGAACTCAACACCCTCGAGGCCCGCCTCGATCATGTTGTTCACGGCGTTGCCGCCAGCGCCGCCAACACCAAAGACCACGATGCGCGGCTTCAGCTCGGTCGTACGCGGCGCGGAAAGAGAAATAGCCATGGGACCCTCGCGTCCTTACGCCGAAATCGTCAAATTAGACCTCGGCGACACCAATCGCCGGGGAGCGCCTCGACGATCGTGTTAACAGAACAACCACCATCGTTAATCGGCAGTTAACTGCATAATCTGAGTCGGGGTCTGGTCGAGCGCGGCCGTGGGATAAATTGTGGTCTATCAACAGAAAGTCCAAGGGAACCAAGGCTTCCGACACTATCCACAGGCGCGTGCGACCGAACGACGCTGACTGTCTGATCTGACCAATATCGGCTGTTTAGAGCAGCAAAAAGGCCCATCCGAGATGCTCGGAGGGCCCTTTAAAGTTAAACAGTAGAGTTAATCACGCTTAAGGTTTGAGACCTTGGCCGCGCCCCAGTCTAGAGGTTGTCGCGCAGCCAAGCCGCGGCGCGCGAAATCGGGCTGGCGTTAGGATCCAGAGGGCGCTTGCGGGCGACGCCGCCGGCCAGGGCCTTGGAGGACACGGCCTCGCGCGGCCCGAAGGCGGTGCGGTGCAGCGTGCCGGCGGCCGCGCAGAAGGCCGGGCCCGAGGCGGCGTCGGCCAAGTGCGGCACCCGGCGCGGACGGCCCAGGCGCACCGGACGGTCGAAGACCCGCACGGCCACTTCCCGCACGCCGGCCAGCTGGCTGGCGCCGCCCGTCAGCACGATGCCCGCGCCCGGCTCGACCGGCGCGCCGGAAGCCTTCAGGCGCTCGCGCAGCAGCTCCAGCGTCTCCTCGACGCGCGGCTGGATGATGCCCTTCAGCAGGGAGCGCGGCGCGATCACCGGACCCGCGCCCGGATCGTCGCCGCGCGGCGGCGCCTCGATCATTTCGCGGTCCTCGTTGGCCGAGGCGATGGCGCTGCCGTGCAGGGTCTTGATGCGCTCGGCGCCGACGACCGAGGTCTGCAGGCCGCGCGCGATGTCCTGGGTCACGTGCCCGCCGCCGACGGCCAGGCTGTCGACGTGGCAGAGCGCGCCGTTGTTGAACACCGCCACCGAGGTCGAGCCGCCGCCCATATCGATGCAGACGGCGCCCAGGTCCATCTCGTCCTCTTCCAGGGCCGCCAGGGCCGAGGCGAACGGCGCGGCGACGATGCCTTCGAAGGACAGGTGGGCGCGTTCGACGCAGTGGGCCAGGGTGTGGAAGATGTTCTCGTTGACCGAGACGACCAAGAGTTCGAGCCCCAGCGAGCGGCCGAACATGGCGCGCGGGTCGCGAATGCCGCGCTGGCCGTCGACCGACCAGGCGATCGGCAGCAGGTGGATGGGCTTGCGGCCGGGAATGCGCACCTGGGCCAGGGCCGAGGCGATGGCGCGCGACAGGTCGCCGTCCGAGATCGGGCGAGCGCCCAGCGAGACCTGGGCGTGGACGCGGTGGCTGGCCAGCTGGCCGCCGGCCGTGCAGACGCTGACGCCCTGGACGTTGACGCCGGCCACGGTCTCGGCGCGCTCGACAGCCTGGGCGATGGCCTGGGCGGCTTCGTCGAGGTTAACGATCGCGCCGCCGCGCACGCCGCGCGACTGGACATAGCCGACGCCCGAGGTCGTCAGGGTGCGGTGCTCGCGGTGGATGCCGTCGGGCTTCATGATGAAGCACGTCACCTTCGACGCGCCCAGATCGACGGCCGCGATGGCGGGCTGGCGCACAAGCGTCGCCTTCAGGCCCTCGCGAGCCTGTTTCCGGTCCTCCATTCGCGACATCGCTATCGTCACCTCAGCCCATCAAGTCCATTACGCCCCGCCGGCCGCGAGCTGCCCAGGCAGCGCCGCGTCGCGAGGTCTCACAGCCACCATTTCGGGGTCGCGCAGATCGATCCGCGCGAAACCCATGTCCAGGATTCTCTGCCGCTGGTCGAGCTGATCCAATTGAATCAGCGCGGATTCTTCGTCAATGGCCGGAAGCTGGATCAGCGACCCGTCCTTCAGACGAAGATCCCAACGTCGGTCGTCCACCCGCACCAGCGCCTCGAGCCGATCGCGCAGGCGGGGACGCGAGGCCACCGCCGGCAGGATCAGGCCCGCGGCCTGGTCGGCGCCCTGCCCCACCACCAGCGGCAGCTGGGGGAAGCGCGCGGGGTCGGCTTCGTTGATCACCCGCCCCTCGGCGTCGATCACCTTCATCCGGCCCTGGTTCTGCCAGACCGCCAGCGCCGGTCGCTCCTGGACGGAGATCAGCACGGTGTCGGGCAGCATCCGCACGACCTGGACGTCCTTGACCCAGCCCACGCCCTGCACGCGCTGGCGGACGCCCGCCAGGTCCATGCCCAGCGTCGGCTGGTCGAGATAAAGGCCCGAGGCCTTCAGGATGTCGGCCTGGGCCGTCGAGGACGCCCCGCGGATGTGGACCGTCTTCAGCTTGAACCCGGCGGAGGCGAACGCGCCATCGACGCCATGCGCCATCGCCGCGCCGATACGTTCGGCGCGGTGCCCTGTGGCCAACATCACCACCAGTCCGAGACCCAAGGCGGCGCCCGCGACACCGAGGGCGACAGTGGGCGAGAGGCCCACGCCCTTGGCGGCGTGCAGCTTGGCGGCCGGCTGCGCGCCTCGCGGCGCGGCCCGACCCTTGCTCGGACTTGCGGGCGCTTCGGCCCGGGGTCGCCTAGGCTTAGGCGGTCCCCCCCGCGTTACGGCGGGCATAAGCGTCCTCCACGATCCATAGAACCAACTGATCAAACGGAATCCCGACGTGGGCGGCCTGCTCAGGGGCGAGCGAGGTCGGAGTCATGCCGGGCTGCGTATTGACCTCTAGAAGGACCAGAATGTCGTTAATGTCGTCATAACGAAGGTCGGACCGAGTCACACTTCGACAACCAAGAGCGGTATGGGCCAACTCGGCCATCCGCATGGCGCGATCCCTTACGCCATCAGGGATTGGGGCGGGCAGGACGTGGATCGAGCCGCCCTCCGAGTACTTGGCCTCGTAGTCATAAAAACCTGTGGATGCACGAATATCGGTGACCGCGAGGGCTCTGGGACCATTCGCCTCACCCATGACGGCGACGGCCAGCTCAAGCCCGCGGATGTACGGCTCGACCATCACCTCCTCGCCGAAGGTCCACGACGGCGCGCCGACTTCTTCCGGAGGACGGTTGGCGCCTTCCTTGACGATGAACACGCCGACCGAGGAGCCCTCGGCGTTCGGCTTGACCACATAGGGCGGCGGCAGGACGTGGTCGCGGGCCACATCGTGGCGGTTGAACAGGCCGCCGCCGGGGACGACGACGCCGGCCGCCGCCAGCACCGCCTTGGCCTTGGCCTTGTCCATCGCCAGGGCCGAGGCCAGGACGCCGGAGTGGGTGTAGGGCAGCTTCAGCGTCTCGAGCACGCCCTGGACGCAGCCGTCCTCGCCCCATTCGCCGTGCAGGGCGTTGAAGACGAGGTCGGGCTTGGCCGCCGTCAGCACCTGGGCGATGTCGGGCCCCGCGTCGATCCGCGTGACCTTGGCCCCCAGCCGCTCCAGCGCGTCGGCGCATTCGGCGCCCGAGACCAGGCTGACCTTGCGTTCCGACGAGGGCCCGCCCAGCAGGACGGCGATGTGGCGGCCAGAGAGGGGCTGCTGGGTCATTTGGCGCTCTAATGAGCCCTCCCCCTTGATGGGGGAGGGTTGGGTGGGGGTGATCGCGCCGCGTCGGACGCCTTACCGCCCTTCCTAGAGAGGCGGACAGGCCGTGCCAACACCCCCATCCCTGCCCTTCCCCCATCAAGGGGGAAGGGAGAGCCAAGGTTTGTGGATGCTTAGTGCGTCGCCGCCGCCCCCGCCGGCTTCAGCGCGCGGAAGTCGATGTCGCTGTCGGCGACCAGGTAGATCAGGCTGGTCCAGGCCGCGACGTTCTGGGCCAGTTGGAGCGGATCGACCTTGTTCAAGGTGTCGTCGGCGGTGTGGTGGTAGTCGAAGTACCGGCTGGCGTCCTGCTCCAGCTCGATCGACGGCACGCCCGCCGACTCCAGGCCGGCGATGTCGGCGCCGCCGTGTGCGGCCGGCTGCTGGTTCACATAGATCTTCAGCGGAGCCAGCACATTGGCCGCCGTGGTGGCGATCGGATGCTTGGCCGCGCCGGCCGGCAGCTTCAGCGAATAGATGCGGTCGGCGCCGCTGTCGCTTTCGCCGGCCAGGACGATCTTGGAGACCTCGTCCTTGTGCGCGGCCAGATAGGCTTCCGACGAACCGCCACTCTCCTCCGAGCCCCACATCACGACGCGGATCGTGCGCTTGGGATGCTTGGGCAGGTCGCCGATCAGCTTGGCCGCGGCCGTGGTGATGCCGATGCCGGTGGCGTCGTCGAGCGCGCCGGTGCCGACGTCCCAGCTGTCCAGGTGGCCGCCGATGACGATCACCTCGTCGGGCTTTTCCGAGCCCTTGATGTCGCCCGAGATGTTCCAGGCCACGTCGTTGGGATCGGTGGTCGAGGCCAGCTTCAGCTTGATGCGCAGCGGGCCCTTCTTGGCCAGGCGCTCCAGCTGCTCGGCCTCGGGCACGCCCATGGCGGCGGCCGGAATGGTGACGACCTGGTCGCCGAAGGCGGTCATGCCGGTGTGGGGGACGGTGGAGTCCGAGGTCGAGACCGAGCGGATCAGCAGGGCCACGGCCCCGCGCTTGGCCGCCTCGACCGGACCGGCGCGGCGCGAGATCCCCGCCACGCCATAGCCCGAGCCGTCCTGGGCCTTGACCATCGGCTGGGTGATGACGGCGATCTTGCCCTTCAGCGAGCCCTCGGGGGCGGCGATCATCTCGGCGTAGGTGCGGAACAGAGCGACCTCGGCCTCGATGCCGCCGGGCGGGGTCGACACGGTGCGGCCCAGGCCCACGATGTCCAGCTTCATCGGATAGGGCGCGACCAGCTGGGCGCTCTCCTCGCCGCGCGTCCAGGACGGCTTGGCGAATTCCTCGACCTTGATGTTGGTGAAGCCCAGGGCCTTGAACTTGGCGACGGCCCAGTCCTTGGCGCGCTCCATGGCCGGCGAGCCCACGACGCGCGGGCCGATGCTGGTGGTCAGGTCCTCGGTGATGTCCCAGGCGGTGCGGTCCAGCAGCGCCTTGTCACGCAGCGCTTCGGCGGTGCGGACGTCTTGAGCGTGGGCGGCGCCCGACAGGAGGGCGAAAACGGCCGAAGCGGCCAGCAAGCGACGATACATGAGCAAGAACTCTCCCCAATGACGCGGCAGTCATAGCACCCGTTCGCGCCACGGGGAGTCAGCAATGGGCCGACGTGCGCTAGAGAGGCTGCAAGCTCAGGAACTGAGCAGTCGCACGACTTTCCCGCTTCACGCGGCGGGCCGCTGAAGGTTTGGAAGGGGATGCGGAGCGCCCGGACATTCGTCCGGATGAGGATAGAGGTGTTACCGTTTCGACGAAGCCTAGACGCTCCGCGCGATCGTTATCCGGTGAGCCTTCGACGCGCGGGGTTTTAACCCGCTTCCGAAAGAGGCCCCCGGCGGGCGGGCCGGGGCTGGCGACCCCGGTCCCCGGACCGTCCGGGCGATTTCAGCCCGAACCTAGAGTCCCGCTCGACCACCCCCGACAGCCGTCACGATCGCCGGCCGGACGTCCCTTCCGCGCTATCGGGTGAGATCAGTATGGAACGGGTTTCAACGCGGATCACAGAGCGGCGTGTAAAAATGATAAGTCGTTGAAATCGCTCAGTTCGATTCCGGATACGCGGATGATAGAGCGCTGCGAACGCTCGTGAAGTTCCTCCCCCGTGACACGGGGGAGGTGTCGCGGAGCGACGGAGGGGGCGAACTGGAAGTCGGCCACGCTAGCCCCCTCCGGCCCTCTGGGCCACCTCCCCCGCATCGCGGGGGAGGAACTAAATCCCTACCCCGTCCGTCCGATCCGCTTGATTTCCCAGTCCAGCTGGACGCCGGTCTTGGCCTTCACGTCGGCGCGGACCGCCTCGCCCAGCCCCTCAAGGTCCGCCGCCGTCGCCTCGCCAGTGTTGATCAGGAAGTTGCTGTGGAGGGGCGAAAACATCGCGCCGCCAAACAGCTTCCCGCGCCAGCCGGCCTCGTCCACCAGCTTCCACGACGAGTGGCCCGGCGGGTTCTTGAAGGTCGAGCCGCCAGTCTTTTCGCGGATCGGCTGGGTGGTCTCGCGGCGGGCGGTGATTTCGGCCATGCGGGCCTTGATCGCCTCAGGTTCGTCAGCGGTTCCCTCGAACACGGCGTCCAGCACGATCACGGTCTCGCCGTCCTGCAGGGCGCTGTGGCGATAGGTGTAGTGCAGGTCCTCGACCGCCAGCTCGCGGACGACGCCAGCACGGTCCATGACCCGGACCGACTTGACCACATTGACGGTCTCGGAGCCGTAGCAGCCGGCGTTCATGATCACCGCGCCGCCGATCGTGCCCGGAATGCCGGCGTAAAACTCCAGCCCCGCGATCCCCGCCTCCGCCGCCTTGCGGGCCAGGATGGCGTCCGGCACGGCGCTGCCGGCCTTGATGCGGTTGTCGCCCAGGGGCTCGACCGTGTTGAAACCCTTGCCGAGGCGGATGATCACGCCGTCGACGCCGCCGTCGCGGACCAGCAGGTTCGAACCGACGCCGATCGCCATGACCGGCACGGCGGGATCCAGCGCCTTCAGGAAGTCCGACAGGTCCTGCTCGTCGGCCGGCAGGAACACCACGTCGGCCGGGCCGCCGACCCGGAACCAGGTGAACGGCGCCAGGGCCTCGTCGATCAGCAGCTTGCCGCGGACGGTCGGGAGATGGGTCTTCCAGCTCACTTGGACAGCGCTTCCAACTGGCCCGGCAGGGCGTAGGCCCAGGTGGTGATGTCGCCGGCGCCGAGCAGGACGACGAGGTCGCCGCTGGTCGCCTCGGCGGCGATCAGGCGCGGCAGGGCCGTGGGGCTTTCCAGCGGCAGGGCGCGGCGGTGGCCGAACTTCTTGAGCCCCTCGACCAGCGCGTCGCGATTGACGCCCTCGATCGGCTGCTCGCCGGCGGTGTAGACATCCGCCACGATCACCGTGTCGGCGTCATTGAAGCACGAGCTGAACTCGGTCATCAGGTCGCGCAGGCGCGTGTAGCGGTGCGGCTGGACCACGGCGATCACCTTGCCTTGCGTCACCGCGCGCGCGGCCTTCAGCACGGCCGCGATCTCGACCGGGTGGTGGCCGTAGTCGTCGACGACGCGAATCCCGTTGGCGACGCCGGTCGTGGTGAAGCGGCGCTTGACCCCGCCAAAGCCGGCCAGGCCCTTGGCGATCGACTCGGCGTCCACGCCCAGTTCGCGCGCCACGGCCACGGCGGCGGTGGCGTTCAGCACGTTGTGATGGCCGGCCATCGGCATCTTCAGGCCGTCGTAGCGGACGACCTCGCCGTCGCGCGGCGAGACGACGATGTCGAACTTGGCGCCGTCCGGGCCCATCTCGATGTTGGAGACCCGCACCTCGGCCTGCGGGTTGGTGCCGTAGGTGACCAGGCGCCGGTTCTCGATCCGCGAGGTCAGGGCCTGCACTTCCGGATGGTCGGTGCAGACGGCGGCGAAGCCGTAGAACGGGATGTTCTGGATGAAGTCCTGGAAGCCCTTCTTCACGGCCTCGAAGTCGCCCCAGTGATCCAGGTGCTCGGCGTCGATGTTGGTGACGATCGCCACCGTCGACTTCAGGCGCAGGAACGAGCCGTCGCTTTCGTCGGCCTCGACGACGATCCAGTCGCCCTCGCCGACCTTGGCGTTGGTGCCGTAGGCGTTGATGATGCCGCCGTTGACGACGGTGGGGTCCATTCCGCCGGCGTCCAGCAGGGTGGCGACCATCGAGGTGGTGGTGGTCTTGCCGTGCGTGCCGCCCACCGCGATCGAGAACTGCAGGCGCATCAGCTCGGCCAGCATCTCGGCGCGGCGCACCAAGGGCAGGCGCTTGTCGCGGCCGGCGACCATCTCCGGGTTATCGGCCTTCACGGCCGTCGAATAGACGATCGCCGAGGCGCCCTCGACGTGGGCGGCGTCATGGCCGATGAAGATGCGCGCGCCGAGCTTCTCGAGCCGTTCGGTGTTGGCGCTGGCCTTGGCGTCGCTGCCCTGAACGGTGTAGCCGATACGCAGCATGATCTCGGCGATGCCGGACATGCCAATGCCGCCGATGCCGATGAAGTGCACGGGGCCGAGTTCGAAGGGGACGGGGCGTCGACGCTGGATCATGACGAGCCGATTAGACCAATTCCGCGCGGCGCGAAACGCCCTGTTGGCCATCACTTTGTGGACGGGGCCGGCGATGGCCCAGACAGCCTCCCCGTCAGCCCCGCTTGAGCTGCGGCTGGCCGACGTCGGCCGCTTCGCCACCTTCGTCGACCTGGGAAGCGTCAAGCGGACGGGACGCGTGGCCAAGCTTCGCGTGCTGCAGGTCGCCGAGGGCGGCTTCAAGGCGGGCGCGGAGGAATTCTGGGGCGGCTGGCGTCACGAGGTCATCGACTGCGACGCTCGCACCATAGCCCACGCCGGCTTTTCCAGCATCCGGGCGGGCGGGCGCGAAGGCCCGCTGACCGGCGACCAGCGTCCGGCCCAGCCCCTGCCGGCGGGAAGCGCGGACGAGGCCGTGGCCAAGGTGGTCTGCGATGGCTGGAAACCGTTCGCGACGGTTCCGGTGGCGGCCAGCGTCGAGCAGGCCGTGAGGCTCGGGCGGCCGCTGATCGAGACGGGCGCCGAGCCCTGAACACGAAAAAGCCCCCGCCGGCGGACCGGCAGGGGCTCTTTTAGTCTCGAAACCTAAGCGAAGCTTACGCGCCGCCCGGGAAGCGGAACGGAACCTTCACGGTGCCGGTCTTGGCGCCCATCGGCAGCTTCTCGGCGATGCACATGGCGGCCTTGTCGAAGCCCTTGCCGCCGGCGCTGTTGTCGACGACCTTGCAGTCCGACAGCTTGCCGTCCACGGCGTTGCACTCCAGCATGACCTGGGCCGCATCGCGGGTGTTGGCGAACTGCTGCAGGCAGCGGCCCATTTGGTCTTCGAAACCGCCGGCGGCCGAAGCGGCCTGAGCGACGAAGAAGCTGCCAGCGAGACCCGCGGCGATCGCGATCGAGAATTTCATAAGGCGCCCATCCCTTTGTTTCGGCGAACCAAACTGATGGGCGCTTTGTCGCAGAGAAGAGCTAATGAACGGCCAAGCATCGCGGTTAATTGTTCGCGAATATAGTGAACGGCGCGGGGGCGTTAAGATTAAGCCGCCCGCGCCCGAGACGGCCTAGCGCGCCGTGCGCTCCACCAGGTCCGCCAACGCCTCGGCCGCGTCGGGCTTGGCCACCGACCGCGCCCCGGCCGCCATCCGCCCCAGACGCTCCGGATCCTTGAGCAGGGCGTTCAGGGCGCCGGCCATGGCGTCGACGGTCAGCTCGTCTTCGAGACACACGGCCGCGCCGCCCGCCTCCTCCAGGAGCTTGGCGTTGAAGCGCTGGTGGTCGTCGGCGGCGATCTTCAGCGGCACCAGGATCGACGGGCGCCCCGCGACCGCCAGCTCGGTGCAGGTCGAGGCGCCCGAACGGCCGATCACCAGGTGCGACTGGCGCAGATAGCCGGCCATGTCGCGGAAGAACGGCGCGACCTCGCAATCGACCATGGCGTTGCGATAGGTCTTGCGGGCCTGCTCCATGCTCTCGGGCCGCGCCTGCTGGAAGACCTTCAGCCGCGAGCGCAGGTCCTCGGGCAGCTTGGCCACCGCCTCGGGGATCAGCTCGGAGAGCAGGCGCGCGCCCTGGCTGCCGCCAGTGACCAGAACGCGCAGCTGCACTTCCGGCGGCAGATACGGCGTGTCGTAGAGCTCGCGCACGGGCGGACGAACCGGGTTGCCGACCACGTGCGCGCGGGCCTTCACGCCCGGCTTGGCCATCTCCAGGATCGGGAAGGCGCACGCCACTTCGTCGACGCGCGGCGCCAGGAAGCGGTTGACGCGGCCCAGCACCGCGTTCTGTTCATGAATAACGGTGCGCCGCCCCTGGCTGAGCGCGCCCAGAAGGGCCGGCAGAGCAGGATAGCCGCCGAAGCCGACGACGACGGCCGGGTCCAGGCGCTTGAACGCCGCCCGGGCCTCCATCACGCCTTGAAGCACCACGAAGCCGGCCTTGACCATGCCCAGCGGGTCATTGGCCTTGGCGGTGGCGGCCGACAGGGCCAGGCGCTCCTGGGCCGGGAACTTGTCGGCGTAGAGCGCGCCGCGCTCGTCGGTGGCCAGGACGATCCGCCAGCCGCGCGCGGCGAGCGCCTCGGCCAGGGCCTGGGCGGGAAACAGGTGTCCGCCGGTTCCCCCGGCGGCGACGACAGCCAGCTTGCTCATGTCAGGCGTAGGCGCCCTGAGGGGCGAGTTCGCCCGTCACGCCGTAAGCGCCGGGACGCTTGCGCACCAAGGCCAGGGCCATGCCCAGCGTCAAACCCATCGCGAGCATCGAAGAGCCCCCGTAACTGATGAACGGCAGCGTCATGCCCTTGGTCGGGATCATGTTCAAGTTCACCGCGATATTGATGATGGCCTGCTGCCCCAAAAGAACGAAAAGACCGGCGGCCGCGACCTGTTCGAACGGGTCGTTCAGCTTCATGGCCTTGTAAAGGCCGCGCACCACGACAAAGGCGAACAGCGCGATCAGGGCCCAGGAAAACACCAGCCCATATTCCTCGGCGGCGACCGAATAGATGAAGTCGGTGTGCAGGTCGGGCACGTGGCGCTTCATCACCCCCTCGCCCGGCCCCCGGCCGAACAGGCCGCCGGCCCGGATGGCCTCGGCGGCGCGGGTGATCTGATGGGTGTCGGCCTGGTCGGGGCTGAGGAACTTCTGCACCCGCGCATGGACGTGGTCGAACAGGAAATAGGTCGAGCAAAGCCCCGCGATCGCGACGCCGCCCAGTCCCATGATCCACGAGATCGGCACGCCGGCCATCCAGAAGGCCGCGCCGAACGCAATCGTGATCAGCACCGTCTGGCCGACGTCGGGCTGCACCAAGAGCAGGGCCACGGCGATGAAATAGAGCAGGAAGGCGATCGAGACGCCCGGCACCCCCTCGCCCTTCTGGCCTTCGGCGAACATCCACGAGACCAGCACGATCAGCGCCGGCTTCATGAACTCGGAAGGCTGCAGGGTGAAGCCGCCGAACTGCAGCCAGCGGGTCGCGCCCTTGGCGTTGTGCCCGACGAACGGCAGGGCGATCATGATCGCGATCGCGCCGATATAGATGAAGAACGCCGCGCGGCGGATGCCCTTGGGCGACAGCATCGACACGACCAGCATCAGCACCGACGAGGCGCTGGCGAAGAAGCACATCCGGATCGCGAAGTGGAACTGGTCGTCGATGCCGATGCGCTGGGCGGCCGCCGGGCTCGAGGCGAACGACAGCAGCATGCCCAACGTCGCCAGGATGGCGGTCGCGCCCAGCAGCCAGCGGTCCGTCGTCCACCACCACAGGCCGAGCGCGGTGCGGTCGGTGCGGGCGAAGGCGTGTGTCGCGTTGGAGGCCATGCGCGGAGACTCGGACCGCAGGGTTAATCAAACCTTGCTTGACCACGGCCATGCGGTGGAAAAGCGCGGATAGATGGGAGGCTCGCGCGCTCCCCGCCCTACCGCAACTCGAAATAGGCGGTGTCGCCGCCTTCGGTGTGGGCGATCACCGCGACCCGAAGGACGACGCCGTCGTCGAGGGTCAGCCGGCATTCGCCGGCCCGGAAGGCCCGCCGCAACAGATCGGGCTCCGCCATCACGCTGCCCTTGCCGCCCTTTTTGGCGGTTTGGCCGTCGGCGAACAGAACCGAGAAAGCCACCGCCTGCTCTTCGCCCGCCAGCCCCAACGCGCCCTGCCCCGTACGCGGCAGCTTGGGTGTCTTGGTCAGCGCCATAAATAAAAACCTCACAATTGGAGGTCTTTTTCTACACCGTTCGGACGAAATTTCATAAAATATAAATCAGAAATCACCGCCTCAAGGGAGCGGTATATTGGTCGCGACAGACCAAACAATTAGATCACGACGCGATTGTATGTTATTTTTCTAAAACGTGTGGCGCGCTTTTTTCAGGCCCGCCCCGAAATGACGAACGAATTCCGTTCGCTCCCAAGAAAGAGCTCATGCTTTCATCGCAAGACATCGACCATTCGCAACGGCAGAAGACTGCCGCCGCCGCCAAGGCCGCGCTGCTGGCCAAGTTCAAGCCGCGCCCAACCAACACCGACCCGCGCTTCGATGAGCGCGACACCCTGCGCGCGGCCGAACTGACCCGCGTTCGGCAGGAGCGGAACGAAGCCCGCACCGCCCGCCGTCAGTCGGTCGCCGACGCGGCCCAGGCCGTGATCGACGCCGAAGTCGCCCTCGCGGCGGACAGCCTCGCGGCCAAGCGTGGCGAGCGCAAGGAACGCAAGGCTCTCTCGGCCGCCGAAGCCAAGGCCAAGCGCGACGCGCGCTACGCCGCCCGCAAGGCGAGGTGATCCATGGCGCGCAAGCCGAACTACGATTTCGAGCGCAAGGAGCGCGAGCGCCAGAAGGCCGCCAAGGCCGCGGAGAAGGCGGCCGCCAAGCGACCGCCCGCCTCTGACGAGGACGCGTCGAGCAGCGACGCCTAGAGGGTGGGGCCTTGCTCCGGCGAACATCCGGACAAGGCTTCGCTTGAATTCCCACACGGGAAGGTAATCATGCCCCCCATAGGGGGAGCGATCTGTGGCGGACGGCGACTCTGACGAAACGGTTCTCGAAGGCGTCGGCGCGTATTTCCTGAGCGTCGTCGAGGCCAGCCAGGATTGCATTCGCGTCATTAGCCCCGCCGGTCGCATCGAATACATGAACACCCGCGGCAAGCAGCTGCTGGAAATCGATGACTTCGAGGCCCACAACCGTGATCGCTACTGGCCGGACATGTGGCACGCGGAAAGTCGCGCCGCGGTCGAGACGGCGCTCCAGGCCGCGCTAGAGGGCCGCGCGGTGGCCTTCCGCGCCTACAACCCGACCGCCAAAGGCGCGCCGCGATGGTGGGAGACCATGGTCTCGCCCATTCTGGTGGACGGCAGGGTCGTGCGCGTCCTGGCGACCTCGCGCGACGTGACCAGCGCGCGCCTGGCCGAACGCCATCGCCAGCTGCTGGTCAACGAGCTGAACCATCGGGTCAAGAACACCCTGGCCACCATCCAGTCGATCACCAAGCAGTCCCTGCGCAACGCCGGGGTCGACGGCGCCGTGCGCGACGCGCTGGAGGGCCGGCTGATGGCGATCGCCGCGACCCACAACGTGCTCACCGACCAGAACTGGTCGGCCGCCAGCCTGCGCCAGATCGTCGACGGCTCGGTGACCCCCTACCGCTCGAACCCGGCCCAGCTGACCGTGACGGGTCCCGACCTGAAGGTCTCGCCCAAGACGGCCGTGATCATGGCCCTGGCCTTCCACGAACTGGCGATCAACGCGCTGAAGTACGGCGCCCTGTCGGCGGCCGCAGGCCATGTGGACGTTACCTGGACGATCGAGCCCGAGGATCATCTGCATATCGAATGGCGTGAGAGCGGTGGTCCGCCCGTGCAACCGCCTGAACGCCGCGGCTTTGGCTCGCGCATCGTCCAAACCGCCCTGCCCGGCGAATTGGCCGGAACCGTCTCGCTCGACTATCGGGCCGAAGGCTTGCGCTGCGCGATCGACGCGCCCTTGTCGTCCCTCGACAAGGCGGACGCGTTCATGCCGCTGGGCTAGTTCACTCTCTCTTTAGTCATGGATAAGGAGCCTCTCATCGTAGCCGAGCGGCGACGCCAGGCGCGAAGTAGGACAGCAGCAAGAACGCCAGGAAGATTCCGAGACCCAAGCCGAACAACGCCGGAACCAGCCGAAGCGCCGCGCGCGAACTGTTGAGTGGCGGCTTCACGCCCTGGCGGAGCTGCATAATGTCCGTCTGGGCCTGCAGGGCGAGCAAGCCGGAGAGCGCCACGGCCAGCGCCGATATCCCCATCTGCCAGGGAGCGATCCGCGCGCCAAAGACCGTTCCTCCAAGGGTCAGAATGCCGCCCAGCGTCGCCACGCTAATCGAGGCCATGCTCTTGAAGTAATCATAGGCGAGCGCGGGTTCCGCCAGTTCCGCGCGGGACGCCGCCTCGTTCTTCCCAGCGGGAATGTCTGCGCTCTTCAAGGTGGGGAGCTCCTCGCTCATGGCGTCGCCAGTTCCCTCTTTGGTTAGAGCGTGGAGCAAGGATAACGTTCGCCTTTAGCATCGCAAGGCGCCGCGCCGCCACGGGTCTAACTCTGCGCTTGCACGAGTGTGCGGAGAACAGGCGTCGCGCGCCCGCCCCTACCCCGTATCGCCCGTCAGCTCCCGCCGCGCCTTCTCCAGCTCTTCGGCGTAGCGCCGCGTGACATGGGCTTCGGTGATCAGGCCGATGACCTCGCCGGCCTCGTCGACGACGGCCAGCTCGTCCGCGCCGGTTTCGTCGAAGGCGGTCATGATCGCCTTGATCGACAGTTCGGGCGCCAGGGCGATGTCGGCGTTGGCGGCCAGGGAGGCGAGCGGCGCCTCGCTTTCCGGCGGCTGGGCGTAGACCGCCGCCGTGGCGACGATCCCGGCGTAGCGCCCCGTCTCGCCGGTCAGGACGGCGCGTTTGGTCGAGCCTAGCGGGAAGCGGCGGCGGAACTCGGCCAGGCTGGTGGCGGCGGGGACGGTCTTGACGTCGCGACGCATCATCTTGCCGGCCGTCAGGTTGCGCATCCAGCTGACGTCGTGGGCGCTGCGGATGGTCTCGCCGCGCAGGTGCAGCCGCCAGGTCGAGAACGAATAGCCGAAGGTCTCGCGCACCACGGCGCTGGCGATCAGCGACGCGGCCAGGGTGGCGGCGGTGATCGTGAAGTCGCCCGTAGCCTCCAGCACCAGGAACGACATGGTGAAGGGGCCGCCGACGATGGCCACGCCCAGCGCGCCCATGCCGACCAGCGAGGCGGCGATAGGATCCAGCCGCCCCTCCCCGGCCACCAGGTTCACGAGGTCCGAGAAGGACTGCCCCATCAGCGCGCCCAGGAACAGGGCCGCGAAGAAGAGACCGCCCCGGAAGCCGAAGCTGAGCGAGATGATCGAGGCCACGGACTTCATCAGGATCAGCATCAGGAGAAGCTTCAGCGGCAGGTCGCCGTTGAGATCCAGGTGCAGCGCCCCGTGGCCGCCCGACAGGGTCTGGGGCGTGACCATCGCCATGGCGGCCAATGCGAGACCGCCGATCGCCGGTCGCGCCCAGCGGGGTGGCGCGGCCTTGGCGACCCAGCGGTCGGCGACCGCCACGGCGCGCATCAAGGCCACGCCGAACAGCGCCGCGACCAGGCCCAGCAGGCCGTAGATCAGGTAGTCGGTCCACGAACTGATCGCGACGACCGAGGTCTTGATCAGATAGGGCGTGGAGCCTAGCGCCTTGGCGACCAGCACGCCGGCCAGGGCGGCCGCCGCGACGGGCGCGATGTTGGCGACGGTATAGGCGCCGATGACGATCTCGAACGCGTAGAAGGCGCCGGTCAGCGGCGCGCCGAACGCCGCGGCGATGGCCGCGCCCGCGCCGGCGCCGACCAGGATCCGCAGGTCGCCGCGCCGCAGGCTCAGCTTCTGCCCCACCCACGAGGCCGCCGCGCCGCCGGCCTGGGCGTAGGCGGCTTCCAGGCCCACCGAGGCGCCGCAGCCGTTGGAGATCAGGGTCTGGCCACAGATGAAGGCGCTGTCGCGGATCGACAGCCGCCCGCCGTGCAGGGCGTTGGCTTCCACCGGGTCGACGGCGGGACTGGGACGAAAGCGCAGCACCAGGGCGGTGAACAGGCCCAACAGCAGGCCGCCCAGGGGAATGGCCAGCAGGCGCCAGGGCTCGACCATGGCCTGGGCCGACAGGCGCTCATTCGGATCGAAGGCGAACAGCCAGACCTGCGTGGAATGCGCGAGCTTTTCCAGCAGCACCGCCAGAGCGCCGGCGGTCGACCCCACGACCGTGGCCACCGCGATCAGCCACAGCTCCGACGAACGGGTGCGGCGACGCAGCCAGGCGAGCCACGGCAAGGCCTGACGGCGGGCGTCGCGAAAGGCGGCGCGCTCGGTCAGCGCGGTGCGCAGCACCCGACGCCAGGGACGGGAGGCGGCGGCGGGATCGGGCTTGGTCGTCTCCGCCGGCTCGCTCATGATCGTCTAGGCCACAGCGGCCTTGCCGCCGCCGACCAGGCCGTTGACCGCGGCGCGGAACGCCTCGCCCCGCGCCTCGAAGTCGCTGAACTGGTCGAAGGAGGCGCAGGCGGGCGACAGCAGGACGATAGCCTCCTCGTCGCTGGCGGCGGCGTCGGCATAGGCTTGGCTGACGGCCCGCTCCAGCGTGCCGCTCATGGCGACTTCGGCCTTGCCGGCCAGGGTCCAGGAGAACGGCTCGGCCGCCTCGCCGATCAGATAGGCCTTGGCGACGCGCGGAAACAGGTCCTTCAGGTCGTCGATGCCGCCGGCCTTGGCGACGCCGCCGGCGATCCAGTAGAACTTCGGATAGCTGGACATGGCCTGCCGCGCCGCGTCGGCGTTGGTGGCCTTGCTGTCGTTGACGAAGCGGACCTTGCCGATCTTGCCGACCGTCTCCATCCGGTGCGCGAGGCCCGGGAAGGTCATCAGGCCGTCGACGGCGTCCTGCATCGGAATGCCGATGGCGCGGGCGGCGGCGTAGGCGGCGGCGGCGTTCTGCCAGTTGTGGCGGCCTGGCAGGCTGCGGGCGCGCAGGAGATCGGCGACCTCGACTACGCGTTCGCCGGTGGCGTCATAGAGCACGCCCTGCAGGGCGTAGACCCCCCGGCCCATCGCCTTGCCGGCGCTGATCGGCCAGATGGTGCGGCGGTTGGCGGCGGTGATCTCGGTGCAGATCTGCTGGCACCAGGGATCGTCGACGCCGATGATCGCGGTGTCGCCCTTGCCCTGGTTCAGGAAGATCCGGCGCTTGGCGGCGATGTAGCCGTCCATGCCGCCGTGGCGGTCCAGGTGATCGGGCGAGATGTTCAGCAGCACCACGGCGTCCGGGTGCAGGCTGGAGGTCAGGTCCAGCTGGTAGGACGACAGCTCCAGCACGTAGACCGCGCCGCCGTGCATGTCCTCCAGGCCCAGCACCCCCTGGCCGATATTGCCGCCGATCCGCGTGTCGCGGCCGGCCGAGGCGCACAGGTGGCCGATCAGGGCGGTGGTCGTCGACTTGCCGTTGGTGCCGGTGATGGCGATGATCTTCGGGCGCTTGTGGACCGGGGCGGCGGCGACCGTGCGGGCGAAGAGCTCGATGTCGCCCAGGATCTCGACGCCGGCGGCCTTGGCCTTCTGGACGGTCCAGTGGGGCTTGGGATGAGTCAGCGGCACGCCCGGCGACAGCATCAGGGCGGCGAACTGGCGCCAGTCGGCGGTCTCGAGGTCGACGACCGGGAAGCCCTCGGCGGCGGCGGCCTCGCGGCTGGCGACCTTCTCGTCCCATAGGGCGACCTTGGCCCCGCCCGCGATCAAGGCGCGCGCCGCCGTGAGCCCGGTGCGGCCCAGGCCGAACACCGCGACGGTCTTGCCTTCGAAACCACGGACCGGGATCATCGACGCGCCTCCCTTACCGTAGCTTCAGGGTGGCGAGGCCGACGAAGGCCAGGATCATCGACACGATCCAGAAACGGATCACGACGGTGGACTCGGCCCAGCCCAGCTTCTCGAAGTGGTGATGGATCGGCGCCATCAGGAAGACCCGCTTGCCGGTCTTCTTGAAGTAGGCGACCTGGATCATGACGCTCAGCGCCTCCGCCACGAACAGGCCGCCGACGATGCCCAGGACCAGCTCGTGCTTGGCGCAGACGGCGATCGCGCCCAGCGCTCCGCCCAGGGCCAGCGAGCCGGTGTCGCCCATGAAGATCTTGGCGGGGGGCGCGTTGTACCAGAGGAAGCCCATGCCCCCGCCGATGATCGCGCCGCACAGCACCGCCAGCTCGCCGACGCCCGGCGCGAAGTGGAGGTTCAGATAGTCGGCGAACTTGTAGTTGCCGACCAGGTAGGCGATCAGGCCGAAGGTCGAGGCGGCGAACATCACCGGCACGATGGCCAGGCCATCGAGCCCATCCGTCAGGTTTACCGCATTGGAAAAGCCGGCGATCGTGATCGCGGCGAAGGCCACGTAGAACCAGCCCAGATTGATCACCAGCGCCTTGAAGATCGGGAAGACCACGCTGGTCTCCATGCCCGGCGTCATCGGCGACTTCGGCGCGAACAGGATCAGAATGACGGTGGCCGCGATGGCGACGATGAACTGGGCGATCAGCTTCTGGACGCTGGAGAGGCCGGCCGTGGTCTGCTTGGTGACCTTGGCGTAGTCGTCCATGAAGCCCAGCACGCCGTAGCTGCCGGTGACCAGCAGCACGACCCAGACGTGGACGTTGCGCAGGTCGGCCCACAGCAGGGCGCCGACGAACAGGCCGGCCAGGATCATGAAGCCGCCCATGGTGGGCGTGCCGGCCTTTTCGGTGACATGGCGGGCGATGCCGTCGGTGCGGATCGGCTGGCCCTTGCCCTGCTTGGTCTTCATCCAGCGGATGAAGCGCGAGCCCATCGCCACCGCGACGATATAAGCCGTCAGCATGGCCATGCCGGACCGGAAGGTCAGGTACTTCAACAGGTTAAGCATGGGTACGTGCTCTTGCGAGCGCGCCAGCCATTCATACAGGAAGTACAACATCAGACCCGTTCCCCAAGGTCGAGCGCCGCCAAGGCGCCGGCGAGGACGCCGGCCCTAGAGCCGTTCGACCCCTTCACCATCACCACGTCGCCGGGCCGGATCGCCCCCGCCAGCTCCGCCGTTAACTTTTCAGTAACCACCGCGTAGCCGCCTCGCCGAGTCGGCGGAAGCGCCTCCCACAGTGATTTCATGTGGACGCCCGCGAGAAAAACCATGTCAACGTTTGCAGCCGCGATCGGCTCTGCAAGCTCGGCGTGAAACCGCGCGGAGTCCTCGCCCAATTCGAGCATGTCGGTCAGCACGACGATCCGGCGTCCGGCGACCTTGCGCGCGCCCAGCGTCTTCAAGGCGGCCTGCATCGAGACCGGATTGGCGTTGTAGCTCTCGTCGACCAGGGTGAAGGCGCCGCCGCCAATTTGGACGGTCTTCTCGGCCCCGCGCCCCTCGATCGGCGCGAACGCCGCCAGCGCCGCCAGCGCCGTCTCGCGCGGCACGTCCAGCGCTTCCAGCATCAGCAGCACGCACAGGCTGTTGGGGCCCCAGTGGACGCCGGTCTGGCGGATCGGGAAGGTCAGGGTCTCGCCGCGCAGGTCGACCGAGACCACGGCCCGCTCGCCTTCCACGGTGAAGCCCGTCAGCCGCGCGGTCGCGCCCTGCGCCTCGCCGAAGCTCCAGACCGTCGCGCCGACCTTTTCCGCCTCGCCCTTCAGATAGTCGAACCAGCGGTTGTCGGCGTTCAGCACCGCGATTCCACCGGGCATGAGGCCCGCGAAGATCTCGGCCTTGGCGCGGGCGACGCCCGCCTCGCCGTCCGGGAAGTTCTCGATGTGCACCGGGCCGACGGTGGTGATCGCCACCGCGTGCGGCTGGACGAAGCTCGACAAGGGCGTGATCTCGTCGGCGTGGTTCATGCCGATCTCGAACACCGCCCGCTCGGTGTCGCGCGGCATGCGGGCCAGGGTGAGCGGCACGCCGATATGGTTGTTGTAGCTCTTCACCGAGGCATGAGCCTTGCCGGCCAGGCGCAGGCCCGCCTCGACCGCGCGGGTGACGCTGGTCTTGCCGACCGAGCCGGTCACCGCGCCGCGCTTGCACCGGGGCGCGCGCTCGCGAGCGGCGACGCCCAGGGCTTCCAGCGCCTTGAAGGTGTCCTCGACCATCACCGCCGGGGCGTCCACCGGCTGGGCCGCCAGGACGCCGGCGGCGCCGTTGGCCACGGCTTGCGGAACGAAGTCATGGCCGTCGCGCGCGCCGACCAGCGGCACGAACAGGTCGCCCTGCTCCACCGAGCGGGTGTCGATCGAGACGCCGGTCGCGGCGAAGTCGCCGGCGACCTGGCCGCCGACCGCCTGGGCGATCTCGTCAGCGGTCCAGAGAGCCTCAGGCATCGACGCCCTCCAGGGCCGCGAGGGTCTCGGCGACGTCGTCGAACGGATGGACGACTCCGGCGACGATCTGGCCCTGCTCGTGGCCCTTGCCGGCGACGACCAGGACATCGCCCTCGGCCAGCAGGTCGACGGCCGCGCGGATGGCGGCGCGACGGTCGCCGATCTCGCGCGCGCCGGGGGCGGCTTCGAGAATGGCGGCGCGGATCGAGGCCGGATCTTCCGAGCGCGGATTGTCGTCGGTGACGATGGCGATGTCCGCGAGCTTCGCGCCGATCGCGCCCATCAGGGGACGCTTGCCCCGGTCGCGATCGCCGCCCGCACCGAAGACGGCGATCAGCTTGCCGCGCGTGTGCGGGCGCAGGGCTTCGAGCACCGTCTGCAGGCCGTCGGGCGTGTGGGCGTAGTCGACATAGGCCTCGCCCCCATGCGGCCCACGGCCGACACGTTGAAGACGCCCGGCGGCGCCCTCGAGGTTCTCCAGGGCCTTCAGCACCTTGCCAACGTCCTCGCCGGCGGCGACGCACAGGCCGGCCGCGACCAGCACGTTCGAGGCCTGGAAGGCGCCGGCCAGCGGCAGGCGGATGTCGTAGGTCCGGCCTTGCGCCTCGACCACCAGATCCTGGCCGGCCGGCGTCGGCGTCCGCGAGATCAGACGCAGCCCCTGCCCGTCCTCGCCGACCGAGAACACGCTCTGGCCCGAGGTCACGGCGGTCGAGGCGAAGGTCGGGAAGGCCTCGCTGTCGGCGTTCAGCACCGCCGTCGCGCCCGCGGGCGTCAGGGTGTCGAACAGGCGCAGCTTGGCGGCGCGGTAGGCCTCCATCGAGCCGTGATAGTCGAGGTGGTCCTGGGTGAAGTTGGTGAAGGCGGCGGCCTTCAGCTTCACGCCGTCGACGCGGCGCTGATCGACGCCGTGCGAGCTGGCCTCCAGCGCCAGGTGGGTGACGCCCATGTCGGCCAAACGCGCGATCATCTCGGCGACGTCGCCGGCGTCCGGCGTGGTCAGGCCCGGCGGGGTCAGCTGCTGGTCGGGCTGGCCCGCCTCGCTGACCACCACGCCCAGGGTGCCCATGCTGGCGGCCTTGTGGCCCAGCTGGGCAAAGATCTGGCGGCAGAAGCCGGCGACCGAGGTCTTGCCGTTGGTGCCGGTGACGGCGACGCACATGGCCGGCTGCTTGCCCCAGAAAGCGGCCGAGGCCAGGGCGTAGGCGCGACGGGCGTCTTCCGAGCGCACCACTGGAACGCCCAGCCCTTCGAGACCGCCCTCGGGCGCCAGGATGGCGGCGGCGCCCTTGGCGACCGCGCCCTCGGCGAAGTCGCGGCCGTCGACCTTGGTCCCCGGCAGGGCGGCGAACAGCCAGCCGGCGGTGACCTTGCGGCTGTCGGCGGTGACGCCGGCGATCACCGAGTCATTCGCGAAAGGACGATTGAACAGGTCCGACAAGCGCTTGGTCATAGGCCCGCCTCCGGAGCGGCGTTCTTGGGTTGGCTGGCGATCGTGACCAGCTCGGGCTTTCTCTGCACGCCGAGGAACGGCGCGATGCGGTCGATGACCTTGCCGGCCGGTGGCGCGCCGACCCAGCCGCCGGTCGAGAAGCCCGCCGAGGCGGCCGTCCCGTGCGGCTCGTCCATCAGGATCAGGACGAAGTAGCGGTCGCCCTCCAGCGGCCCCTCGGTCGGGAACACCGCCGCGAACGACGAGACCTGGCGTTGGTGGTTGTAGCCGCGGATCGAGGGGTCGTACTTCTCGCCGGTGCCGGTCTTGCCGCCGACCGACAGGCCGGGCACATCGGCCTTGCCGCCGCTGCCGCCTTCGCCCGGAATGACGTTGGCGCGCATGATCTTCAGCATCTCGGCCGAGGTGGCCTCCGAGAGCACACGCTTGCCCTCCGGACGTACGCCGTCGGGCATCTTCTTGATGGTCAGGGGCAGCATCTTGCCGCCGTTCAGCAGGGCGCCCATCGCCTGGGCCAGGGCCAGCGGGCTGACGTTCATGCCGTGGCCAAACGAGGTGGAGGCCACCGCGTCCATGTCCCACTTGCGCGGCGTCAGCGGACGGGCCGACTCCATCAGCTCGACCTGGGCCGGCTTGGTCAGGCCCAGGGCCGTGAAGTAGCGCGACAGCCGCTCGCCGCCGATCTTCTCGGCCAGCATGGCCGTGCCGATGTTCGACGAGTGCTTGAACACCTCGACCAGGGTCAGGATCGCCTTGGCGGCGTGGTAGTCGTGGATCGTGCGGTAGCCCAGCTTGAACGGCTCGCGCGCGTCGAAGGTCGAGGCCGGGGTCGCCACGCCGGTGTCCAGGCCGATCGCGACCGTGAACGCCTTGAAGGTCGAGCCCATCTCGTAGACCGAAGCGGCGGCGCGGTTCAGGCGCTCGGCGTCGGTCGCCTGGCCGGCCTTGTTGGCGTCGAAGTCAGGCAGGCTGGCCAGACCCAGGATCTCGCCGGTCTGGACGTTGGTCACCAGGCCAACGGCGCCCTTGGGCGTGAATTCGGCGGCGGCCTTGCGCAGTTCGTCCTCGAGCGCGGCCTGCACGCGCACGTCGATCGACAGCCGGACCGGACCGCTCTCGCCGCCCACGGCCTTGCGGATCGGATCGTCCAGGGCGCGCTCGGCGCCGGCCAGACCCTTGCCGCCGCTGTCGACGAAACCGACCAGATGCGCGGCCGTCGGGCCCAGCGGATACATCCGCCGCTCCTGCTCCTCGAACGAAATGCCGGGCAGGCCGAGGTTGAAGATGGCGTCCTTCTCGTCCGGCGTCAGACCGCCGACGACGAAGGTGCGGTGGTCGCCGAAACACGATCTTGTCCAGGCGCTTGGCCGGCACCTGCGGCAGGGCGCGGCCCAACGCCCGGCGGGTTTCCTTGGCGTCCCAGACCTCGCGCGGGTCGACATAGAGGGCGTAGTGGGCAAGGTCGACGGCCAGCAGCTTACCGTTGCGATCGACCAGATCGCCCCGCGCGCCCTCCGCGCCTTGCAGATAGCCGTTGCCACGCCCCGCGTTGGAGAACAGCGCCGACCAGCCGGCGCCCAGCGCCACGCCCACGAAGCACAGCCCGAAGAACACCATCACCAGGAAGATGCG
This sequence comes from Caulobacter segnis ATCC 21756, assembly GCF_000092285.1. NCBI lineage: Bacteria > Pseudomonadati > Pseudomonadota > Alphaproteobacteria > Caulobacterales > Caulobacteraceae > Caulobacter > Caulobacter segnis. The sequence continues at coordinate 1,212,159 of NC_014100.1, read as the reverse complement.
GATGCGGGTGTCGTCCTGCGGCTTGGCCGCCGCGCGCGAGCGCTCGAACGCATGCTCCAGACGCCAGACACGCTCGACCAGCCACCGCCAGGCGGGGGAATGGAAACCGCCGGGTCCGAGGTTGGAGAGGCTCATTGCGGACCTCCCGGCGGAGGCGGCGGCGGCGCGTCGTCCGGCAGCGGCTCGGGCGCATCGGCCGCCAGGGCGTCGGTCGCCTCGGGCGCGGCCGTGACCGGCGCGCGCGGCAGTTCGCGGCGACGCGCGACGTCGATCAGCGCGTCCTCGGTGATCTCGTGATCGGCCGCGATGGGCTGCAGCTGCATCATCTGCGCCAGCTGCTCGATGCGGCGCGGCTGCTCCAGGTGGGCGACCTCGGCCTCGAGCAGACGCTTGCGGACCGCCTCTTCCTGGATCTCCTGCTCGATGCGGGCGATCTCCTGGCGCTCGCGGCCGGCGAAGGTCTTGGCCAGATAGACGCCCGTCACCAGGCTCAGCAGGATGCCGAGACCGACGACCTCGACGACCCGAAAGCCGCGCACCCGGCGATTGAAGAGCTCCATGAAGCTCATGCGGCGGCCTCCCAGACGGGAGCTTCCGTGCGCACGGCCGCGCGCAGCTTGGACGAGCGCGCGCGCGGATTGGCGGCCAGCTCGGCCTCGCCCGGCGCGATCGCCTTGTTCGAGATCAGCTGGAAGCTGGGCTGGGCGCCCGCCTGCACCGGCGGCGCGTGGCGCGAACCGCCGGGCGTGCGGCCCGCGCGCTCGGCCAGGAACGCCTTGACGATCCGGTCCTCCAGCGAGTGGAAGGTCACGACGACCAAGCGGCCGCCCGGCTTGAGCACTCTCTCGGCGGCGGCGAGGCCCGCCTCCAGCTCGCCCAGCTCGTCATTGACCGCGATGCGCAGGCCCTGAAACGAGCGCGTGGCCGGGTGAACCTTCGCGCCCTTGCGGCCGCCGACGGCCCGCTCGATCACCTCGGCCAGGTCCAGGGTGCGCTCGAACGGGCGCTCTTCGCGACGGCGGAGGATGAAGCTGGCGATGCGGCGCGAGGCGTGTTCCTCGCCATAGACGTAGAGGATCCTGGCAAGCTCGGCGTGATCCAGGGTGTTCACGAGATCGGCGGCGGTCGGCCCCGTATCGCCCATCCGCATGTCCAGCGGCCCGTCGCGCATGAAGGAAAAGCCGCGCTCGGCCTGGTCCAGCTGCATCGACGAGACGCCCAGATCCAGCATCACGCCATCGACCGACTCCGGGCCCAGCTCGTCGAGCATCTCGGAGAAGCGCGCCTGGATCAGGCGGAAGCGGTCGGCGGGCAGGCCCTCGGTGAAGCGCTGGACGGTCGGGTCGCGGTCGAAGCCGATGACGCTGGCGCCGGTAGCCAGCACCGCGCGCGTATAGCCGCCCGCGCCGAAGGTGCCGTCCACGACGACGTCGCCTGGGCCGGCGCCCAGCGCCTCGACCACCTCATCGAGCAGGACCGAGATGTGCGGCGCGGCGCTCACGACACGACGCCCAGGCGGGCGGCCCGCTGCTGGGCGCGCAGAGCGGCCAGGCCTTCGCGCGCCATGTCGCGCTGCGTCGCGCGATGGGCCTGGAAGGCCTCGCGGGACCAAATCTGAAAACGCTCACCCATACCGACGACAGCGACCCAATCCGTGAGGCCGCACATTTCGCACAAATGGTCGGGCAAGGTAATGCGACCAGCCGTATCAAACGACAGCTTGGCCATGCCGCCCAGGACGCTGGTTTCCAGCGCCGAACGGATCGGATCGCCGAACGGCAGCTCCTCGATCACGCCGGTGTAGCGGTCGAACAGGGCCTTGCCGCCCGCCTCCAAGCAGTCGGCCTCGATCGAGGGAAAGCAGAAAATGCCGTCGAACAGGCCGGACACGGCCGCGCGGAATTCCTGCGGCACAACGATGCGCCGCTTGCTGTCGAGCTGTTTCTCGAAGGTCGAGAGAAACACGAAGCTGAACCCCGCCAGATCCACGTCGGTCGGCGACCCGCCACATCGCCCCGACGCAATTGGGTTAACATGGGATGAATTGGGACACAATGACACCGAATGCCATTTCATCGAGATTTCAAAGGTGTCCGACCACCGCTCCACTGGGCGAGGAAGTTAATCAACAGAACATACACAGAACTGTTCAGTGGACGGCCCGCGCGGCGTCAGTTGAGCCCGTTGTGAGGCAGGAAGAGCGCCCCCTCCGCCACGCGGCTGCGCCGCGCGCCACCTCCCCCGTTGCACGGGTGAGGAGGAAGCCGCTCATCCTCCCCCGCTGGCGGGGGAGGTGGATCGCCGCGATGCGCGGCGAGACGGAGGGGGCGCTCCCGCCTCCGTGAAAATGGACCAGATGATCTGTAAGCCGGGTTCTGTTCCGCCTCCCCCTTCCGAAAAAGGAAGAGACGGCGACGATCATTCCTCTAGGCCGGCCATTGCTGGACGGCTCTCGCGACCTACCCGGACCCTCTCGGCCAGTGACGGCCTATCCGACGCGAGGTCGGCGCGGGGTCCCTATTCGGTCTTGCTCCAGGCGGGGCTTGCCATGCCGTCCCTGTCACCAGGTCCGCGGTGGGCTCTTACCCCACCCTTTCACCCTTACCGTCCTCGAAAGGAAGGCGGTTTGCTTTCTGTGGCGCTATCCCTAGGATCGCTCCCGGTGGGCGTTACCCACCGCCTTGTCACCGTGGAGCCCGGACTTTCCTCGGCGTCCGAAGACGACGCGACCGCCCGACCATCTGGTCCGGGACGGTGTTTGACGGGGTGTCTTCCAAACGTCAACAAACATCCTCTCAGGGTGGGGGACCCGCACCGCCGAGCGCCCCCTCCGTCACGGCGCTTCGCGCCGCGCCACCTCCCCCGTTGCACGGGTGAGGAGGACGCCGCTCATCCTCCCTCGCATCGCGGGGGAGGTGGATCGGCGCTGATACGCGACGAGACGGAGGGGGCGCTCCAACGCCCCCAAGAGGGGGAGGGTTTAGGGTAGATCCCGCATCAGCTTGGCGATCGGATGATCGCCCAGCCCGTTCGCCGCGCCCAGGCGGTCCGCGTCGCTCTTGTTCTGCGAGAGCTTGAAGGTCCCCTCCAGGCGTTCGACGAACAAGCGCCCGCCCATGATGCCGCGCAGCAGGGCCTCGAACTTGCCGGCCTTCATCTTGTCCCGGGTCCACGGCTTCTTGGGCAGAAGCCGCGCCTCTTCCTGGGCCGACAGGTCGTCGAGCAAGGCGATCAGCTCGGCCTCGTTCAGCGGCGCGACCGAGCCCTCGGCCTCGAGCGACTGGTAGTTCCAGGTCGGGACCTGGTCGGGGCTCTCGTACCAGTCGGGGCTGACATAGGCGTCGAGGCCGGTGGCCAGGATCACCGCGCGGAAGCCCTGCGTCAGGTGCGGCGTCAGGACGTTCCCGCGCGACAGGTGGAAGTCGAGCGCGATCTCGCCGTCCAGCTCGCGGATCACCACCGGCGACTGGGAGACCATCGGCCGGCCGCCGACGCTGGCGGCGATGGTGACGAACGGATGGGCGCGCAGGAAGTCCAGCAGGACCGCGCGATCCTCGACGTGGAAAGCCGGCACCGGATGCATCAGTCGGCCGCCGCGCGCAGCAGGCCGACCAGGCGCGCCCGGGTCTCCCCATCGGCGATGCCGTCGAAGCGGCTCTGCAGCCAGTGGCGCTGGAAGGCGGCGACCACGGTCGTGGTCCATTCGTCGTACTTGCCGGTCGGGGCGCAGTCGAAGCCGAGGCGCGTCAGACCCGCCTGCAGCGCGAAGACGCCGGTCCCCTCCTCGCCCTGGCCCAGCGGCGCGCCGGGCGACGGCGGCGGCTCGATCCACAGGCCGTGGCCGCTCTCGGCCAGGCGCTTCCACGGGAAGAGCTCGCCCGGATCGACCTTGCGGGCGGGCGCGACGTCGGAGTGCCCGAGGATGCGGCTGTCGGGGATCATCCAGCGCGAGCGCACGTCGGCCAGCAGGTTGATCACCGATGCGATCTGGGCCTCGGGGAACGGACGATAGCCGAACTCGTGGCCGGGATTGACGATCTCGACGCCGATCGACGCCGAGTTGATGTCCTTGACGCCCTTCCAGAAGGCCGCGCCGGCGTGCCAGGCGCGCCGTTCCTCGGGGACAAGGCGAAAAATCCGGCCGTCTTCCTCGACGCAGTAGTGCGCCGAGACCTTGGCCTCGGGATCGCGCAGCCGCTCGATCGCGCCCTCGCCGGTCTCCATGCCCGTATAGTGCAGGACGATCATGTCCGGCACCGCCTTGCGGGCGTCGAAGTTGGGCGACGGGGCCTCGATAAGGGACAGGCTCATTGGACGCGGTTCCGGATCGACATCAACAGCGGCATGACCTGATTCCGCCGAAGCGCGATGATCAGAACGCCGAGCAACGCCAGGGCCGCGCCGATCCCCATCCGCAGATCGAAGTGGTCATGGGTGACCACCACGCCCATGCCGATCGTGAAGAGCGGCGTCATAAGGGTCAGCGGCGCGATCAGGTTGGCCTCGTAGCGCTGGATCAGCCCGTAATAGGCCGTATGGGCCAGGACCGAAACCACCAGGGCCGAAAACACCACCGCGCCCAGGAACGGCCAGCCGGCGTGGAGGCCCGCGGCGACCTGCCCCGGCTCCAACAGCGCGCTCATCAGCCCAAGCGGCCACAAGGACGAAAAGCCGACCCAAGCCTGGAACTGCAGCGGTTTGACGCCCTCGATCTGCTTCATCATCACCGCGCCCAGCGAGCCGGTGAACGCGGCCGCGACGATCAGCCAGAGACCCGGCGAGAGCTCGAAGCCATGCGGGCTCCACATCACCACCACCGCGCCCAGCAGGGTGAGCGCGATGCCCAGTCCCCGCCGCCAGCGGATGCGCTCGCCCAGCATCAGCACCGACAGCACCGTCGTGAACGGCACGCCCAGCTGGATCACCACCGCCGCCGCCGAGGGCGATGCGGTCGTCAGCCCCATGAACAGCAGCGCGAAATTGCCGCCGCCCATCAGCAGGCCCACCAGCACCATTCGCCAGGTGGGCCTCGGCGCGGGAAGCAGCCAAGGCAGGGTGATCGCCGCGACCAGCGCGAAGCGCACGGCCGCGTAATAAAGCGGCGGCACGCCCCAGTGCGCCACGACCAGCTTCGAGACGATGTTGCTGCCGGCCCAAGCCAGGCAGATCAGGACCAGAACACCGAAGTCGCGAAGAGACATAGGACTACCGCTTAAGCCTTCGCCGCCTCCGTCCGCAATCAAAACCCGCGCGACGCTCATGTTGGGGCGCTATCGCGGTTGACGTTCGGTCAAAACGGTCGTTTTGTTCCTGAACAATGTTCACCTATCGCCACGGCGGATCAACCGTCGGGCGTCGAAGCGGGGCGGAAATCTGATGGAACACGTGGATGTGCTGATCGTCGGCGCCGGCCTCTCGGGGATCGGCGCGGCCTACCACCTGCGCAAGCACTGCCCGGGCAAGACCTTCGCGATCCTGGAAGGGCGCGAGGCGATCGGCGGCACCTGGGACCTGTTCCGCTATCCCGGCATCCGCTCCGACAGCGACATGTACACGCTTGGCTACAGCTTCAAGCCGTGGAAGGCGGCCAAGGCGATCGCCGACGGCCCCTCGATCCTGAACTATGTCCGCGAGACCGCGCGCGAGAACGACGTCGACCGCCACATCCGCTTCCAGCACAAGGTCAAGCGGGCCAGCTGGTCCACCGAGACCGCCACCTGGACCGTCGAGGCCGAGCACGACGGCCAGATCGTCACGTTCAGCTGCGGCTTCCTCTACATGTGCTCGGGCTACTACCGCTACTCGGCGGGCTATACGCCGGACTTCGCGGGGACCGAGCGCTTCAAGGGCCGCATCGTCCACCCGCAGCATTGGCCCGAGGATCTCGACTACGCCGACAAGCAGGTCGTGGTGATCGGCAGCGGCGCCACCGCCGTGACCCTGGTGCCGGAGATGGCCAAGACCGCCGCGCACGTCGTGATGCTGCAGCGCTCGCCGACCTACGTGGTCTCGCGCCCGGCCGAGGACGGCCTGGCCAACTGGCTGCGGACCAAGCTGCCCGCCATGACCGCCTACGGCCTCACGCGCTGGAAGAACGTCCTGATGCAGCTCTTGTTCTTCAACCTGGCCCGCAAGCGGCCGGAGAAGATGAAGGAACGGCTGCTGGACCTGGTCCGCGACCACCTGGGCCCCGACTACGACATCGCCACCCACTTCACGCCCAAGTACAATCCCTGGGACCAGCGCCTGTGCCTGGTGCCGGACGCCGACCTCTTCGACTCGATCAAGGCTGGCCAGAGCTCGGTCGTCACCGACCAGATCGAGACCTTCACCGAGGACGGGATCCTTCTGAAGTCCGGCAAGACCCTGAAGGCCGACGTCGTCGTCACCGCCACGGGCCTGCAGCTGCAACTGCTGGGGGGCATGGAGGTCGTGGTCGACGGCAAGGTCGCCGAGCTTTCCAAGGCGTTCAGCTACAAGGGCATGATGTTCAGCGACGCGCCCAACCTCGCGTCCGCGTTCGGCTACACCAACGCCAGCTGGACGCTGAAGGCGGACCTGACCAGCGAGTATGTCTGCCGCCTGCTCAAGCATCTGGACCGCACGCATGCGGACTACTGCGTGCCGCGGGTCGACGACCCGAACATGGCCATCGCCCCCTGGCTGGACTTCTCGTCCGGCTATGTGACGCGCTCCATCGGCATGTTCCCCAAGCAGGGCCCCAAGGCGCCGTGGAAGGCGCATCAGAACTACGCCCTCGACCTGATGACCCTGCGCTTTGGCAAGGTCGACGACGGGATCATGGAATTCGGCCGCAAGACGGGCGCCGGCGCCGCAACCCTGAAGGCCGCAGCCTAGTTTCCCTATCGGATCTGACAGGTTGCGGCGATGATCGCCCACGCCGACGTTCTTCCTTGAAGGAGATCGCGCATGGCCGAACCATCCTCGTACCTGGGCTGGAAGATCGACTACGCCAACCCGCCGGGCGCGCCCGCCTATCTGGAGCCAAGCTCGGTCCATTGGCGCGTCTACAAGAACCCCATCGCCCTGGCGGTCGGCGGCGTCGCGGCCGTGCTGCTGGAATTCGCCGACGCCCGGATCCGCTCGGGCGTCTGGGACCACTCGACCTACAAGGCCGATCCGATCGGACGCTCCAAGCGCACCGGGATCGCCGCCATGGTCGGGGTCTACGGCCCGCAGGCCGCGGCGCGACGGGTCATCCAGGGCGTGACCAACATGCACGCGCGGGTGTCCGGCGACACGCCGAAGGGCGAGGCCTATCGCGCGCTGGATCCCGAACTGCTGGACTGGGTCAGCGCCACGGCCGCCTATGGCTTCCTGAACGCCTATGACCGCTTCGTCACGCCGCTGAGCGAGGCCGAGAAGACGCAGTTCTACCGCGAGGCTCACCCGATCGCCCGGCTCTACGGCGTGCGCTATTCGCCGAGCTCCCAGGCGGACTTCATGGCGATGATGGAAAAGCTCGCGCCGCGTTTCGAGCCCCACCCGATCGTCGAAGAGTTCTTGGGGATCATCCAGTCGGGCAAGGCCGCGCCGGCGGCCCCGAAGATCCTGCATCGCGCCCTGGCGCGAGCCTCGGTCTCGCTGCTGCCGCCGATGGTGCGGCGCAAGCTGTCGCTCGGGCGCGACTATGACCTGACGCTGGCTGATGGCCTGGCGCTGAAGGCCGCCGGCAAGCTGGCCGACCGGATCGCGATCAAGACCTCGCCGCCCTGCCAGGCCAGCGTCCGGCTGGGCCTGCCGTATGACTTCCTGTACCGCGGCGAGGCCGAACGGAAGCGACTGCTGGCGGCCTCGCAACACGCGCTCGTTCCCGCCCTGGAATGAGGGCGTTCGCTACCGGCGAGCGAAGGAAGCGGAAGCGCCAATGGTCCGTGATGGGTGGTTGTCGGACCTCAGTCCCTGTGGGATCGGCCGTCGGCACCGCGTTCAGGCGGTGACGCCACGGAGCCGTTGATTACCTCAGGTGGCAGGAATAGGCTTCTCGTCACGCTTGAGGAAAGAGCTCCGCATGAAATTGCTCGTCGTCTTGATGGCTGTGCTCTCGTTCGCCGCTCCAGCCTTCGCGCAGGAATGGCCGAAGCAGAACTGGGGGCTCCTCCAGGTGAAGCCCCTCCCGCAGCAGGCGCCGGCCAGCAGCAAGCGCGACGGCGGAGCCTATCCGCCGGAAGCCTGGATGACGGGCGGCGACGCCGTCCGCCTCGGCGGCCCAGCCCCCGGCGTCCGCCAGACCGTCGCAGTGAACCTCAACTCGATCAATCGGGTCGGCGACAAGGTCGAGCTTCAGTACTTCGTCTGGCCGGATGACAAGTCGGACTACACCGAGATCACGTCCCGGATCAATTGCTCGAAGACCGGCGAGCAGATCGTGCTCACGAGACAGTATGACCGGAACTTCGCCTATGTCCGCACTAGCAACGAGGCCGTGAGGCGTACCGATGCGCGAGCTCGAGCGATCGCCACCTATGCCTGCGGCTCGCGGCGAGGCCATGGCGTCGACGGCAAGTCGCTGCCGGAAGTGGTCCAGGGCGGCTAGGCGGGGTGATCGCCCTACGGCCGAGCATCATGCTTGGCGCCTCTGCCGTGGGCGGTCTTAGACTCATGCGCCTGATAGCGGACGTTTGAACGGTCCGCTCTGGGTCGAAAGCGGACGTTGAGATCGACACCCCAACCGTCCGCCCGCCGCCGCGCGATGAACGGCCCTACCCGCCCTTGCGCTTCACGAACCGCAGCGCCGTATGGGTCCGCGAGAACGCGCACACCTTGGTGTCCGTGAAGCCCAGCCCACGCACGGCCTCCAGGATTTCGACGTCCTTCAGCGGCGCGCCCTTGCCCTTCTGGGCGACCACCCAGATCGCGCCCTTGTCGGCCAGCGCGCCCTTCCAGTCGTCCATACGGTCGAGGTCGGCCAGGTCCTCGGCGGCCAGGAACAGGATGTCGATCCCCTCCTCGGCCTCGACCGGCTCGACGCGCGCGCCCAGCTCCTCGAGGAACGCCTCGTCCTCGACGCCGTCGATCACCACCGTCATGCCCGGCTTCACGCCCAGCTTGTCGAGGCGCGACGGGGGATTGAGGATGGCGTGGACCCACTTTTCGGCCTGGCCGGGCTCCAGCGTGAAGCGCGTGCCGTCGCTGAGCACCAGATCGTCGCCCTCGGTCCGGACGTTCTTCAGGGCGTGGCCCTGGTAGATGCCGCGATAGGCGCCGCGGAAGATCAGCTTCGGCGGCTCCCACAACAACTTGCCCTCGCTCTCGCCTTCGGAGAGCTGGCCCCAGACGCCGCTAGCTTCCTTGCCCATGCTCAAGCGCCCTTGAACTGAGGCGCGCGCTTTTCGAGGATCGCCTCGACGCCTTCCATGTGGTCCTGCGTGTGGTGAGCGATGGCCTGGGCGGCGGCGCTCATCTCCATCAGGGTGTCGTAGCTGGCGGTCTGGCCGTGCTTGAGCAGACTCTTGGCCATGCGCAGGGCGTGCGGCGGCTGCTGGGCGATCCGCTCGGCCAGGGCCATGGCCTCGTCCATCAGGGTCGCGGCCGGCACGGCCTTGCTGACCAGCCCCCACTCGGCCGCCTTGGCCGCGTCGATCACATCGCCGGTGAACAAGAGCTCGGCCGCGCGGCTCATCCCGATCGTGCGCGGCATCAGCCAGGCGCCGCCGTCACCGGGGATCAAACCCAGCTTCAGGAAGGTGACGCCGAACTTGGCTGTGTCGGCGGCGATGCGGATGTCGGTCATGCAGGCCACGTCGCAGCCCAAGCCGATCGCCGCGCCATTGACCGCCGCGATCGAGGGGACCTCCAGGCCGTAGATGGCCCGCACGATGCGATGGATGTTCTTGCGATAGCCGTCGCGCACGGCCACGCCGTTGCCGGCGAAGGCGCCCTCGCGGGCCTTCATCGCCTTGACGTCGCCGCCGGCCGAGAAGGCCTTGCCCGCGCCCGTCAGGATCACGCAGCGGATCTCCTGGTCGTCGTTGATCGCCTCGCAGGCCGCCGCCACCTGGTCGCCGTCGCCCGGCGCGCCCAGGGCGTTCATCGCGTCGGGACGGTTCAGGGTGAGAATGGCGACGTGGCCGCGCTTCTCGGTCAGGATCAAGGGCTGGGACATCGACGAAGGCGCTCCTGCGGATCTTATCTGTTTGGCGTTCCATAGCGCGGTTTGTCCGCGCGCGCAGCCTCGGGCTGGAAGTCACTCAACTCCTGCGTTATTCGCGATCACGAAAACGCGACTGGCGCGCGAGGGCGGGTCGTCATTGATATGTCGTGGGACTCGATAGAAAGCAGCGGCAATGACCGTGCACGCAAAGGCCCGACATGTATTGATCATCGAGGATGAAATCCTCGTGGCCTTCGAGGTTGAGGCTCTTCTTGCCGAGCAAGGCTTCACCAGTTTCGACATCGCCGATAGTCCGGCCGACGCCTTGGCCATGGCGGTCGCTCATCCTCCGGACTTGATCACCGCGGACTATCGTATTGTCGGCGGGACCGGCGTCGAGGCGGTCGAGGCGATCCAAAGCCAGCTCGGCCATATCCCGGTCGTCTATGTCACCGGTAACGCCGACCAGTTGCGCGGTCGCTTCAAGCCGATTGTCGACAAGCCCATTTCCCCGCGCCATCTGGCCGAAGCCTGCGCCCGCGCCTTCACGCGCTGATTTGCCGCTCGCCCGCACCGCCCGTAAGGTCTGACCGGGGAGGACGCGCGATGGACATCACCACGATCGAGGCCTTGGAGGCGCTGTATCAGCCCGAGCCTCTGCCGGCCTCGACCGTCAAGGTCAGCGACCATGTCACCCCGCACTACGCGGCCCTGATCCAGGCCTCGCCGTTCGTCGCCCTGGCCACCGTGGGTCCGGAAGGCCTGGACTGCAGCCCGCGCGGCGACCTGCCCGGCTTCGTCCGCATCGCCGATCCCAAGACCCTGATGCTGCCCGACCGACGCGGCAACAACCGCCTCGACACCCTGCGCAACATCGTCCGCGACCCGCGCGTGGCGCTGCTGTTCCTGATCCCCGGCTCGGGCACGACCTTCCGCGTCAATGGCCGCGCCAGGCTGAGCGCCGATCCCGACCTGCTCGAAAGCTTCGCCGTCGATGGCAAGCCGCCGCGCACCGTCACGATCATCACCGTCGAGGAGGCCTATTTCCAATGCGCCCGGGCCATCGTGCGCTCGGGCCTCTGGAAGGCCGAGAGCCAGATCGACCCGAAGACCCTGCCCTCCCCCGGCGCCATGCTGGCGGCCTTCACCGCCGGCGAGGTCGGCGGCGAGGCCTATGACGCGGGCTGGGCCGAGCGGGCGGCCAAGACGCTGTGGTAGGCCGATCCGTCATTGGTTGATCGAGGTCGGCTATGGGTGGTTAGGGGTCATCGAACCATCATCCACGAACTACACGGCGATTGCTTATCGAGAGAGATGCAAGGCGCGGTTGACATTGAATTACATCTGTAATCCAGTGTGCGTGTTGGCAGCCTAAAGGTCAGAAATGAGCATCCGAAACGGCCTAGTTACTCTCGTCGCCCTTGCGCTTGCTTTCCCCGCCCTCGCAGGTGCGCCCACTCTCAAGGTTGTTTCCGAGGGCCCTGCGCCGCAGAGGCGCGCGGTGCAATTGATTGTGCACTCCGAGCGGGCGGGCCGCGACTTCCAGGTCCAGATTACCGCGCCCGGCACGCCGCCGATCCTGCCGGGCCAGACCGCCCCAGCTATTTATGTGTTGGACGGCGGGTACGACATCGCCGGACCTACGGGGTGGTTGTTGGGTGGCGCCGGCACAATGGCTCCGGCCTATGTGATTGCCATTGGCTATCCGCCCGGCAGTCCGTCCACTCGCGAGCGTGATCTTCTGTTCGCGCCCGGAACCCGCCCGGACGGCACGATCGCCAAGGGCGGCGGCGGAGCAATGTTCAGGGCCTTCCTTCTTGAGGAGCTCAAGCCTCTCATGGAGACGCGCTATCCGCTCGACCCCAAATCCGCAGTGCTGTTTGGTCATTCGCTATCGGGGATCTTCACAGCGAACATGCTGGCCGACAATCCCGAAGCGTTTTCCGGCTATCTGATCGCCAGCCCCTCCCTTTGGGCCGACCCGACCGTGGTCGATCGCTTAAAGACCGTCGCCGCCCGAGCGCCGGGCCGCAAGGTGTTCGTCACCTGGGGCGCCAAGGAAGAGGCCTACATGGTCGACGGCGGGGAGAAGATCTCAGCCGCGCTATCGAGCGCGCCAGAGCGCCTGATACTGAAGACCAAGCCCTTCGAAGACGAGACCCATATCTCGTACTATCCGCTTGCGATGCCGGCGGCCGTTCCATTCCTGCTCCCGCGCGCACAGCCCATTAGACATCCTTCGCCGATCAACCTGACGCGCGAGCAGACCCAACGCTACTTCGGAATCTATGTTCTATCGGATGGTCGCAAGGTTACCGTCGGTGAAGACGAGGACGGTATCTTGCTGGAAGTCGATGGCGCTCCGCCCGCCAACATCCTCGCTGAGGCCCTGGACCGCTTCTACATCCATGGTGTCGATGCGCGGATCACCTTTGACGCGGGACCAGAGCCAGCTAAAGCGATGATCTTTTACGTTAACGGAACCGAGGCGCGCGCGGTACGCAAGTAGAGCGTAGCCGTATTAGAGAAGGCTCGCGCGCAGCCATCGGCACAGGCGCCAATCCAGACCCTTAGATTGCCACCGCGAGCAATTATCGGTCCCGGTGAACTCCCGCCCTGAGTTCGGAGACTACACCGATACTAGAAAACACGGCGGCGGTCGCCAGATAGCGGACCTTCCCATCGTCTATTCGGGGTCGAAAGCTGACCTTCCGCCCACCAAACAAAAGCGGCCCCGGGGTCTCCCCCGAGGCCGCTCGAAAACACATAGTCGCCGAAGCGGGCGCTTAGTCGTCGCGGTGGACGCGTTCGCGGCGCTCGTGACGCTCCTGGGCTTCCACGCTCATGGTCGCCGTCGGACGGGCTTCCAGGCGGGCGAGGCCGATCGGCTCGCCGGTCTCCTCGCAGTAGCCATAGGAGCCGTCTTCGACTCGGCGCAAGGCCTGGTCGATCTTGGAGATCAGCTTTCGTTGGCGGTCGCGGGTGCGGAGCTCAAGGGCTCGGTCAGTTTCCGAGGACGCGCGATCGGCGAGATCGGCGTGGTTCTCGGTTTCCTTCTGGAGATGGGTCACCGTCTCGCGAGATTCGCGGAGGATCTCTTCCTTCCAGGCCAGCAACTTGTTCTTGAAATACTCAAGCTGCCGGTCATTCATGAACGGTTCGTCCTCGGAAGGACGGTAATCGGACTTCTCGACTAGAACAGTGGCCGTCTGCATTAACGCCTCACGCCCCAATGAACTCAGCCCTTAAAGGCCGGGTGCTTATACCAAAAGGTGAGCCGCGTTCAATGAACCTCGCATGAAGGGCGAAAAACCCTTCCCGCGAACGCGCCGAACGACGGCATGGACAGATGTAAAACGCGCGGGAACGACAAGCGCTGCGGGACCGCCGATCATTTGCGCGCCCGGCCCCCGCCATCTCAGCCGCCCCTGACCTGGAGCTTGGCCAGCTCGACGGCGGCGCGGGTCTCGATCTCGTTGAGCACGCCCTCGAGTCGCGGGTCGTCGGTCTTGTCCCGCTGCTCGCGGATCGCGCGCTGGAGGTTGTTCAGCGTCGCGTGCGAGATGTCGCCGTCGATCAGCGCGATCCGCACCTCGCCCAGGATATCGAGGATGTGGTCGGCGCGGCGCACCGCGCGCTTCTTGCGCTCAAGCGGATCGCCGACCGCGCCGGCGGCCTGCAGCGCCAGGAGCGCGTCGACCGAACCCACGCCCGCCAGCCCGCCCACCGAGGCGGTGCTGGCCGCGCCGCTGGCGGCGTTGACCGATGGCAGGGAGAAGCTCGAAGCGCCGCCAGAGGACTTGGCCCGCGACGGACCCGTCGCACCCACGCCCCCCGTGCTGGAAACCTTCATCCGACAAGCTCCAAAAGCTCAGACACGCGAGTCACTTGTCTCGTCGCACAATCATAGTCGGTTTGCGCGCTTGAAGTATGGTTAATGCCGGGCAGAATCTGCCGCGAGGCGCCGGCTGGACCTCGCCCGCGCCAAGAATCCCTTGAGTCACAACACCTTGAAACTGGCCCGGTTCTGGCATGGAGGGGCCCGGGGACGTCTCCCCGCAACGGGACTGCCATGCCGCGTTCATTCTTTCGCACCGTTCTTCGCCCGGTTCTGACCGCCCTGGTCGCCGCCTCCGCCCTCGTGGCGGCGCCGGCCTTCGCCAAGTCGCGCATCAAGGACATCGTCGCCTTCGAGGGCGTCCGCGAAAACCAGCTCGTCGGCTACGGCGTCGTCGTCGGCCTGAACGGCAGCGGCGACTCCCTGCGCAACGCGCCGATGACCAAGCAGAGCCTCGAGGCGATGCTGGAGCGCCAGGGCGTCAACGTCCGCGACGCGACCCTGAACACCAAGAACACCGCCACCGTCATGGTGACGGCCAGCCTGCCGCCCTTCTCGGCCGCCGGCTCGAAGCTGGACGTCACCGTCTCGGCCCTGGGCGACGCCAAGAGCCTGCTGGGCGGCACCCTGCTGGTCACCAGCCTGCAAGGCGCGGACGGCCAGACCTACGCGGTCGCCCAAGGCACGGTGCAGACCGGCTCGGTCTCGGCGGGCGGCGCCTCGGGCAGCTCGGTCACCAAGGGCGTGCCGACCGCGGGTCGCATCGCTTCGGGCGGCATCATCGAGCGCGAGACCGGCTTCCAGATGGTCAACATGGACATCCTGCGCATGACCCTGCGCAATCCGGACTTCACGACCGCTCGCCGGATCGCCGACGCCGTCAACAAGAAGTTCCCCAACTGCGCTCAGGCGCAGAACCCGACCATCGTCGCCGTCCGCGCCCCGCCCGGCATGGACATGATCAGCTTCGTGACCAACATCGAGAACCTTGAAGTCGAGCCCGACTTCCCAGCCAAGGTGGTGATCGACGAAGTCGCCGGCGTCATCGTCATGGGCGACGACGTCCGCATCAGCCAGGTGGCGATCGCCCAGGGCAACCTGACGATCACGGTCCAGGAAAGCCCCGCGGTCAGCCAACCCGCGCCGTTCAGCCAGGGCCAGACCGCCGTCGTGCCGCAGTCGGCCGTCAGCGTCGAGGAAGAAAAGGGCAAGAAGCTGATCACCCTGGGCGGTTCGCCCTCGCTGAAGAGCCTGGTCGGCGGCCTGAACGCCCTAGGCGTCACGCCGCGCGACATGATCTCGATCCTGCAGGCCGTGAAGGCCGCCGGGGCCCTGCAAGCCGATATCGAGGTCATGTGATGAGCGCCTTCTCCCTGTCGTCCGTCACGCCCGACGTCGCCACGCTTTCCGCCGCCGCCAAGTCGACGGCCGCCTCGTCCGCCGAGCTGGCCAAGCGCGGCAAGATCAAGGAGACGGCCCAGAACTTCGAGGCCTCGTTCCTGTCGGTGATGATGCAGCAGATGTTCGAGGGCGTGAAGACCTCCGAGCCGTTCGGCGGCGGCCAGGGCGAGGAGATGTTCAAGTCGGTCATGGCCGAAGCGATGGCCAAGCAGGTGACCCGGGCGGGCGGGATCGGCCTGGCCCCCACCGTCGAACGCGAAATGCTGAAGCTTCAAGGTCTCAAGGAGTAACCGCCATGGCCATCGCCGCCATCGACGCCGACGATCGCGTCAACCAGCTGATCCTGCTGACCGAGCGCCTCACCGACCTGATCGCCAAGGAAGCCCAGGCCTTCGAAAACCGCCGCCCGCATGAGGCCGCGCGATATGTCGAAGAAACCGCCAAGCTGGCCAATGTCTACCGTCACGAGTCGATGCGCGTGCGCGCCAACGTCGTCCTGATCGAGTCCGCCCGCCTGGAACTGCGCCAGCGCCTGAAGCGCGCCACCGAGGCCTTTGACGCCGTCCTCGCCCGTCAGGCGCGCGCGGTCGAGGCCGCCCGCACCGTCACCGAAGGCCTGGTTCGCGCCGTGGCCGAGGAGATCGCCAACCAGCGCGCCGCTCCGGCCACCACCTACGGCGCCGGCGGCATGGTCAACGACCGTCCGGCCATGGGCGCGGCGATCACCCTGAACCGTCGGGCCTAGGCCAGAAGCGAGAAGACGGCGGCGTCGCGCAGCACGCCGCCGGGATCGCCGAAATCGGCGACCGGATACCGAGCCACGACGGTCAGGCGCTCCGTCGGCAGGGACGCCCGCCAGGGATCGCCGATCAGCACCGCCACGCCCGCCGCCACGCAGCGCTCCAGGAACGGCAGGATGCTGCGGGCCAAGTCGACGTCGTAGAAGAGATCCCCGACCAGCATCAGGTCGATATCGGCCGGCGGCGCGCCTTGGGTCAGGTCCGCCAGCCGCGCTTCCACGACAACCTCATTGGCCTGGGCGTTGAGGCGGGTGGCGGCGACCGCGTAGAGGTCGACATCGACGGCCTGCGCCTGCGCCGCCCCGGCCTTCATCGCCGCGATCGCGACCAGCCCAGAGCCGGCGCCGAGATCCAGCACGCGCTTGCCGGCGACACTCCGCGGATGGTCCAGCACATGCCGCGCCAGCGCGAGGCCCCCGCCCCAGCATCGCGCCCAGTACGGCGAGCCGAAATCGGGATCGGCGTCGGCCAGGCGCATCAGCCCGCTGCGCGGACCGGCCCGGTGAAGGCGGACCTCCGGAACGCCCGGGACAGCCTCGACGGGCAGGTTCGCCTGGATGAAGGCCTCAAGGTCCATGCCGTCCTATAGGCGGCCTAGGACCGCTCGTCTTCGATCAAGCGCTTCTTGCGGCGATGCAGACTGGCCGCGACCGCGATCAGCACCAGCGGGACCAGGGCCGCCAACACCCACTCGCCGCCCGGCCACCCGTGCAGCCAGGGCTTCAGCAGGTAGCCCAAGAGCCCCAGCACGTAGTAGCCGACGGCGAAGATCGACAGCCCCTCGACTAGGCCCTGCAGCTTGGTCTGCAGCTGCAGGCTGGCGTCCATGCCGCGCAGGGTCTCCTGGTTCTGGCGGTCCTGGGCCAGGCCCAGCTTGGCGCGCAGCAGATCGCCGCAACGCGCCACCCGCTGGGACAGGTCGTCCAGCCGTCGGTCCGCCGCCTCCCGCGTGCGCATGGCCGGCAGGAGACGCCGGGCGATGAACTCGCTCATGGTCGAATGGCCCGGCAGCCGCCGCTCGCGCAGGGCCTCCAGCCGGTCGAGCGTCAGCTGGTGGTAGGACTCCGTCGCGCCCCGGCGGAAGCGGCTGGTCGCCGCGCGGGCCTCGACCTCGGCGGACAGCGCCAAGAGGTGGTCGAGTACGCCCTGGCTGTCTTGGCCGGCCGCCAGGTCGCCGGTGATCGCCGCCAGCCGCGCCTCGGCGCCGTCCAGCCAGGCCAGCGTCTCGCGGGCTGGCGCGAAGCCCAAAAGGGCCAGCTTCCGGTAGTTGCCGATCTCGAGCAGCGTCTGAACCAGACGCGAGACCTCGTCATTGGCCAGGCCCAGGTTATGGACGTGGATGCGGCCCGCTCCGCCCTCGCGCAGACGGAAGTCCGTCCAGATCCGCGCCGCGCCGTCGAACACCTCGCACGAGACGCAGCGGCGCAGGTCGATGTGGCGGCTGAGCGCGGCGTCGCTGGGCGGTGGCTCGCCGGCGGCCCCGACCGAGATCTCGACGCCCCGGAACACCTGCCCGGGCGCGCCATGCAGCCAGAAGAAGCGCTCGTCCGCCTCGGGCTGGAAGCCGAGCGCGTCGCCCAGCGCGCCATAGGCGAACCAGGTCCAGGTCGAGAACTCCTGATGCCGCTCCCAGAGCCAGCCGCCGTCCTCGCCGACCACCACGGCGCGCCCCAGCGCGGCGTCCTGCCCCGGCGCGAACAGGCCGACGAAGGCGGCCTCGGCGTCACGATCGGAAGGCTCCACCAGGAAGACCCACTGGCGCAACCGGACCGGCGCGCCGTCCAACGGCAACGCCCGCAGATGCATCAGCTCGCTCAATGTCACCCTCAGCGGGTGGTCCCGACGCTCATCCATCTCGTCCTCGCCCTGCGTTCGGATCATCGGGTCGCGCCCAATGTTACCGGTCACATAGAGGTAGCGAACTCTGAGCGGCGCGTCACGGGCTTTTCAGCGTAAGCCGCCGCTCGACACCGATCGCCGCCAGGAAGTCCTCGTCGTGGCTGACCACCAGCAAGGCGCCGTCATAGCCGGCCAGCGCCGCCTCGACCGCCTGCAAGGACTCCAGATCGAGGTGATTGGTCGGCTCGTCGAGGATCAGCAGTTGCGGCGGCGTGGCCGCGCACAGCGCGCAAGCCAGGGCGGCCCGCAGGCGCTCTCCCCCGCTGAGCGT
This sequence comes from Caulobacter segnis ATCC 21756, assembly GCF_000092285.1. Taxonomy (NCBI): domain Bacteria; kingdom Pseudomonadati; phylum Pseudomonadota; class Alphaproteobacteria; order Caulobacterales; family Caulobacteraceae; genus Caulobacter; species Caulobacter segnis. The sequence continues at coordinate 1,193,836 of NC_014100.1, read as the reverse complement.
ACCGGCGACCTGCAGGGCGGCGGCGTTGCGGAACAGGAACCGCGCCAGGGCCGCGTGAGCGTCGTTGACGCTGGCGCCGGGGTTCAGGCGACGGAAGTTCTCCAGGATCGTCTGGTCGTCGTGCAGCAGGGCCGCGCGCTGATCCAGCAGGGCGACTGGAACCTGCAGCCGAACCTCCCCCGTGCTCGGCGCCAGTTGGCCAGTCGCCAGGCGGATCAAGGTCGTCTTGCCGCCGCCGTTCGCCCCCGAGACCGCCAGGCGCTCCGGCCCGATCATCCTGAAGGAAAGATCGTCGATCACAGGCCGTCCGTCGGGCCAGGCAAAGCGCACCGCGTCGAACGCCAGGACCACGCGGCCATCCGGCAGGCCGCTCGACGGCAGTTCGAAGCCCAAGGCGCGCGCCCGCTCCACCCGCGCGTCGGCGGCGGCCCGGGCTTCTTGGGCCTGGGCCGCCAGTTTGCTCGCCAGCTTTCCCTCCTTGGCGCCGCTGGTCTCAGCTCGCTCGGCCATCATCCCCAGCAGGATTCTCGGCGTCCCGCCCCGGTCGGCGAACCGGCGGCCGTTCGCGTCGCGGCGGTCCTTGCGCTCGCGGGCGACCTGGGCCTCGCGCGCCACGCGGCGAACCTCGCGCTCGGCGTGGTCGAGATCGCGCCGCGCGGCGTCGGCCTCCAGGGCCTTGCGCTCGGCGTAGAGGTCGTAGCCGCCGCCATAGGACCGCGCGCCCAGGGCTGAGAGCTCGACGATCCGATCCATGCCGCGCAGCAGGGATCGGTCATGGCTGACCACCACCGCCCCGCCGCGCCAGCGCGACAGGATCCGGCCCACCAGATCTCGCGCTTCGGCGTCGAGATTGTTGGTCGGCTCGTCCAGCAGCAGCACGTCCGGCCGGGCGATCAGCAGGCGTGCGAGGCCGGCGCGGGTCGCCTGCCCCCCCGACAGCGCGATCGCTGGCCGTTCGAGGTCGAGGCCGCTCAAGCCGACATCGGTAAGCGCCTGCTCAAGCCGCGCGGGCAGATCCCACTCCGCCTCGGCGAGGTCGGCCTCGTCGCCTTCGCCGCGCTCGATGCGCGCCAGTCGGCCCCACGCTTCGCCGACGCCCAGCAGGTCGACGAGCCGCGCGGACGCGAGATCGGGCGACTGGTCCAGCATCGCGACCGCGCCAGCCCTTGCGATCGTTCCACCAGCGGGCGCACGGCCGCCGGCGATCAGCGCCAGCAAGGTGGATTTGCCCGCGCCGTTGCGCCCCACCAGGCCGATGCGCTCGGCCTCGATGGAAAGATCCAGGTTTTCGAAGAGAAGCCGGCCGTCAGGCGTGGCGGCAGAAACGGAATCCAGGGTGACGAAGGACATGCGACCCCACGGTCAGGGAAACGGGAAGGACGAAGCGGTCTTCCGTCTTGCTGATCATGGGAGCCTCCATCGGTGGGATGGCGAGGTTAGTACGGCCGCGGCCGGCGTTCGGCAAGCTGAGCCGGCGCCAGCCTAGGGCGTCATGTTGCGCAGGACCCAGAGCAGCGACCCGACGCCGCCCAGGAACACCAGCCCATCGATAATGACCGAACGCGGCTTGGCGGTGTTCAGAGCCTTGAACGCCTCGCGCTTAGCGTCTTGTTTGGCGGAGTCCTGCGACATGACGAGCGTGTTTCCGACGGCCTCGAACCCCAGGCCCGATCGCAAACGTTTTCAGAAATCACGCTGAACAGGCGGCTTCGAAAGAAGGTTGAGCAAAAGCGAACGCCCCCAGGCTGGGTCAACGCCGTACTCCTCGGAGGCGCTCTTCCTCGCCGGGCGCCGAGCTCATCAAAAGCTTATAGCCTTGATTCCATTCGAATAATTTTGGCGTTCGGCGACGTCTGTCGTTCCAACATCGCTGTCGTGAGGGCGTCCGCCGCAGGACCGCGACCTGGTGTCGCGGGACAGATCACGTGACCCCGATCGCGCCGCCCCCGCGGCGAGAGCGCCTCTAGTTGGGCGCCATGCCGCACAGCACCCAAACCAGCGCCCCAACGCCGCTGACGAACACCAGTCCATCGATGACCACGGAGCGCGGCTTGGGGGGACGGAGGGCGTTGAACGCGTAGTGCTTGGCTTCCTGATTGGCGCTTGCGGCCTCTTTCTTGGCCATGGCTCCAGTCCCTCTCCGGCGGGCCACAACTCGACCCAAGATGGAGCTGTAGCGCACCGGTCCTTGAAGAACCCGCTTCCAAACAGGGTTTAGGAAGTCCGAACGCCCAAGTCATGGGCAAGCGCCCTGGCGTAGCACGGTCAATGTCGACGGATCAGCCTTGCGCATCCGGTCGTAGGCTCGGCAGAGGTCGCGACGCCGACGCTTGTCGTCGGCCGAAGTGGATGGCCTTCGGGGGCCGAACTGGTGGACCTCCCACTTCCGCTCGTCGATCGGGCCGATGAATGTCGGCGACGGGCGCTTGTCTGGCCTTTTCCCCCAGGCCTCGTGGCAAGCATCCTTCTCCTCCGGCGTCATATGCTCGCTGGTCTGGCCGAGGCAGGCGCGGCGAAAGCGTCCGGCGCCCATGGCCGGATTACCCTCCAGCAGCCGCCAGCGATCGACGGCCTCGGGATCGACGCGCCACTCGGGATCGACGGAAAGCGCGGGCGACAAGGCGGGGTCGACGGCGGCGGGCCGCCCTTCACCCTCCGAGACCGTAGACCTTGAGGGCACTCGCGCCGCCGACCGCGCGCCAGCCGCCGCGCGGCTCCGCGGCGGCGGGGTCCGCTTCCGAGGATGTTCAAGCTCCAGGATGATCACCGGCGCCTCTTCCACCAGCGGCGGCGAGCCTTCGATCATCAGCAGCGCGCCTAGGATCAGGGCGTTGATCAGCACGCCGCCCGAGAGGGCGACCCAGCGCCTGGACCACTTCCCCCGCGCCATCCCCGCCCCTCCGGCCAAGCTGACGGGGAGAACGCGGGTCGATGGCGTCGCTTTCGCGGCGATCCCATGGCGAAGGGCGCCTTATTGGCCAGCCCCACTGCTGACATCCGCTGTCAGCAGAAGCTTGGCCTCGCGTGCGCGACATTTGTTCGCATCTTGTTCTTGTGTTAATTCGCAGTTCGAGCCCTACATATAGCCGCTGCGCCGCCACCAACTGGGCGGCCCAACGTTCCGGAAAACATGGCCGAGCAACTGAACTTCATCCGCGTTCGCGGCGCCCGTGAGCACAATCTCAAGGACGTCAGCGTCGACATCCCCCGTGGCGAGCTGGTCGTGCTGACCGGCCTGTCGGGCTCGGGGAAGTCTTCGCTCGCTTTCGACACGATCTACGCCGAGGGGCAGCGCCGCTACGTGGAGAGCCTGTCGGCCTACGCGCGCCAGTTCCTGGAGCTGATGAGCAAGCCGGACGTCGACCTGATCGAGGGTCTGTCGCCCGCGATCTCGATCGAGCAGAAGACCACCAGCCGCAATCCGCGCTCGACCGTCGGCACGGTGACCGAGATCCACGACTACATGCGCCTGCTGTGGGCGCGGGTCGGGGTCCCCTACTCGCCCGCCACCGGCCTGCCGATCGAGAGCCAGACCATCAGCCAGATGGTCGACAAGATCACCGCCCTGCCCGAAGGCACGCGCCTCTACCTGCTGGCCCCCGTCGTTCGCGACCGCAAGGGCGAGTACCGGAAGGAGATCGCCGAGTGGCAGAAGGCCGGCTTCCAGCGGCTGAAGATCGACGGCGAGTTCTATCCGATCGAGGACGCCCCGGCGCTCGACAAGAAGTTCAAGCACGACATCGACGTGGTCGTGGACCGCGTGGTGACCAAGCCCGACATGGAGCAGCGCCTGGCCGACTCCATCGAACAGGCCCTGCGCCTGGCCGACGGTCTGGCCGTGGCCGAGTTCGCCACCATCGAGGAGGGCGAGAAGGAGCCGCGCCGCATACTGTTCTCGGAACGCTTCGCCTGCCCGGTCAGCGGCTTCACGATCGCCGAGATCGAGCCGCGGCTGTTCTCGTTCAACAATCCGGCGGGCGCCTGCCCGGCCTGCGACGGCCTGGGCGCGAAGCTGGCCTTCGACGCCGACCTCGTCATCCCCGACAAGGATAAGAGCCTGCACAAGGGCGCCGTCGCGCCTTGGGCGAAAGGTCCTTCACCGCTCTACACCCAGACCCTGCAGGCCCTGGCCCGGCACTACGGCTTCTCGATGGACGAGCCGTGGCACAAGCTGTCGCCAGACGCCAAGGACGTGGTCCTGAACGGCTCGCGCGGGACCAAGATCAAGTTCGTCTATGACGACAACGCCCGGAAGTACGAGGTCGAGAAGCCCTTCGAGGGCGTGCTGCCGAACCTGGAGCGCCGCTGGCGCGAGACGGACAGCTCGTGGGTCCGTGAAGAGCTGGGCCGCTACCAGTCCGACACCCCGTGCGAGACCTGCCACGGCAAGCGCCTGAAGCCCGAGGCCCTGGCCGTCAAGATCGACGCCAAGGACATCGCCGAGGTCTCGAACCTCGCGATCCGCCCGGCCCGCGACTGGTTCACCGCCCTCGAGGGCAAGCTGACCGACAAGCAGATGGAGATCGCCCGGCGGATCCTGAAGGAGATCAACGATCGCCTGCGGTTCCTGGTCGACGTGGGCCTGGACTATCTGAACCTCTCGCGCGGCTCGGGCACTCTGTCGGGCGGCGAGAGCCAGCGCATCCGCCTGGCCAGCCAGATCGGCTCGGGCCTGACCGGCGTGCTCTACGTGCTGGACGAGCCGTCGATCGGCCTGCACCAGCGCGACAACACCCGTCTGCTGACCTCGCTGCAGGGCCTGCGGGACCTCGGCAACTCGGTGCTGGTCGTCGAGCACGACGAAGAGGCGATCCTGACCGCCGACTACGTCATCGACATGGGGCCGGCCGCCGGCGTCCACGGCGGCGAGATCGTCGCCCAGGGCACCCCCGAGCAGATCATGGCCAACCCCAACAGCGTCACCGGCCAGTACCTGACCGGCGTGCGCGAGATCGAGGTGCCGGAACAACGCCGTCCGATCAGCAAGAAGAAGGTGCTGAAGGTCGTCGGCGCGACGGGCAATAACCTCAAGGGCGTCACGGCGGAGATCCCGGTCGGCACGTTCACCTGCATCACCGGCGTGTCGGGCGGCGGCAAGTCGACCTTCACGATCGAGACGCTCTACAAGGCGGCCGCCCGCCGGCTGAACAACGCCAGCGACGCCCCCGCCCCGCACGAGCGGATCGAGGGGCTGGAGCACTTCGACAAGGTCATCGACATCGACCAGTCGCCGATCGGCCGCACCCCGCGCTCGAACCCGGCGACCTATACCGGCGCCTTCGGCCCGATCCGCGACTGGTTCGCGGGCCTGCCCGAGAGCAAGGCGCGCGGCTATGGCCCCGGTCGCTTCAGCTTCAACGTCAAGGGCGGCCGCTGCGAGGCCTGCCAGGGCGACGGCGTCATCAAGATCGAGATGCACTTCCTGCCGGACGTCTACGTCACCTGCGACGTCTGCAAGGGCAAGCGCTACAACCGCGAGACCCTGGACGTGCTGTTCAAGGGCAAGACGATCGCCGATGTCCTGGACATGACCGTCGAGGAGGCCGCCGACTTCTTCAAGGCCGTGCCGCCGATCCGCGACAAGATGGAGACGCTCAAGCGCGTCGGCCTCAGCTACATCAAGGTCGGCCAGCAGGCCACGACCTTGTCGGGCGGCGAGGCCCAGCGCGTGAAGCTGTCCAAGGAGCTGTCGCGGCGCGCCACCGGTCGCACGCTGTACATCCTCGACGAGCCGACCACCGGCCTGCACTTCGAGGACACCAAGAAGCTGCTCGAGGTGCTGCACGAGCTGGCCGACCAGGGCAACACCGTGGTCGTCATCGAGCATAACCTCGACGTCGTGAAGACGGCCGACTGGCTGCTCGACTTCGGCCCCGAAGGCGGTGACGGCGGCGGTGAGATCGTCGCGGTCGGCTCGCCCCAGGATGTGGCCAAGGTCGAGGCCAGCTGGACCGGCCGCTACCTGAAGGAGCTGCTGGATCGCCACGAAGAGCGCCGCAAGGCGCGAGTGGCCGAGCTGAAGAAGGCGGCGAAGAGGGCTTAAGCGGTCTTCGCCGCCCTAGGCCTTGCGCCTAGGGTCCAGGGTTCAGCTCGTGCCGAGAAGCGGGGGGCGCGCGCCAAAAACTGGCAGCGCCCTTTCTCATGCACGGAACCTTGCCCGGCCATGGGTCCTCGCCACGAGGGCGAGGAAGGCGTGGGTTTGTCCGCCGCGCCCCTACCAGCCGCCGCCGGGCGTCGCGCTGGGCGCGCCGCCCTTCAGCTCGCGATAGATGGTCGGCGCGGGGCCGAAGACAATCAGCGTCGTCAGGATCGAGATGAGGCCCGAGAACAGCGCCTGGACGATGCCGGCCGGGGTGAAATAGGCCTGCAGCGAACTGGTGTCGGCCCGCAGCATCTTGCCCGTCGCCGACAGGTCGCCCGAGGCGATGAGCCCGACGGCCGAAACGATCGTCCAGATCAGCAGAACGACGATGATGCTCATCACCACCGCCAGCAGATAGGCGCCGAGCAGCGACCAGAAGATGCCCTTGGTCTCGGGCAGCGATTTGAAGATCGTGACCTTGTCGGTCTCGAACGTGACCGCCGGGGCGAACGACAGCCGGACCGCCAGATAGACGACCGCGCAGGCCGAGCCGGCCATCCCCAACAGCCCCAGGAACGCGCCTGTCGGACCGCCCAGCGCGGCCAGGAAGCCCGAGACCAGCGAGCCGACGAACAGCACGCCCATCAGGATCAGGCTGGTCAGAACCCAGACCGCCGCCTGGCGCAGCTCCTGCTTGCCGAGGCGCAGATAGGCGAAACGGCTGTCCTGGGGCCGCAGCACCAGGCGATTGAGCGCCGCGAAGATCACGCCGTTGACGACCAGGCTGTACGGCAGCGACCACAGCATCAGCGGCGTCAGGTCCGCGGCCCGCCGGAAGAACTCCTCCGGATCAGGATTGGCGTTGTCGGAAACGTAGGACATCAGGGCCTCGAGCTTGGGCCCGAAGAACTGGATCGCCAGCACGTTGGAAATGATCGACAGCACGGTCATGACCGCCGCCCAGATGGCGATGGCCTTCAAGTTCTCCCGCACCAGTCGAAAACCGGAGAAGGCGGCGTCAGAGGCCGAGAACCTGGACATGTCGTACTCTTGCTTTGCGGACTGGCCCTAGCCCTAACAAGGTTCGCGCCGCTTCGACAGGGCCGAGAAGGGCTTTTTCGCGCGACCTTGCGATCACACCGCGCCCGCCTCTAACATTCGTTTGAAAACAAGATTGAGGGAGGCCGTGATGAAGCTCTATGGCGAGGCCATGCCCGCGCCCAATCCGCGACGGGTGCGGATCTTCCTGGCCGAGAAGGGGCTCAAGGTTCCCGAGGTCCATATCGGCCTGCGCCAGGGCGGGCATCGCCAGCCCGAGCATCTGGCCCGCAACAGCCTGGGCCAGGTGCCGGTGCTGGAGCTCGACGACGGGACCACGATCAGCGAGACCGTCGCCATCTGCCGTTACTTCGAGGCGCTTCATCCGACGCCGCCGCTGTTCGGCGTCTCGCCGTTGGAGCAGGCGCAGGTCGAGATGTGGACGCGCCGGATCGAGCTGCGCCTGATGGTCCCGATCGGCATGTTCTGGCGCCATGCTCATCCGTTCACGGCGCATCTCTTGAAGCAGCACCGCGAGTTTGGCGAGTCGAACCGCGAGGCCGTCGACAAGACCCTGTTGTGGCTCGACCGCGAGCTGTCGGACGGGCGCCCGCACCTGGCCGGCGAGGCCTATACGATGGCCGACATCGTGGGCCAGACCACGCTCGACTTCGCCGACTTCATCGGCCTGTCCACGCCCGGCGAGGCGCGAAACGTGTTGGCCTGGCGCGAACGCATGGCGGCGCGGCCCAGCGCCTCGGCCTGATTGGGGCCGGCCCCTGGGGCTAGTCGTGCAGGCCCGCCTCGATCTCGTCCTGGTTCAGGTGGGCGAAGGCCTTGGCGGGCGCCGAGACCAGGATCACCGTCTGCAACGTCAGGAAAATCGGGGCCAGCAGCATGTTGGCCAGCAGGGTCAGTATCAGCCCCGGATGGCTGGCGACGACGCCGCCGTCGGCGGGATCGATGCCGCCGCTCATCAGGTTTCCGAGCACGCCCGAGATCGTGGCGCCGATGATCGAGACGATCGCGCCCAGCACGATCGTCATGCCGAACATCGCCAGCAGGCGGAGGAACTGCCCGTGGGTCTGGATCCAGGCGGCGCGGACGTCGATGTGGTGGTGCGAGAAGGCGTGCGGGCCCAGCAGGGACAGGCGCACGGCGACCCACATCGACAGGCCGATGACCGCCAGCGCCCCCAAGGTCGCGAACCAGCCGGCCGCCGCGCCCGACAGCAGCGCCGCGCCCAACACCACCGCGCCCGACGGGATGACCGTGACGCCCAGGGCGGCCGCCCAGGTGATCAGCGACACGATCAGCAGCTGAACCTCTTCGCGGCCCAGGCGCAGATAGGCCAGGCGGTCGTTGCTCGGTTCGAGCACCGAGCGGATGATCGCCGCCTGCAGCACCGCGCCCAGCACCAGAGCCAGGGCGACCAGCAACACCATGGCGCCGCCCAGATGGGTGACCAGGTCGAGCAGCTCGCGCGGATCGGCCGAGCCGACCCGGCCGGCCAGGGCGGTGCGTCCCTCCTCGCCCAGCACGATCTTGGCGATCAGGCCCAGGATCGGCAGCATGACCAGCGAGAACGCCGCCCAGGCCAACACCGTCAGCGGCTTGCGCCGCATGGTGCGAAGGCCTTCGAGAGCCGCGTCGGTAGGGCGAACAGACATCTAGGCGTCCTGCGTGACCGCGCTTTGGCGGTAGAGATGGGCCAGCGCGCCGGACCAGGCCGGCGCCAGCAACAGATAGGCGATCGTAGCGGAGCCCGCCGTGAAGACGACCCCCTGTGGCGGCGCGAAGCCATGGATCAGGCTCGCCGCCATCGGCAGCCCCAAGATCCCCGGAACCAGCAAGGCTGGGACCTTGCCCCTGGTCAGCGGGAAGGCGCTGAGCACGCGGACGCCCGACTCGGCGACCGTGGCCGGCGCCATGAACGACAGACGCAAGCCCAGCCAGATCAGGATCGCCAACGCCGCCAGCGGCGCCAAGCCGGCGACGAGGCCGGCCGGACCGGCGTTGGCCAGCGCGTCTCGCCACGCTTGGGCGGAGCTGGCGTCCAGCTGAGGCGCGCTGACCCGGGCGACGCCCAAGGCGATCGCGCCGATCACGATCAGCAAGATCGAGCCGATCAGCAGGAACAGGCCCAGCACCATCAGATGGGCGCCCAGCAGCCGCCACTCGTCGCGCCCCCACCGCAAGCCCTTCAGGCCCGAGGCGCGGCCGAACGCGTGGCGGAACAGCGCGCCTTGGGCGATCACCGCGGCCAGCAGGACGGCCGGCAGGCGAAGCCCCGGCGGCAGGATGTTCGTGGAAACCGTCAGGGCGATCGCCACGACCAGAGCCCCCCAGCACGAGGCCTGAGCGGCGCCCATCCTGGAAAATCCCGCCTTCAGCAAGCCTCCGACGCTCGCCGATCCGTCCGTCATCAGATCAAGTTTCCCTTCCGCGCCGCCCGCCGGCGAGTCAACGCGGTCCCCGACAATGTAAGGGCTTGGCGTGTCCGTGGCGATGCGTTGCTAGGCCTCTTCGGTCAAGGCCTTGTGCGCCGTGGCCCATGGCGCCCAGAACACCGTCTGCAGCACCGCGCTGAACACGGCGGCCAGAGCGCTGAAGCCCAGAAGCCAGGGCCACAAGTCGGTGATCAACGCGATCGGGGGTCTGGACAGGAAGGCCTCCAGCGCGCCCGGCCCCCGGATCACCTCCAACGAGCCGCCCGCCGCCACGATGGCCCCGAAGGCCGCCGCGCCCACCAGCATCTCCATCAGCAGGATGAAGATGACGATCAGCACCGTCATGCCCAGCAGCCGCCAGCCCTGGCCGCGCGTCAGCGTCCAGGACTCGAACAGCCGGAACTGGGCGTCGGCGAAGGTCATCGGGGCGGCGAGGGAGAGCCGCAGCGCGACCCAGATCATGACGCCGGCCGCCACCGCCGTGGCCGAACAGGCCACGATGATCGCCGTCATCTTTCCCTGATCCCCGCCGCTGACCGCCACCACCGCCGTCAGGATGACGATCAGCAGGGCGACGATGAAGACCACGATCATCGCCAGAACCTGTTCGACGACGAACAGCAAGGTGAGCCACAGCTCGCGCCCGCTGATCCGCAGGAAGGCCCAGGCGGACGCCTCCGGCATGAGCACGGCGCGGAAAACCGCCCCGCAGAGGACGGCGCGGACGAACGAGGACCACAGCCAGTAAAGCAGGTTCAGGGCGGTCATCCCCGATTGCGCCCGCACGAACTCGTTCATCATTTCCGGATCTGGTGCGCCGCCCTTCTGGGTCATGGCCAGCTGGATCAGGCGCGCGAAGTCCGGCCCCAGCCAGAAAAGACCCACCACGGCCGGGATGATCAGGCCGACCACCAAGGCCAGGGCCCACCCGCCCACGGCCAGGGGATGCCGCACGACCACGCCAAAGCCCGACGTCGCCGCCTCGCCCACCGCAAATCTCGCCATGTCCCCTCCCCGGGCTGGCCCACGCGCGAACCACGCGCCACGAACCATCAGCCTACACGAGGTTTCGCCAAGCGACAGCCAGGGGTATAGGGCGCGCCATGACCACGAATTCGACCTCCCAGCCCGTCCCCTTTGAGCCTGTGCACGTCGTCGGCGGGGGCCTGGCCGGCTCCGAGGCCGCCTGGCAAATCGCCCAGAGCGGCGTGCCGGTGATCCTGCACGAGATGCGCAAGGACGACGCCACTGGCAAAGTCGTCACCGACGCCCACCAGACCGACGGCCTGGCCGAGATGGTGTGTTCCAACTCTTTCCGCTCGGACGACTGGCAGTTCAACGCCGTGGGCCTGCTGCACGCCGAGATGCGCAAGCTGGACAGCCTGATCATGGCCTGCGCCGACCAGCACCAGGTGCCGGCCGGCGGCGCCCTGGCCGTCGATCGCGACGGATTCTCGGCCGAGGTCACCCGGCGTCTTTCCCAGCACCCGCTGGTCACGATCGTCCGCGAGGAGATCGCCGGCCTGCCGCCGGCCGAGTGGGACAATGTGGTCGTCGCCACCGGCCCGCTCACCTCGCCCGCCCTGGCTCAGGCGATCCTGGATCTGACGGGCGAAGGCCAGCTGTCCTTCTTCGACGCCATCGCGCCGATCATCCACTTCGACTCGATCAACATGGACGTCGCCTGGCGCCAGTCGCGCTACGACAAGGAAGGCCCCGGCGGCGACGCGGCCGCCTACATCAACTGCCCGATGACCAAGGACCAGTACGAGGCCTTCATCGACGCCCTGCTGGCCGGCCCCAAATCCGAGTTCAAGGAGTGGGAGAACGTCCCCTATTTCGACGGCTGCCTGCCGATCGAGGTGATGGCCGAACGGGGTCGCGAGACCCTGCGCCACGGCCCCATGAAGCCCGTCGGCTTGACCAACCCGCGCGACCCGCTGGTCAAGGCCTACGCCATCGTCCAGCTGCGCCAGGACAACGCCCTGGGCACGCTGTGGAACATGGTCGGCTTCCAGACCAAGCTGAAGCACGGCGTCCAGGCCGAGACCTTCCGCATGATCCCGGGCCTGGAGAACGCCCAGTTCGCGCGCCTGGGCGGCCTGCACCGCAACACCTTCATCAATTCGCCCAAGCTGCTGGACAAGTCGCTGCGGATGAAGGCCCAGCCGCGCCTGCGCTTCGCCGGCCAAGTCACCGGCGTCGAGGGCTATGTCGAGAGCGCGGCCATGGGCCTGCTCACCGGCCGCTTCGCCGCCGCCGACCGCAAGGGCGCGCCCATCGACGCGCCGCCGCCGACCACCGCCCTGGGCGCTCTGGTCGAACACATCACCGGCGGCCATCTGGACGCGGGCGTCGGCCCCGGCAGCTTCCAGCCGATGAACATCAACTACGGCCTGCTGCCGCCGCTCGAAACGCCGAAGGTCGACGAGGACGGCAAGAAGATCCCGCTGAAGGAACGCGGCCGCGCCAAGAAGCGGTTGATGAGCCTGCGCGCGCTAAAGGATCTCGACGCCTGGCGCGGGGCGTAAGACGCGCGCAAAGGATCGCCACCCGGACCCATCCACCGGCGTTCTTGCTTCGTAGCTGTTGAGGCTAGCGAGGGAGAACGGGTCCATGAGCTTGGTGAAGGCGGCGATCCACGCGTTCGAGGACGCGCCCATGCCGGACGCGGTCTCGCGCGCGGCGATCGACTTCCTGGTGGGCGACGCCCGCCGCCGGCTGGGCAAGGCTCCTTCGAACGCCTCGGCCGCCTTCGCGCGCGAGATGGAGGCGCGGCCGATCGCGACCCACACCGACGCCGCCAACGCCCAGCACTACGAACTGCCCGCGCCGTTCTTCGAAGCGGTGCTGGGCCCGAACCTGAAATATTCCAGCGGCCTGTACCCGCCCGGCGCGACCACCCTGGCCGAGGGCGAAGCGGCCGCCTTGCGCGAAACCGCCGAGCACGCCGACCTGCGCGACGGCCAGGCCATCCTGGAGCTGGGCTGCGGCTGGGGCTCGCTGTCGCTGTGGATGGCCGCGCGCTATCCGAACGCCCAGATCACCTCGGTCTCGAACTCGGCGACGCAACGCGCCTTCATCGAGGCGCGGGCGGCGGCGCGGGGCCTCGGCAACCTGACCGTCGTCACCGCCGACATGAACGACTTCCAGACCGACCAGCGCTTCGACCGCGTGGTCTCGGTCGAGATGTTCGAGCACATGTCCAACTGGCGCGCCCTGCTGACTCGGGTGCGCGACTGGCTGAAGCCCGACGGCCTGCTGTTCCTGCATGTGTTCACGCACAGGAACACGCCCTACCGCTTCGAGGTCGACGATCCGGCGGACTGGATCGCCCAGTACTTCTTCAGCGGCGGGGTCATGCCCAGCCACGACCTGCCGCGACAGTTTCCCGACCTGTTCAAGGTCGAGATCGACTGGCGCTGGAACGGCGAGCACTACGCCCGCACCGCCCGGCAGTGGCTGGAGAATTTCGACGCCCGCCGCGCGACGATCGATCCGATCCTCGCCTCGGTCTACGGCCCTTACGCGAGCGTCTGGCGTCGCCGCTGGCGACTGTTCTTCCTGGCCACGGCCGGCCTCTTCGGCCACCGCTGTGGCGAGGAATGGGGGGTCAGCCACTACCGCATGCGTCCCGTCGCCCAGGAGAGCGGACAATGATCAAGATCGCCGCCGCCTATCTCGGGACGGCCCTCACCATGCTGGCGCTGGACGCCGTCTGGCTGACTCAGATGAGCCCGCGCGTCTACCAGCCGCGTATCGGCGAGCTGCTGGCCGAGAAGCCGTCCCTGCCGCCGGCGGTCGCCTTCTATCTGCTCTATGTGGCGGGTATCGTCGTGCTGGCCGTCCTGCCGGCTCTGCGCGAGGGCGGCTGGCGGCGTCTGCTGGTCCATGCGGCGGTTTTCGGCCTCGTGGCCTACGCCACCTATGACCTGACCAACCAGGCGACGATGAAGACGTGGTCCACGACCATCACCCTGATCGACATGGCCTGGGGAACCTTCATCACCACCGTCTCGGCCAGCGCGGGCTTCGCGGCGGCGCGCTGGGTGCTGGCCCGCTAGTTATTGGGGAGCCATGCCGGGCGATACGCGTTCGCCCAGGCATGCAAGACCTCTTCTCCTGGCTCGCGGCGTCGGCCGCGATGGCCGGCTGGGCCCCGCCGTGGCTCGTCAGCCTGACCCTGATCGCCGTCGCCCTGCTGCTGGCCCTCCTGCTCCACGCGCTTGCGGTGGGTCTGGTCCGGCGAACCCTCTCCAAACGCGAGGTCTTCTGGCAGGCCCTGATCGCCCGCACCCGCCGGCCCACCCGACTGGCGATCATCGTGGCGGCGCTGGGCCCCGCGGTCTCGGCCGCGCCGCTCACCGGCGGCCAAGCCGACGCCGCGCGACACCTGTTGCTGGTGCTGTTCATCCTGCTGCTGGGCTGGATGTGCCTGACCGCCCTGGACATCGGCGCCGCCCTCTATCTGCGCGGCTTCAAGGTCGACGTCGAAGACAACCTCCTGGCCCGCAAGCACGTGACGCAGGTGCGGATTCTGCGGCGGGCGGTCGCCATCCTCGTCGGCATCGTCACCCTGGCCTTGGCGTTGATGACCATCCCGGGCGTCCGGCAATGGGGTGTCAGCCTGCTGGCGGCCGGCGGCGCGGCCAGCATTATCGTTGGCCTGGCCCTGCAGCCCCTGCTGACCAATCTGATCGCCGGCATCCAGATCGCCGTCACCCAGCCGATCCGCATCGACGACGCCGTCATCGTCGAGAAGGAATGGGGGAACATCGAGGAGATCAACGCCACCTATGTCGTCGTGCGTCTGTGGGACTGGCGACGCATGGTGCTGCCGCTCAACTATTTCATCCAGAACCCTTTCCAGAACTGGACTCGCGAGAGCGCGGCCCTGATCGGCACGGCCATGCTCTATGTCGACCCCGCCGCGCCCGTCGACCGCCTGCGCGCCAAGCTGGAAGAGATCGCCAAGGCCTCGCCTCGCTGGGACGGCAAGGTGGTCAACCTGGCCGTCACCGACCTGACCGCCGAGGTGATGGAGGTGCGCTGCCTGGTCAGCGCGCGCAACGCGCCCACCACCTTCGACCTGCGTTGCGAAGTGCGCGAGAAGATGATGGCCTTCCTGCGCGACGAACTGCCGGAAGCCTTCCCGCGTCGCCGCCTGGCCCTGGCGGCCGGCGAGGCCTAAGCGCCGCCGCTCTTCCGTAAGTAAGCAAATTATGACTTATGAAGAGGCGCCGTTCGCTCGACATGGCGCGCGCGCGGGCGCCTGGGCGAGATCGTCGCGCCGGAAGCGCTTGTCGCGAAGAAGCGGTGGGCGCAGCCTGCTAGAGCTTAGGGATGGAGGCCAAGGCGGACTTGACCGAGGGTTTCGACATCGGCGCGAGGGCCAAGGCGCGCTGCGACCTGCTGGGCGTTCCGCCCTATAGCGAGGTCGATGGACAGCTAACGCGTCGGTTCCTGACCCCCGCCCACGCCGCCGCCCTGTCCGCGCTCGAAGACTGGATGCGGCAAGCCGGCATGAGCGTGCGCCGCGACGCCGCCGCCAACCTGATCGGCCGCTACGAGGGCGAGGCGACGGGCGCCAAGGCGCTGATTATCGGCTCGCATATCGACAGCGTCCGCAACGGCGGGCGCTATGACGGACCGCTGGGCGTCATGCTGGGGATCGACGTGGTCGAGGCGCTGCATCGCGCCGGCCGCCGCCTGCCGTTCGCGGTCGAGGTCATCGCGTTCGGCGACGAGGAGGGCTCGCGTTTCCCGGCCTCGATGAGCTGCAGCCGCGCGATCGCCGGCACGCTGGACGCCTCCGCCCTGGAGATGCGCGACGCCGAGGGCGTCTCCGTCGCCGAAGCCCTGGCGGCGTTCGGCGGCGATCCGGCCGGGATCGCAAGCGCGGCCAGGAAACCCGAGGAGGTCCTGGCCTTCCTCGAGGCGCACATCGAACAGGGCCCGGTGCTGGAGGCCGAAGGCCTGGCGCTGGGCGTGGTCACCGCCATCGCCGCTCAGAAGCGCATCATGGTCAAGATCGTCGGGACGGCCGGCCACGCGGGCACGACGCCGATGGCCCTGCGCAAGGACCCCGGCCCCGCCGCCGCCGAATGCTTGCTGGCCCTCGAGCGCATCTGCCGCGCCGGGACCGACGGCCTGGTCGGCACGGTCGGCCGGATCACCGCCCTGCCCGGCGCCTTTAACGTCATTCCTGGCGCGGTCGAGTTCTCGATGGACATCCGCGCCGAGACCTCGGCGACGCGCGACGCGGCCGTCGACGCCATCTGCGCCGAGATCCATGCGATCGCGACGGCGCGCGACCTCAAGGCCGAGATCCACCTGATGCAGGCCCTGGCCGAGAGTCCTTGCGAT
Source organism: Caulobacter segnis ATCC 21756 (assembly GCF_000092285.1). Taxonomy (NCBI): domain Bacteria; kingdom Pseudomonadati; phylum Pseudomonadota; class Alphaproteobacteria; order Caulobacterales; family Caulobacteraceae; genus Caulobacter; species Caulobacter segnis. Next base: position 1,177,900 of record NC_014100.1, on the reverse strand, counting down.
CCTTCGCTGATCGGCATCTTGGAAGAGGCGCTGAGCGACCTTTCCCTACCGGCCCGTCGCCTGCCCAGTGGCGCGGGTCACGACGCCATGGTGATGGCCGATCTCTGCCCCACCGCCATGCTGTTCATCCGCTGCGAGGGCGGGATCAGCCACAACCCGGCCGAGGCCGTGACCGAGGCCGACTGCGCCTTGGCCGCCCGCGCCATGCTCACCTTCATCGACAAGCTAGAACGACGCGAACGCGCATGACCGATACTTTTCACGAGCTCGACCACCCCGCCCGCCTGCTGATGGGGCCAGGCCCGATCAACGTGCACCCGCGCGTGCTGCGGGCCATGTCGGTGCAGCTGTTGGGCCAGTTCGACCCCGAGTTCACCGGCTACATGAATGAGGTCATGGCCCTCTATCGCGGCGTCTTCCAGACGAAGAACCGCTGGACCTTCACGATCGACGGCACCTCGCGCGCCGGCATCGAGGCGGCCTTGGTCTCGACGCTTCAGCCCGGGGATGATGTCGTGGTGGTCAACGCCGGGCGCTTCGGTCTGCTGCTGGCCGAGATCGCCGAGCGCTGCGACGCCAAGGTCACCTTCGTCGAGGCCCCCTGGGGAACCGTCGTCGATCCGCAGGCCGTCGAGGACGCCGTCAAGCGCGTGAAGCCGCGGCTGGTGGCCTGCGTCCATGGCGACACCTCGACCACCATGGCCCAGCCGCTGGACCAGATCGGCGCGATCTGCCGCGCGCACGGGGCGCTGATGTATGTCGACGCGACCGCCACCCTGTCGGGCATGGACGTCCCCGTCGACGCCTGGGGCGCCGACATCGTCACGGCCGGCCTGCAGAAGTGTCTGGGCGGCCCGTCGGGCTCGGCCCCGATCACGATCAGCGACCAGGCCGCCGAGCACATCTTCTCGCGTCGTCACGTCGAGAAGGGTCTGGCCGGAACCGGCGGCGCGGCCGGAAACGGACGCCGCATCGCCTCGAACTACTTCGACCTGGCCATGATCATGGACTACTGGTCCGAGAAGCGCCTGAACCACCACACCGAGTGCGCGCCCATGCTGTTCGCGGCCCGCGAATGCGCCCGGCTAGTGCTGGAGGAAGGGCTGCCGGCGCGCTTCGATCGCCACGCCAAGGCCGGCGCGGCCATGACCGCGGGCCTGGAGGCCATGGGCCTGTCGATCTACGGCGACAAGGCTCACAAGATGACCAACGTCACCGGCGTCTGGGTCCCCGAAGGCGTCGACTACGACCGCGTGAAGGCGCGGATGCGCACTGACTTCGAGATCGAGATCGGCTCGGCTTTCGGTCCCCTGACCGGCAAGATCTGGCGCATCGGGACCATGGGCGTGAACGCCCGCAAGCACGCGGTCCTGCAGACCCTGGCGGCCCTCGAGGCGGTGCTGCGCTGGGAAGGCTTCGGCGCCCCGGCCGGCGCCGGCGTCGACGCGGCGGCGAAGGTGTACGGATGAGCGGGCTGGCGAACACCTTCTTCCCCCTCCGGGGGAGGAGCGCCGAAGGCGCGGAGGGGGCAAGCGTTGAGCGAAATCCCCCTACTCGCCCCCACCTGACCGCGCTGCGCGCGGTCGTCCGCCCCCAGAGGGGGCAGAAGGCATGACTGCGTCCTACCCCCGCGATCTCATCGGCTACGGCGAGCATCCGCCGCACGCGCGATGGCCCAACCACGCCCGCGTCGCCGTGCAGTTCGTCCTGAACTACGAGGAAGGCGCCGAGCGCTCGGTCCTGCACGGCGATCCGGTCAGCGAGTTCTTCCTCTCGGAGATGGTCGGCGCCCAACCCATCCAGGGCATGCGGCACATGTCGATGGAGAGCCTCTACGAATACGGTTCGCGCGCCGGCTTCTGGCGCATCCGGCGCCTCTTCGACGAGTTCCGCCTGCCGCTGACCGTCTTCGGCGTCGCCCAGGCCATGGAGCGCCATCCCGACGCCGTCGAGGCGATGATGAAGTCCGGCTGGGAGATCGCCAGCCACGGCTATCGTTGGATCGACTACCAGCACTTCACGCCCGACCAGGAGCTGGAGCACATCCAGCGGGCCATCGAGATCCAGACGCGCCTGACCGGCGAGCGCCCGCTGGGCTGGTACCAGGGCCGCACCAGCCCCAACACCGCGCGGCTGGTCGCCCAGGAAGGCGGCTTCGTCTACGACGCCGACAGCTACGCCGACGACCTGCCCTACTGGGACGACCAGCACGGCCGGCCGCAGCTGATCGTGCCCTACACGCTGGAAGCCAACGACATGCGCTTCACGGCCGCGCAGGGCTTCAACACCGGCGAGCAATTCTTCACCTATCTGCGCGACGCCTTCGACGCCCTCTATCTGGAGGGCGAGACCTCGCCGAAGATGATGAGCGTGGGCCTGCACTGCCGCGTGGTCGGCAAGCCCGGCCGCATCGGCGCCCTGCGGCGTTTCCTGGAGCACGTGACGAACCACGACCGCGTCTGGGTGGCCCGGCGCATCGACATCGCGCGGCACTGGATTATCGAGCATCCGTATGAGGGGAGCAAGACATGAGCGGCGCCCCGCCCCTGACCCTGGCTCGGCTGAACAGCATGAACCAGACCGGCTTCACCACCGCCCTGGGGTTCGCCTTCGAGCTCTCGCCCTGGGTGGTCGAGCGCGCCTGGAGCGACCGCCCCTTCGCCAGCGTCGAGGCGCTGCACGACGCGATGATGGCGGTGCTCAACGCCGCGACCAGCGCCGACAAGCTGGCCCTGATCCGCGCGCACCCGGAACTGGCCAGCAAGGCGGCGATCGCCAAGCAGCTGACGGCCGAGAGCAACGCCGAGCAGGCCAGCGCGGGCTTGGACCGGCTGACGCCCGAGGAGTTCGCGCGCTTCCACGACCTCAACGCCGCCTATCGGGAGCGCTTCGGCTTCCCGTTCATCATCTGCGTGCGCCTGAACGACAAGGCCTCGATTCTGGCCGCCATGCAGGCGCGGCTAGCCAACGACGAGACGGCCGAGATCGCCGAGGCGATCACCCAGATCGGCCTGATCTCCAAGCTTAGACTGCTCGACGCGGTGAAGATCTGATGGACTACGATTTCGCTGGATGGGCCGGCATGGCGCTGCGCTGGCTGCACGTGATCGCGGGCGTGGCCTGGATCGGCGCATCCTTCTATTTCGTCTGGTTGGACAACAATCTGCGCGACCCGAACCCGCCCAAGGACGGCGTGAAGGGCGAGCTGTGGGCCGTGCACGGCGGCGGCTTCTACCACTCGCAAAAGTACATGGTCGCGCCGGCCCACATGCCCGAGCACCTGCACTGGTTTAAATGGGAAGCCTACACCACCTGGCTGTCGGGCTTCGCGCTGCTGACGGTGCTCTACTACTGGCAGGCCGGCGTCTATCTGATCGATCCGGCCAAGCACGCCTTCACCCAAGCCCAGGCGATCGGCGTGGGCCTGGCCTTCATCTTCGGCGGTCTGGCGACCTACGAAGCCCTGTGCCGCTCGCCGCTGGGCAAGAGCGGCAAGCTGTTCGGCGTGGTCTGGTTTTCGATCCTGACCGCCGCGACCTGGGCCTTGACCCAGCTGTTCTCCGATCGCGGCGCCTTTATCCACGTCGGCGCGATCATCGGCACCTGCATGGTCGGGAACGTCTTCCTGGTCATCATCCCCAACCAGCGCAAGATCGTCGCCGACATGCTGGCCGGCCGCCCCGTCGATCCGCGCCTGGGCGCGATGGGCAAGCAGCGGTCGGTGCACAACACCCACATGACCCTGCCGGTCATCTTCATCATGATCAGCAACCACTATCCGGCGATCTCGGGTCACCCGAAGGCCTGGCTGCTGCTGGCCCTGATCAGCGCCGGCGCGATCGCGATCCGCTACTTCTTCATCCAGCGTCACTTCGGGAAGATCCGGCACGAGCTGTTGTTTGTCGGCGCGCTGCTGATCTTCGGCGCCACGGCGATCGCCTCGATGAAGCCCAAGGACAAGGTCGAGGTCAGCGGCGAGGTTCCCTTCTCGGTGGCCGAGGGAATCATCCAGAAGCATTGCGTGGCGTGCCACGCCGCCACGCCCACCCATCCCGGCTTTTCCGCCCCACCTTTGGGCGCGGCGTTCGACACCCCTGCGCATATCCAGACCTACGCACCGAAAATCAACGAACGCGCGGTCCTCTCGACCAGCATGCCCCTTGGCAACGAGACCGGCATGACCGAAGAGGAGCGCGCCCAGCTGGGCGCCTGGATCAAGCAGGGAGCCAAGACCCCGTGACCGACGCCGTGCTGGATGCCACCGCCAAGGCCGAGAGCGAGACCGCTCCGCGCAAGCGTAACGCCGAGCGGACCCGTAAGGCGATCCTCGCCGCGGCCCTCAGGGAGTTCGCCCAAGCCGGCTTCGCGGGGGCCCGGATCGAGAAGATCGTCAAGGCCGCCAAGTGCAACATCCGGATGCTGTACCACTACTTCGGGGACAAGAAGGGCCTGTACATGGCCGTCCTCGAAAGCGCCTACATGGACCTGCGGGCGCGCGAGGCCGAGCTGAAGATCGACTTCGACAAGCCGCTGGAGGGCTTCCTCGAGCTGCAGCGCTTCACCTTCGACTACTTCGAGAAGAATCCGAAGTTCGAGGGCTTGCTGCGCAACGAGAACCTGCAACACGGCAAGTTCGCCTCGCAGTCGCGCGTGGTGACCGAGACCGCCTTCCCCCTGCGTCGGACGATCGAGCGCCTGATCAAGAGCGGCCAGGACCAGGGCGTTTTCGGCCCAGACCTCGACCCCGTGCAGATCTACGTCACCATCGCGGCCATGAGCCGCTTCCACCTGGCCAACGGCTATTCGCTGTCGGCGACGCTGGATACGGACATGTCCGCGCCCGAGTGGCGCAAGGCGCGGCTCGACCACGCCCTGGCGCTGCTGGAAGGCTATCTGACGCGCGGCGCGCGCTAGCTACTGGGCCGCCGGCGCCGACGTCGGCGGAGCGTTGACCAGCGGCGGCCCCGTAAACTCGGCCTCGATCTGGACCTCAACCTCGTCGCCGACGCCCATGGTCGTACCGGGCGCTGGAACGCCATAGGCGATCCCGAAGTCCGAGCGCTTGAAGACGCCCTTGGCCGAGAAGCCAACGCGCGCGTGCGGGTCCATCGGATGGCCGACATAGCCGCCGTTGTAGGTCACGTCCAAGGTGACGGGCTTGGTGACGCCATGCAGCGTCAGGTCGCCGATGACCTTGCCGGTGTCGGGGCCGGTGACCTCGACCTTGGTCGAGCGGAAGGTGATGGACGGATAGGTCCCGGTGTTGAGCCACTGCGGCCCGATCAGCTCGGCCAGGAAGCCTGCCGGCGGCGACGGCAGGGTCAGTGATTTTGGATCGATCGTCGCCTCGACCGCGCTGGCGACGGCGTTGTTCTGGTCGAACCGGAGCTTGGCGTCGAAGGTCGCGAAGGCCGCGGTGTAGTGCGAGAAGCCCAGATGGCTGACCCGGAACACCAGGGTGGCGTGCGACTTGTCCAGCACATAGTCGCCGGCCGGGATGTTGGCCTTGGGCGGCTTGAGCGCGGCGGCCGCGGGCGGCGCGGCGACCAGCGGCGGCTCGGCGGCCTTCTTGTCGTCGGCGGACGGCGAGCAGGCGGCGACTGCGAGTAGCGCCACCACGGGCAGGATCATTCTCATGCGTTGGCCTCCCAAGGCGCGATCCTCGCGCTGAGGGTCAACGTAGACGCTTACGAGAGGTTGCGGCAGCGCTCATTGCCCTCAGAACAGCAGCCCCTTCTTCAGCAGCGCATGGACGCCCTTTTCGCCGTTGACGGTCTGGGTGACGCGGAAGTCCACGGCTAGCGAGCAGAACTGGTAGGCCTGCACGCGGGTCAGGGAAGAGCGGGCCGTGATGAAGTCGATGGTCTGCCGTAGAGCCTGCTTCATGGCCAGGTCGAGATCCTCGTTGAAGCCCATCAGGATGTAATGCGTGGGCGTCTCGGCGCGGGGCCAGGCGAAGGCGCCGATGTCGGAAGCCCTATGCAGCACGAAGGTGAAGGTCCCGGTCAGGCCCATCTCCAGCGCGTTGACGCAGACCTCGCCGTCACCCTGGCGGCCGTGGCCGTCGCCGACCGAGAAGTTCGCGCCAGGAACCCAGACCGGCAGATAGAGGGTCGAGCCGGCGACCAGCTCCTTGTTGTCCATGTTGCCGCCGTGCTCGCGCGGTTCGCGGCTGGAGAGACGCCCGTAGCGCGCGGGCGGGGCCACGCCCATGGTGCCGAAGAACGGCGCCAGCGGCAGCTCAGGCCCCCACTCGGGCTTGCAGACGCCGCGGGTCCGGTCGACGGCGATGTGGCTGACATAGCGCTCGGGGAAGTCCTCGGGGATCGTGCCGGCCAGCGGTCGCACGGCGCAGTAGCCCCAGTCGTTGTTCGGCTCGATGGCCTCGATCCGGACCTCCAGCGTGTCGCCGGGCTCGGCGCCGGCGATGGCGACGGGGCCCGTGAGAATGTGCGGGCCGATCCGCTCGGGCTTGCTGTCATGGATCGCCTGCAGGGCCGGCGGCACCGCGTAGGGCGAGCCGGCCGGCGGCATGACCTCGACGCCGCCCGACACGCACTCGAAAGTGACGCTGTCGCCCGACGCCACCGTCAGCACGGGATCGAAGGCCGCGTCGAACATGCCGAAACGGATCGTGTCGGGGGCCGAGGCCAGTCGGTGATGCGCCATCAAGTAAGCCTTCTATTACAAGTTCATCTGGCGCTGGCTCGCGGCCGATCCCAAGGTTTCGAAGGCGCGCGCGGGCAAGATCAGGCCGCCCTGCCCTTGCAGCGAGCGACGCGCGGGCCAAAGTGGCGCGGGCTTGGGCGATCGCGGACGCGGGCGCCGCCGGGACTGGCGCGCCCGGCGAACCCGGGTGTATGAAGTTTTTTCTTACTTATGGAGCTTGGCCGGATGGCGCTCGACGCGGAAACACAGGCCTTCCTCGACCTTGCCGAGGCCGAAATCGCGCCTTGGACGACGGCCCGCGCCGCCGAGCGCGGTCTGTCGCTTCCGACCGAGGCCCTGCCCGCCGTGATCGACAATATCGCCCTGCTGCAATCCCAGACCCGCCTGTTCGTGGCGGCGCTCGGCGAGGCGGCCGGCGCGGCGCCGGAGCCGTTCCAGCCGTGAGCTTCCTCAGCGCCTTCGACATCGCGGCCCAGGTCCGCGACGGCGACGTGACCGCGCGCGCGATCACCGAGGCCACCCTGGCGTCGATCGAGAAGCGGGATGGCGCGCTCAACGCCTTCACCGCCGTGTCCGCCGAACGCGCCCTGGCGGCTGCCGACGCGGTCGACGCGGCCCGCGCCGCCGGGCAGCCGCTCGGCGCCCTGGCGGGCGTGCCGTTCGCCGTGAAGAACCTGTTCGACATCGAGAGCCTGCCGACCCTTGCCGGCTCGAAGATCCGCCGTGAAGCCGCCCCGCCGACGCGCGACGCCACCCTGGTTCAGCGCCTGACCGCCGCCGGCGCGATCCTGGTCGGCGCGCTGAACATGGACGAGTTCGCCTACGGCTTCGTCACCGAGAACGCCCACGACGGCCCGGTGCGCAACCCGCACGATCCGACGCGGATCGCGGGCGGCTCTTCCGGCGGCTCGGCGGCGGCCGTGGCGGCGGGCCTTGTCCCGCTGACCCTGGGCTCGGACACCAACGGCTCGATCCGCATTCCCGCCGGCCTGTGCGGCGTCTTCGGCCTGAAGCCCACCTACGGCCGCCTGTCGCGCCAGGGCGTCTTCCCGTTCGTCGAGAGCCTGGACCACGTGGGCCCCTTCGCCCGCTCGGTCGAGGAGCTGGCCCTGGCCTATGACGTGCTGCAGGGGCCCGATCGCGAGGGCGATCCGATCTGCGTGCGCGAGGCCGAGCCGCTGACCGGCCGTCTCGATGCGCTGGCCGAACAGCCGCTGCGCGTCGGCGTCCTGGGCGGCTGGTTCCAGCAAGGCGCGTTCCCGGACGTGCTGGCGGCGCTGGATCGGGTCGCCCAGGCGCTATCGGCCGACACTGACGTCATCCTGTCCGGCGCCCAGGCCGCCCGCGCCGCCGCCTTCTGCCTGACCGCCTTCGAGGGTGGCGAGCTGCACCACGACGACCTGGCCGTCCGCGCCATGGACTATGACCCGGCCGTGCGCGACCGCCTGCTGGCCGGCGCCCTGCTGCCGCAAGGCGTCGCCGAGGCCGCTCGGCGCTATCGCACCATTTTCCGCGATGAAGTCGCCAAGGTCTTCCAGCGCTACGACGTGCTGCTGGCCCCGGCCTCGGTCTGCCCCGCCCCGCCGATCGGCCAGGCGACCATGGAGATGGACGGCGTTCCGGTGTCCGTCCGCAAGAACCTCGGCGCCTTCACCCAGCCGATCAGCTATATCGGCCTGCCGGTGGTCGCCGCGCCGGTGAACCGTCCGGGCCAGTTGCCGATCGGCGTGCAGATCATCGCCCCGCCCTGGCGCGAGGACCTGGCCTTCGCCGCGGCCCTGCGCCTGCAGCGCGCCGGCGTCGTCGCCGCCCATCCGCCGGAAGCCTTCGCATGATCGTCAACGACCCCGCCGTCCTGGCCGAGGTGACGGCCCTGGTCGACGCCTATGAGACGGCGCTGATGACCAATGACGTGGCGGCCCTGGATGGCGCGTTCTGGAACTCGGCCCACACGGTGCGCCTGGGCGTGGCCGAGAACCTGTGGAGCTTCGACGAGATCGCCGCCTTCCGCGTCGGCCGGGCCGGCGGCTCGCCGCCCCGCACGCGCCTGCGGACCGAGATCACCACCTTCGGGTCGGACTTCGCGACCGCCAACGTCTTGTTCCAGCGCGACGACACGGGCCGCCTCGGCCGCCAGAGCCAGACCTGGATCCGCACCGAGGACGGCTGGAAGGTCGCCTCGGCCCACGTCTCCCTGATGCAGGAGAGCGCCGATCAACGGCTCGCCTCCCCGACCGAAAAGCGCTAGAGCCCTCGAATGACGACCCCGACCAAGATCATCTTCGACACCGATCCCGGCATCGACGACGCGATGGCGCTGCTGTTCATCGAGGCGAGCCCCGCCCTCGACCTGATCGCGGTGACGACCATCTTCGGCAATTCCGACATCGACACCACCACCCGCAACGCCCTCTATCTGAAGCGCCGCTTCGGCCTGAAGGCGCCGGTCTACAAGGGCACGGACAAGCCCCTGGTCCGCCCGCGCAACCCCTCGCCGACCTTCGTGCACGGCGAGAACGGCCTGGGCGACGTCGAGTTGACGGGTCTCGTCCCCGAGCAGCCTGAAGCCAAGCCGGCCCACCAGGCGATCATCGACTTGGCCCGCCAGTATCCTGGCGAGGTCGTGCTGTGCGCGGTCGGTCCGCTGACCAACCTGGCCCTCGCTTTGCAGGCCGATCCCGAGGTCGCCAGCCTGCTGAAGTCGGTCGTGATCATGGGCGGCGCGTTCGGCGTGGCCGGCAAGCCCGGCAATGTCACGCCCGTCGCCGAGGCCAACATCTGGAACGATCCCGAGGCCGCCGACCAGGTCTTCACCGCCCCCTGGAAACTGACCGCCGTCAGCCTGGACGTGACGACCCAGGTCGTGATGTCGCCCGCCTACATGGACGCCCTGGCGGCCGGCGGCAGCGACGCCGGCGGCTTCCTGAACGCCATCTCCAAGCCCTACGCCGCCTTCTACGGCGGCCGCGACGGCATCGTCGGCTGCTGCGTCCACGATGCGGCCGCGGTCGCCTTCGTGATCGACCCGACGCTGTTCACGGTGCGCCGCGGCTCGGTCCGCGTGGTCACCGAGGGCATCGCGCTGGGTCAGACCTGCCAGAAGGCCGAAGGCGAACTGTTCGGGCCGTCCGCCTGGGACGACCAGCCGATCCAGGCCGCGACCATTGCGGTCGACGGCGAGCGGCTGCTGAAGCTGTACGCCGAAACGATGACGGCCAAGCACGGGTGACTCCCCCCACCTGACCCGCTTCGCGGGTCGTCCGCCCCCGAAGGCGGGCGGAAGGAGATCCTTCTTCCCCCTCCCGGGGGAGGAGCGCGTAGCGCGGAGGGGGCGAGTCCTCGGACTACTCCCGCCTGTACCGCTGCACGCCGGCCAGATACGTCCGCGCGACCACCCGGTCATCGCCCAGCACCGTCAGCGCGAAGAGCTTGTCCTCCAGCGTCTTGGCCGCGTTCAGCCGGCGCGCGATCAGCGGCGTGGCCGCCAGGTCCAGCGCCAGGAAATCCGCTTCCTTGCCGGGCGCGAGGTTTCCGATCTTGTCGTCCAGATCCAGCGTCCGCGCCCCGCCCAGCGTGCCCAGATAGAAGGCCTGGAACGGGTCGAGCGCGTCGCCGCGCAGCTGGCCGACCTTGTAGGCCTCGCCCAGCGTATGGAGGATCGAGAAGGTCGTGCCGGCGCCGACGTCGGTGCCCATGCCGACCTTCACCCCGTGGGCGCAGGCGTCCTTCAGCGGGAAGAGGCCCGAGCCCAGGAACAGGTTCGAGCTCGGGCAGAACGCCGCCGCCCCGCCCTTGGCCGCCATTCGCTGAAACGCCTCGCCCTTCAAGTGGACGCAGTGGGCGAAGACCGAGCGCTCGCGGAGCAGGCCAAAGCGGTCATAGACGTCGAGATAGTCCGTGGCGGCGGGGAAGAGCCGCGCCGTCTCCTCGATCTCATGGGCGTTTTCCGACAGGTGCGTCTGCATCCAGACGCCGGGATGAGCCGCCAAGACCTCGCCAGCCATGGCCAGTTGTTCGTCGCTGCAACTGATCGCAAAGCGCGGCGTGACCGCGTAGCCCAGGCGCCCCTTGCCGTGCCAGTCGGCGATCAGCGCCTCCATGTCGACGCGGCTGCTCTCGACCGTGTCGGTCAGGCCCTCGGGCGCGTTGCGGTCCATCAGGGTCTTGCCGGCGATCAGCCGCATGTCGCGCGAGAGGGCCTCGGCGAACAGGGCTTCGACCGAGACCTTGTGCACCGAGCCGAACACCAGCGCCGTGGTCGTGCCGTTGCGCAGCAGTTCGTCGATGAAGAACGTCGCGGTCTGAGCCGCATGCGCCGGATCGGCGAACGCCGCCTCGCACGGGAAGGTGTGCTGCTCCAGCCAGTCGAGCAGTTGCGCGCCGTGGGCCGCGATCACGTCGACCTGCGGGAAGTGGATGTGCGTGTCGATGAAGCCCGGCGTGATCAGGTGGCCGGTCAGGTCCTCGACCGGCGTGTCGCCCAGGCGTCCGGCGAGGTCCGCATAGGCGCCGCAGGCGGCCACGCGGCCGTCCTCGACCAGCAGCAGGCCGTCTTCGTGGAAGGCGACCGCCTCCGCGTGCGAGGTCTTGGTCGGGTCGTCCAGCAGGTGGAGGATCGACCCTCGATAGGCTTTCACGTCTTCGAACTCTCGTCGTTGCGCACGCGCGCGGCTTCCTGGCGCATCAGGAGGTCGGCGGCCACCGAGACCGCGATCACCTCCGGCGCCTTGCTCTTCAGGCCCGGCAGGCCGATCGGACAGGTCAGGCGGGTCAGCACGACTTCGGAGAAACCATCATCGCGTAACCGGCTCATGAACCGCGCGCGCTTGGTCTTCGAGCCGATGACGCCGAAATAGCCGAAGCCCCCGCCCGCCAGCCCCGCCGAGACCAGGGCGTAGTCCAGGGCGTGGTCGTGGGTCAGCACCAGGCCATAGGCGTCGGGCGTCGCACCCATGGCCTTGGCCGCCATCTCGGCCGGCTCCAGCACCGTGACGCCGGGGATCTGCGCGGTCTCGGGGCGACTGTCGTACCAGAACAGGCGGAACGGCAGCGGCTCGAAGGCGCGGGCGATCGCCTGGCCAACATGACCGGCGCCGAACAGCAGCAGCGGCGGCCGCGGCGCGTCGGCGCGCTCGACCAACTCGTCGCCGAGCTCGGGCCGCGCCCCGCGCGCGCTGGCCGGCGCGCCCGCCAGGGTGACGGCCGGGGCGTCGCTGGCGGTCGCCAGGATCGGCGCGATGGTCTTGCCCAGTGCGCCAGGATCAAAGCGCGTGCGGACCTCGAACGGCTGGGCCGCGTCCATGCGCCGAGCCGCCTCGGTCAGCCAGTCGCGGCTCTTGTCGTCGAGGCGCTCTAGGAACAGCCGCACGCGGCCGCCGCAGCACTGGGCCAGCAGCGGCCCCAGCGGATAGTCCTGGATCGCGAAGTGCGCCTGGCTTCCATCCAGCATCCGCCGCGCCTGGTCGGCGACGCGGTACTCCAGATTGCCGCCGCCGATGGTGCCGTCCTGGCCCTCGCGCCAGACGACCATCTTGGCCCCCGCCTCGCGCGGCGCCGAGCCCTCGGTCGCAAGGACGGTGACCAGGGCGGCCTCGTCATGGGCGTCGAGACGGGCGAGCGCGGCGCGGGCCCAGTTCCTGCTCATGCGCCCCCTCCGTCACGGCGCGCATCCACGCCGCGCCACCTCCCCCGCGTTGCGGGTGAGGAAGCTGTCATCCTCCCCCGTGCAACGGGGGAGGTGGACGCGAAGCGGACGGAGGGGGCGCTAAGCACGGGCCCGCCTCCGGACATCCTCGCACGCCATCAGGATCGCCTCCGGCGTCGCCGGCGCGTTCAGCTCGGGGAAGATCTTGTAGTCGCCAACGCTGGACACCGCGTGGTTGATCGCCGAATGCACCGAGATCGCCAGCATGAACGGCGGCTCGCCGACGGCCTTGGAGCGGTGCACGGTCGCCTCGACATTGCGGCCGGCCTTCCACAGGCGGATGTCCAGATGCGCCGGACGGTCGCCGCAGGTCGGGATCTTGTAGGTCGAGGGCGCGTGCGTGCGCAGGCGGCCCTCTCCGTCGTAGACGAGCTCCTCGGTCGTCAGCCAGCCCATGCCCTGGACGAAGCCGCCCTCGATCTGGCCGAGATCGATGGCGGGATTCAGCGACTTGCCGACGTCGTGCAGGATGTCGGCGCGCGTCACCTTCATCTCGCCGGTCAGGGTGTCGATCAACACCTCGCTGCAGGCCGCGCCGTAGGCGAAGTAGTAGAACGGCCGGCCGGTGTGGGTGGCGCGGTCGTAGTGGATCTTGGGCGTCGCGTAGAAGCCGGTGGCCGACAGCGAGATCCGCGCCAGATAGGCCTGGCGGGCGAACCAGCCGAACTCGAACGTCTTCTCTCCCACCCGCACGCCATCCGGCGTGAAGGCGATCGCTTCCGGCGCGACGCTCCACTTGGCGGCGGCGAAGTCCACAAGCCGCGCCTTGATCGTCTCGGCCGCGTTCAGGGCGGCCATGCCGTTCAGGTCCGCGCCCGACGAGGCGGCCGTGGCCGAGGTGTTGGGCACCTTGTCGGTGACCGTCGAGGTGATCTTCACCCGCGAGGCGTCGACCTGGAAGGCCTGGGCGACGATCTGGGCGACCTTGATGTTCAGCCCCTGCCCCATCTCGGTCCCGCCGTGGTTCAGCAGGATCGAGCCGTCGGCGTAGAGGTGGATCAGCGCGCCGGCCTGGTTGAGGTGGGTGGTCGTGAACGAGATGCCGAACTTCACGGGCGTCAGGGCGACGCCCTTCTTCAGCACGGGGCTGGCCTTGTTGAACGCCTCGATCTCGCGGCGGCGGGCCTCGTAATCGCAGGACGCGGCCAGTTCCTCGATCAACTGCGGCGCGACATTGTCCTCGACCACCTGGTGGTAGGGCGTCAGGTTCCGGCCCTCGCCGCCATAGAGGTTGCGGCGGCGCACCTCTAGCGGATCGAGGCCGACCTCGGCGGCGACCGCGTCCATCACCCGCTCGATCGCCAGCATGCCCTGCGGGCCGCCAAAGCCCCGGAAAGCGGTGTTCGAGACGGTGTGGGTCTTGAACCGGTGCGACACGATCTCGACCGCCGGCAGGAAGTAGGTGTTGTCGGCGTGGAACATCGCCCGGTCGTTGATCGCCATCGACAGGTCGGTCGTCGCCCCGCAGCGCGAGGCCAGCTCCAGCGAAAGACCCGTCAACCGCCCCTCGTCGTCGAAGCCAACGTCGTAGGCGACCTCGAAGTCATGCCGTTTGCCGGTCATGACCATGTCCTCGTCGCGGTCGGGCCGGCACTTGGCCGGGCGGCCGGTCTTGACCGCGACCAGGGCGGCGGCGGCGGCGAACAGCGAGGCTTGCGTCTCCTTGCCGCCAAAGCCTCCGCCCATGCGGCGGACCTCGACGGTGACCGCCGTATGGGGCCGGTCCAACACGCGGGCGATCAGGTGTTGCACCTCGCTGGGGTGCTGGGTCGACGACCAGATGTGGACGTCGCCGCCTTCGCGCGGCGTGGCCAGGGCGACCTGGCCCTCAAGATAGAAGTGATCCTGGCCGCCCATCGAAAAGCCGCCCTGGATCCGTCGCGGCGAGGCGTCCAGCGCCGCCCGCGCGTCGCCGCGCGCCATGCGCTGGCTGGCCTCGATCTTCAGGTCCATGGCCCGGGCGGCGGCGATGTCGATGGCGGCCGGAAGATCCTCGTACTCGACCACGGCCTTGGCCGCGGCGGCGCGGGCGGCGGCGATCGAGGTCGCGGCGACCGCGAACAGGCTCTGGCCGACGTGGAGGACCTCGCCGTCAGCGAAAAGCCGATCGTCGTGGATCACCGGGCTGACGTCGTTCTCCCCGGGAATGTCATGCGCGCTCAGCACCAGCACCACGCCGGGCGAGGCCCGCACGGCCGACAGGTCCAGCTTGGCGATCCGGGCGTGGGCTCGCGTGCTCGTGCCCAGGTGCACGTGCAGCAGCCCCGGCGGCTGGGGCAGGTCATCCACATAGATCGCCGAGCCCGCCACATGCCGTTCGGCGCTGTCGTGCGGCAGGGGCGCGTTCACGCCGCGCGGCGCGGTGATCGCGGGGGCGACGCCGGAGTCAGCCATGGGCGCTCTCCGGAATGACGCGGGTTTCGAGATCGGGCGATAGGCTCTCCAGGAACACCTTGCGCAGCATGTTGCGCGCGGCCAGGGCGCGGTAGGTCGCCGAGGCGCGCATGTCGCTCATCGGCGCGTAGTCGGTCTCCAGGGCGGCCATCGCCGCCTCGACCGTCGCCTCGCTCCAGGACTGACCGACCAGGGCCGCCTCGCAGGCTTTGGCGCGCTTGGGCGTCCCGGCCATGCCGCCGAAGGCGATGCGCGCGTCCGTCACGACACCATCCTCGACCGCGATCGAGAACGCGCCGCAGACCGCCGAGATGTCCTGGTCGAACCGCTTGGACAGCTTGAAGACCTTGAAGATCCGTCCCACCGGAAGCTTCGGAACCACGACCGCCTCGACGAACTCGCCAGGTCGCCGATCCTGCTTGCCGTACTCGAGGAAGAAGGCCTCCAGCGGCAGTTCGCGCCGCTCGTTCCCACGCCGCAGGACCAGGGTCGCCTCGGCCGCGATCAGGGCCGGCGGCATGTCGCCGATCGGCGAGCCATTGGCGATGTTGCCGCCGATCGTGCCGCTGTTGCGCACCTGGGTCGAGCCCAGCCGCCGCATCATCACGCCCAGGTCCGGATAGAGCCGAGCCAGCACATCGATCGCGTCGACATAGCGGACGCCCGCGCCGATCCGCAGCTCGTCGGGCGTCTCCTCGATCGCCTTGAGCTCCGCCACCTCGGACACGCTGATCAGGGTCGGCAGCGGCCGCCGCTGCTTGGTGACCCAGAGGCCGACATCGGTCGCTCCGGCGACGATCGTGGCGTCGGGGTGCTGCAGATAGGCTTGCGCCAGCTCGTCGAGCGTTCGCGGCGACAGCCATGTCCGCGTCACGCCGTGGACCTCGTCCTCGAAGCTCAGCGCCAGCATGGTCTCGTCACGCACGGCGGCCAGATCGACCGCCGGCGCGGCCTCGGCCGTCACAGCCTTTGCGACCTCGATGATTGGGCCATAGCCGGTGCAGCGGCACAGGTTGCCGGCCAGCACCTCGCCGACCGGCGCGTCCGCGCCTTTGGCTCCGACCGCGCGGCCATAAAGCGACATGACGATCCCGGGCGTGCAGAAGCCGCATTGCGAGCCGTGCTTCTCGACCATGGCCTCTTGGACCGGATGCAGCGCATCGTCCTTGACCAGGCTCTCCACCGTCATCAGCGCCTTGCCGTGCAGCATGGGCAGGAACTGGATGCAGGCGTTGACCGCCCGCCAGGCGACCGTGTCCCCCTCCGCCTCGCCGACCAAGACGGTGCACGAGCCGCAGTCGCCCTCGGCGCAGCCTTCCTTGGTGCCTGTGCGGCGCATGGGGCCGCGCAGGTGTTCCAGCAGGGTGGTGGTGGGATTGGCCCCGCGCACCTCCTGCACCTGGCCGTCCAGCAGGAAACGGATCACCTCGCCCATCAGCTGCCCCGGTAGGTGGAATAGCCGTAGGGCGAGACCAGCAGCGGCACGTGCCAGTGCTGCGCGGTGTTCGAGACGGCGAAATCGATCACCACCACATCCAGGAACGGCGGATCAGTGACCGGCAGGCCCGAGGCCTTGAAGTGGTCGCCGATCGAAAACTCCAGGCGATAGCCGCCGACCGCCAGGGCCTCGCCATCGATCAGGCGCGCCCGACCATCGGCGTCGGTGCGCAGTTCGGCGACCGGCGACAGGGCCTCGCCCTCGCGCCACGAGACGCGCACCGCGACGCCCGCCGCCGGCCTGCCCGCCGCCTGGTCGAGGATGTGTGTCGTCAATCCGCTCATCGTCCGCACTCCGATCGAGTCGATGCTCGGCCGCGCGCGTCGCCATGTCCAGCATCGCGAGGCGCCCGCGAAACGCGATCGCCGAACCGCCGAGGAACATGGCGCGCGGCGCCCGAAGCGCAGGCATTATATAATAGATTTATTACTTGCGAGAGCCCCTCGGACGAGCGACGCGATGTTACCGCTATCACAAATGAAATCATTCCCCGGTCGCACAGGGTTGGAAAAGCCGGTCATCCCCGGTAGCTAGACGGGTGAACGGCCCGCGACCGAGACGGGCCGCGCGAAAACGCGCAGAGCTTCTAGAGGAAGACCAATGGACGAGGATTTCCGCAAGGCGGCGTTGGACTATCACCGCCTCCCGCGGCCCGGAAAGCTGGCGATCGAAGCCACCAAGCGGATGGCCACCCAGCGCGACCTCGCTCTCGCCTATTCGCCTGGCGTCGCCGCGCCGTGCCTGGCGATCGCCGACGACCCCGACACCGCCCGCGACTACACCGCGCGCGGCAATCTGGTCGCGGTCATCTCGAACGGCACCGCGGTGCTGGGCCTGGGCGATATCGGCCCGCTGGCGTCCAAGCCGGTGATGGAGGGCAAGGCCGTCCTCTTCAAGAAGTTCGCCGGCATAGACGTCTTCGACATCGAGGTCGACGCCAAGGATCCCGACCGCTTCATCGAGGTGGTGGCGGCGCTCGAGCCGACGTTCGGCGGCGTGAACCTGGAAGACATCAAGGCCCCCGAGTGCTTCGTCATCGAGCGCGCCCTGCGCGAGCGGATGAACATCCCGGTGTTCCACGACGACCAGCACGGCACCGCCATCGTCTGCGCCGCGGCCGTCCGCAACGCGCTGCTCGTTCAGGGCAAGACGTTGAAGGACGTCAAGCTGGTGACCTCGGGCGCCGGCGCGGCGGCCCTGGCCTGCGTCGACCTGCTGGTGTCGATGGGCCTGCCGGTCGAGAACGTCACCCTGACCGACATCAAGGGCGTGGTGCACGCCGGCCGCGATCCGGACATGCCGGACAACATGGCCCGCTACGCCCGCCAGACCGACGCCCGCACCCTGCCCGAGGTGCTGCCGGGCGCCGACATCTTCCTGGGTCTCTCGGCCCCGCGCGTCTTCAAGCCCGAATGGCTGCCGCTGCTGGCCCCGAACCCGCTGATCCTGGCCATGGCCAATCCGGATCCGGAGATTCTGCCCGAGCTGGTCTACGCCGCCCGTCCCGACGCCATCATGGCGACCGGCCGCAGCGACTATCCCAACCAGGTCAACAACGTCCTCTGCTTCCCCTTCATCTTCCGCGGCGCGCTGGACGTCGGCGCCTCCGAGATCAACGAGGCGATGAAGGTCGCGGCCGTCGAGGCGATCGCCGAACTCGCCCGCGCCGAAGCCTCGGAAGTGGTCGCCTCCGCCTATGGCGGCGCGGCGCCCGTCTTCGGCGCGCAGTACATCATTCCCAAGCCCTTCGACCCGCGCCTGATCCTGCAGATCGCGCCGGCCGTGGCGAAGGCGGCCATGGACAGCGGCGTCGCCACCCGGCCGATCGCCGATTTCGACGCCTACCGCCAGGAGCTGGAGCTCTTCGTCTATCGCTCGGGCCAGCTGATGCGGCCGGTCTTCGAGCGGGCCCGCAAGGCGCCGGTCAAGGTCGCCTACGCCGAGGCCGAGGACGAGCGCGTGCTGCGCGCGGTCCAGACGGTGGTCGACGAAGGCCTGGCCTCGCCGGTGCTGGTCGGCCGCCGCGAGGTGATCAAGGCCAAGATCCAGGACATGGGTCTGCGCCTCGATGTCGGCGGGACGGTCGAAATCGTCGATCCCCAGGCCGACAAGGACCTCTTCGGTCCGCTGGTGGCGGACTACCAGAAGCTTGTCGGTCGTCGCGGCGTCCCGCCGACGGCCGCCGAACGCCGCGTCCAGGGCCGCCGCACGGTGGCCGCCTCGATGCTACTGGCGTCGGGCTATGTCCAAGCCGCCCTGGTCGGCGGCAGCGGCGACTGGTGGCAGCACCTGAAGTACGCCCTGCCGATCATCCCCAAGCGGGACAATGTCAGCCGCGTCTACGCGATGTCGTCGCTGATCCTGGACAACGGCACGCTGTTCTTCTGCGACACCCACGTCAATGTCGACCCGACCGCCGAGCAGATCGCCGAGTGCACTCAGCTGGCCGCCGAAGCGGTCCGCCGTTTTGGCCTGACGCCCAAGGCCGCCCTGCTCTCGCACTCCTCGTTCGGAGCCAGCAATTCGCCGACCGCGCGCAAGATGCGCGAGGCGCTCTCCATTCTCCGCGAACAAGCGCCGGAGTTGGAGGTCGACGGCGAGATGCACGCAGATGCGGCCCTCAGCCAGCACCTGCGCGAGCGCATGGTCGCCGACAGCCCGCTGAAGGGCTCGGCCAACCTCTTGGTCATGCCGACGCTGGACGCGGCCAATATCGGCCTGACCCTGCTGAGCGCGGCCACCGAATCGCTGCTGGTCGGCCCGCTGCTGCTGGGCATGGCCAAACCGCTGCACGTGCTGATTCCCAGCGTGACGGCGCGCGGCATCGTCAACCTCACGGCCTTGGCCGTGAACCAGGCGGCCTCCGAACGGGCCCAAACGCCCGCCTGAGCGCTAGCCTGAAACGACAAAAGGCCCCGACCGACGCGTCAACGTCGGGCGGGGCCCTCGAAAGTCTCTGAAAAGGCCGTCCCGTCCGGGGCGGCCTCTTCTTTTTTGCGCTTAGAGGATGCGCAGGTTGCCGGCCGAAGTCTTGCCCGAGCGGCGGTCCTGTTCAAGCTCGTAACCGACTTGCTGGCCTTCGTTCAGGCCACGCAGGCCGGCGCGCTCCACGGCCGAGATGTGCACGAACACATCGCCGCCGCCGTTGTCCGGCTGGATGAAGCCAAAGCCCTTGGTGGTGTTGAACCACTTCACGACGCCGGTGCCGGACTCGCCGGTGCCGCTCGAGAAGTTGTTGCGAGGCGCGCTGTCAAAGCCGCCGCGCGCCGGGCGCGGAGCGCCACGGCCAGCGCCGCCGCCGGCCGGAGCCGGGCCATGGCCCGTGACGCGCAGTTGACCGGCCGAGGTCTTACCCGAGCGGCGGTCCTCTTCCAGTTCGTACGCGACTTGATCACCCTCGTTCAGGCCCGACAGACCCGAGCGTTCAACCGCGGCGATATGGACGAACACGTCCTGGCCGCCGTCCTCGGGCTGAATGAAGCCAAAGCCCTTGGCCGGGTTGAACCACTTAACGACACCGTTCGCCATATTATCCTCAAACACCTCAATCGACGGGCTGATAGTCGGCCCGCGTCCTTCCAACGGAAGTCATGACGCAAAACCGCGCCACGCGCTATGGGCTTTGAGCGGAGAAAATCGACGGGAAGGCGGCGAGCGCCAGAAATTTTCGCGGTTCGGGGGGCAAGCGTGGCGCCAATGCCACTCTAAATTGCACGCACCGATATAGAAAAACCCCGGCCGCAATCGGACGGGGTGGACATATCGGCCCAAAATCGACCTGGGGGACCTTGGGTGCGGGGACAGGATTTGAACCTGTGACCTTCAGGTTATGAGCCTGACGAGCTACCGGGCTGCTCCACCCCGCGTCAGGGTGTTTTGTGAGATTGTGTGTGCAGGGTTTGCGGACTTGGGTTTGATATCCTTTTGGCGGACCTGGCGGCGACCTACTCTCCCGCGCCTTGAGACGAAGTACCATTGGCCCAGGGGGACTTAACGACCGAGTTCGGAATGGGATCGGGTGGGGAACCCCCGGCAAAGCCACCAGGTCAGCGAAAGGGATATCGACCGCCCTCTTTCGAGGGCAGTGATTTAAGAAGAAGACATCAGTGTCTGAAGTAGAGCCATGCTGGTGCATGGGTTTGACTGAAGAACGATCAAGCCTATCGAGCTATTAGTACCGGTAAGCTCCATGCGTCGCCGCACTTCCACACCCGGCCTATCAACGTGGTGGTCTTCCACGGCTCTCAGCGAGACCTTGTTTTGAGGTTAGTTTCCCGCTTAGATGCTTTCAGCGGTTATCTATTCCACACTTAGCTACCCTGCTGCACAGCTGGCGCCATGACAGGCCCACCAGAGGTGTGTCCATCCCGGTCCTCTCGTACTAGGGACAGATCCTCTCAAGTCTCGTACACCCACGGCAGATAGGGACCAAACTGTCTCACGACGTTCTGAACCCAGCTCACGTACCACTTTAATCGGCGAACAGCCGAACCCTTGGGACCTGCTCCAGCCCCAGGATGTGATGAGCCGACATCGAGGTGCCAAACTTTGCCGTCGATATGGACTCTTGGGCAAAATCAGCCTGTTATCCCTAGAGTACCTTTTATTCGTTGAGCGATGGCCCTTCCACGCAGGACCACCGGATCACTATGGCCGACTTTCGTCTCTGCTCGACTTGTCAGTCTCGCAGTCAGGCGGGCTTATGCCATTGCACTCGACGACCGATTTCCGACCGGTCTGAGCCCACCATCGCGCGCCTCCGTTACACTTTGGGAGGCGACCGCCCCAGTCAAACTGCCCGCCACGCCATGTCCCGGACCCGGATAACGGGCCGCGGTTAGACGTCAGCAACAATAAGGGTGGTATTTCAAGGATGGCTCCACTCGAACTGGCGCCCGAGTTTCATAGCCTCCCACCTATCCTACACATGTTGCTGCTAACGCCAAGGCGAAGCTGCAGTAAAGGTTCATAGGGTCTTTCCGTCTGACCGCGGGAACCCCGCATCTTCACGGGGAATTCAATTTCGCTGAGCCTATGCTGGAGACAGTGGGGAAGTCGTTACGCCATTCGTGCAGGTCGGAACTTACCCGACAAGGAATTTCGCTACCTTAGGACCGTTATAGTTACGGCCGCCGTTTACCTGGGCTTCAATTCAGAGCTTGCACCCCTCCTTTTAACCTTCAGGCACCGGGCAGGCGTCAGACCCTATACGTCGCCTTGCGGCTTCGCAGAGCCCTGTGTTTTTGATAAACAGTCGCTACCCCCTGGCTTGTGCCACTCTTCTCTGGTTGCCCAAAGAAGAGTCACGCTTATCCCGAAGTTACGCGTGCAATTTGCCGAGTTCCTTCAGCATAGTTCTCTCAAGCGCCTTGGTATACTCTACCTGCCCACCTGTGTCGGTTTCGGGTACGGTCTCCGTTGGAGTTATTTCCAGGGACCTGTTCACTGCCAGGAGCAATCCAATAAGCCCTGACAATTTACCAGATCCGTCACTTCCAACTGGTTCAGGAATATTCACCTGATTCCCATCGACTACGCCTTTCGGCCTCGCCTTAGGGGCCGACTAACCCTGCGCAGATTAGCTTTACGCAGGAACCCTTGGGCTTTCGGCGAGAGGGTCTCTCACCCTCTTTATCGCTACTCATGTCAGCATTCTCACTTCCGATACCTCCAGCAAGGCTCACGCCTCACCTTCACCGGCTTACGGAACGCTCCGCTACCGCGTGCTTACGCACACCCATACCTTCGGCGTCTGGCTTGAGCCCCGTTACATTTTCCGCGCAGGTTCGCTTGACCAGTGAGCTGTTACGCTTTCTTTAAATGATGGCTGCTTCTAAGCCAACATCCTGGTTGTCAAAGCAAACCCACATCGTTTCCCACTTAGCCAGAACTTGGGGGCCTTAGATGATGGTTAGGGTTGTTTCCCTTTTCACGACGGACGTTAGCACCCGCCGTGTGTCTCCCGGATAGTTCTCTTGGGTATTCGGAGTTTGATTAGAATTGGTACAGCTCGCGCCGCCCGCATCCATTCAGTGCTCTACCCCCCAAGGAATACGTCCGAGGCACTACCTAAATAGTTTTCGCGGAGAACCAGCTATGTCCAGGTTTGATTGGCCTTTCACCCCTATCCACAAGTCATCCGAGAATTTTTCAACATTCACCGGTTCGGTCCTCCAGTAAGTGTTACCTTACCTTCAACCTGCTCATGGATAGATCACCTGGTTTCGGGTCGTCATGCGACGTACTTATTCGCCCTATTCAGACTCGCTTTCGCTGCGCCTACACCTAACGGCTTAAGCTTGCACGGCACATGAAGTCGCTGACCCATTATACAAAAGGTACGCCGTCACCACGCGCGGTGGCTCCGACTGCTTGTAGGCTTCCGATTTCAGGTTCTGTTTCACTCCCCTTGTCGGGGTGCTTTTCACCTTTCCCTCACGGTACTTGTTCGCTATCGGTCATTGAGGAGTACTTAGGCTTGGAGGGTGGTCCCCCCATGTTCAGACAGGATTTCACGTGTCCCGCCCTACTCGAGTCTGTCGCTATTTGACGCTTACGGGGCTATCACCCACTATGGCGGACCTTCCCAGATCCTTCAGCTTTATGTCACGACAGCACTGGCCTGGTCCCGGTTCGCTCGCCACTACTACGGGAGTCTCGGTTGATGTCCTTTCCTCCGGGTACTGAGATGTTTCAGTTCCCCGGGTTTGCTTAATGGAGCCTATGTATTCAGCCCATTATACCTTGTCTGATCAACCGATCCTGGCCCCGCCCGAAGGCGAAGCTAAGTCGGGTGACCATAAAGGTGGGTTTCCCCATTCGGAGATAGCCGGATCAAAGGGTGCTCGCGCCTCCCCGGCTCTTATCGCAGCGTGCCACGTCCTTCATCGCCTCTCAATGCCAAGGCATCCGTCAGAAGCCCTTATGCGCTTGATCGTTCTCAGCAAAACCCATGCTGTTTCAGGTCTCGCCGCGTCACGCGGGGAGGCCTGAGCATGAGCTCTACCTTTAGTCAGACAATGATGTCTTCTTAAGTCCGCCCTTAAACCGGATCCGCATCCCAGGGGTGAGCTGCGGTCGGCGGGAGAACCCTGCCTTCACAATGTCATTTCGCATCAGCGCCAGGCGCTGCTGCAAACTTGTCATTCCAATCGCGAGAACCTCTTTGTTTCATCGTCTTCGCTACCGCTTCGCTGCTTGAGCGAAGACGAAGCGAGATTTCCAACAAAGCATGGTGGAGCCAGACGGATTCGAACCGACGACATCCTGCTTGCAAAGCAGGCGCTCTACCAACTGAGCTATGGCCCCGCTCTTTTGCAAGAGATGGAGGTTAGCCAGGAGAGCTGGTCGTGATCCGAAGTCAGGAGAAAGAGTGGTAGGCCTGGGCAGACTCGAACTGCCGACCTTACGCTTATCAGGCGTACGCTCTAACCACCTGAGCTACAGGCCTATGACGGCCTTCGGGGCATCCGCTCCGGGCTCGCGATCGCATCCTGATCTCGACGATCAGGATGAGTGGAAAGAGAAACGAAGACGGCGGCGATCCGCTCTTTGTGGTGCGTCAAGCGCACCGTGTCTTGGAGCTTCAATAGACCCGTGAGAGCCTGGAGAAGCATCCTTAGAAAGGAGGTGATCCAGCCGCAGGTTCCCCTACGGCTACCTTGTTACGACTTCACCCCAGTCGCTGACCCTACCGTGGTCGCCTGCCCCCTTGCGGTTAGCGCAGCGCCTTCGGGTAAAGCCAACTCCCATGGTGTGACGGGCGGTGTGTACAAGGCCCGGGAACGTATTCACCGCGGCATGCTGATCCGCGATTACTAGCGATTCCAACTTCATGCTCTCGAGTTGCAGAGAACAATCCGAACTGAGACGACTTTTAGGGATTGGCTCCCCCTCGCGGGATTGCAGCCCTCTGTAGTCGCCATTGTAGCACGTGTGTAGCCCACCTTGTAAGGGCCATGAGGACTTGACGTCATCCCCGCCTTCCTCCGGATTAACTCCGGCAGTACGATTAGAGTGCCCAGCCAAACCTGATGGCAACTAATCGCGAGGGTTGCGCTCGTTGCGGGACTTAACCCAACATCTCACGACACGAGCTGACGACAGCCATGCAGCACCTGTGTCCCAGTCCCCGAAGGGAAAGCCACATCTCTGTGGCGGTCCGGGCATGTCAAAAGGTGGTAAGGTTCTGCGCGTTGCTTCGAATTAAACCACATGCTCCACCGCTTGTGCGGGCCCCCGTCAATTCCTTTGAGTTTTAATCTTGCGACCGTACTCCCCAGGCGGAGTGCTTAATGCGTTAGCTGCGTCACCGACATGCATGCATGCCGACAACTAGCACTCATCGTTTACGGCGTGGACTACCAGGGTATCTAATCCTGTTTGCTCCCCACGCTTTCGAGCCTCAGCGTCAGTAACGGACCAGTATGTCGCCTTCGCCACTGGTGTTCTTCCGAATATCTACGAATTTCACCTCTACACTCGGAGTTCCACATACCTCTTCCGTACTCAAGACTGCCAGTATCAAAGGCAATTCCAAGGTTGAGCCCTGGGCTTTCACCTCTGACTAAACAGTCCGCCTACGCTCCCTTTACGCCCAGTAATTCCGAGCAACGCTAGCCCCCTTCGTATTACCGCGGCTGCTGGCACGAAGTTAGCCGGGGCTTCTTCTCCGGGTACCGTCATTATCGTCCCCGGTGAAAGAATTTTACAATCCTAAGACCTTCATCATTCACGCGGCATGGCTGCGTCAGGCTTTCGCCCATTGCGCAAGATTCCCCACTGCTGCCTCCCGTAGGAGTTTGGGCCGTGTCTCAGTCCCAATGTGGCTGATCATCCTCTCAGACCAGCTACTGATCGTCGCCTTGGTGAGCCTTTACCTCACCAACTAGCTAATCAGACGCGGGCCGCTCCAATGGCGATAAATCTTTCCCCCGAAGGGCACATCCGGTATTAGCTCAAGTTTCCCTGAGTTGTTCCGAACCAAAGGGCACGTTCCCACGTGTTACTCACCCGTCCGCCACTAATCCCGAAGGATCCGTTCGACTTGCATGTGTTAGGCCTGCCGCCAGCGTTCGCTCTGAGCCAGGATCAAACTCTCAGGTTGAGTTGACATTGACTCCAGTGTTTAGACCGAGGGGAAAACCTCAGTCTGCGTTCTGGTTTGCATAGTATCTTGACGAGTTCCCATCACACTCCGACCAGCCCGAAGGCCAATCGGCGTATAAATGGTGTCTTCAAGAGACCGCATAACGTCAGCGTCAATGATCCACTCCGTAGAGTGAACCGCCAGAGCGCCGCCGCCTGCGTTTCTCTTTCCAAATCAACAATGTCAAAGACCCGAACCGCTTCAGCGGCCCCACCGTTTAGCGCCCGGTGTCGGCGGAGGCGGCTATCTATCCAACCTCGAATTCCGTGTCAAATCGTTTCTGCGAGAAACTCTCCGACTTTTTCCGCCAGCCAGCCCAGGAGGCTTTCGGCGGAGCCGGCAGCTTCTAAAGAAGTCACCGGAGCCAGTCAAGCATCTTTTTCAAAAGAAAGAGAAGCCCTTCCGGAGTGAAGTACTTGAACAACCTTGCGGCGGCTCCAGTATTTCAGGGAGCGCGGCTTCTAGCGAAACCGAATTCCCCGGTCAACCGCCTCTTTTTCTTTTTGCTATTCTTGCGACCGAGGCCACTTTAGAGCGCAAAAGACACCCGAAGCGCGCCGTGAGGAGCGCTGCAAGTTCGAAGAGATTCGATTGAGGCTGCGGAACTTAGCGATCTACTGTTCGAAACGCAAGCCCCGAAAGGCGAAGGTTCCGTTCAGCGGCCGCGGCCCCGAAGCGAGGGGCGGCTTCTAGAGCCCCCTCCCCGCTCCGACAAGCCCGAAATGGCCGGCTTATCCCCAGACGGACCATTCCTCTGTGCATGAACGCCGTCACGCGAGGCTTGCGTCGCGACCAAGCGTCGCTCAGAAGGCTGAACGCTCTTTAAGAGACGCGCCTCATGCGCGCTTGAACAAGGTCACCGGCGTCCATGTTATCCCAGAAGGCGCGCTACGCCCTGCGCGCGATGATCGAACTGGCTCGCGAGAACGGGCAGGTCACGGCCGGCGAATTGGCCGAACGCGCCGACGCGCCCCGCAAGTTCCTCGAGGCGATCCTGCTGTCCCTGTCTCGAGAAGGCCTGATCATCAGCCGACGCGGCAAGTTCGGCGGCTATGTCCTGGGGCGCACAGCCGACCAGATCAGCTTCGCCGAGATCATTCGCCTGGTCGACGGCCCATTGGCCCTGACCCCGTGCGTCAGTCGAACGGCCTTCCGGCGCTGCGAGGACTGCCGCGACATCGCGACCTGCGCCCTTCGCGAAGCCCTGCTGAGAGCGCGCGACGCCACGGCCGCCGTGCTGGAAGGCTACAGCTTGGCCGACGCCGTCCAGGGCGTCGGCGCGGAGTTGATCGAGGGCTGACGCTTCAGCCCGCTCTCCATAGGCTCCTCTCTATAGAGAGAGCGCCCCCTGTCAGCCGGCGGCGATATAGGCCTTGAGGCCGTCGGCCTCGGCCAGCGCTTCGTTGATCTTGTGCTTCACAAGGTCGCCGATCGAGATGATGCCGGCCAGGCGTCCGCCCTTGACCACCGGAAGGTGGCGGATTCGGCGATCGGTCATCCGCTCGAGCAAAGCGTCGACCGTCTCGTGCGGCTCGGCGAAGATCACCTTGGCGCTCATGCAGCTGGAAATCGGCTTGGTCAGGGCCGCCGCCCCCTCCTTGGCGATCACGCGGACGATGTCGCGTTCGGAGAGGATGCCGACCACCGCCTCGGTCTCATCGACGACCACCATGGCGCCGACCCGACGGGTATGCAGAAGGGCGGCCGCGGCGCCGACGGTCTCCTGGGGGGAGGCCGTGAACACCAAATCACCCTTGTCCTTGAGGATTTGAGAAATCAGCACTGAGCTACCTCCCTTGTTCTTTATGGAACGAGGGTCTCGCAAACGGGCCCCGGGATCAATGGGGATCGCGCGGCGCGGGATCGCCGGGGCCGGCCCAGCGGACGAAGGGGCCGATCACCAGCACGCCGACGGCGAAGCCGATCAGGTGAGCCTCCCAGGCCACGCCGCCGGCTCCGCCGGTCAGAAGACCTCCGGCGACCGCCATGACGAGGTTCACCACCAGCCAGCCCAGGCCCAGCGACAGAACCTGAGGGCCGAACATCGGTCCAAGCCCGCCTCGCCCGTCCATCGTACGGGCCGCCGCGCCCATCAGACCCGACACCGCGCCCGAGGCGCCGACCACAGGCCCCATGGCGTCAGGATGCAGGATCGCGTAGCCGACACCCGACCCGATCCCGCACGCCATATAGAAGAGCGCGAAAACCGCTCCGCCTCTCGCGCTGGTTCCCAGCAAACGGGCGACCGGGGCGCCGAAGGCGACCGCGAAGGCGGCGTTCATCAGCGCGTGCAGCCAACCGCCATGCACGAACATCATGGTGACGACGCCCGTCCAATGACCGGCCCAGAAGTCCCTCGGGACCAGAGCCAGCGACAGGATGGTCGGCTCATCGGCGTTCATCAGGATGGCGTTGGGCGCCAGGATCGAGGCGGCGGCCAGCAGGGCAGGCCACGGCGCGTTGAAGATCGGTTCGGGACGTTCACGCGCCATGGCTACTCAATCCTTGGCCCGGCCCTCTGAATCGAAGCCGCGCGCCTAAGGCTTATCTAATGGGCCCCGGGGCGCGCACAAAGCCGCGTTTCGCCAGCTGTTGACGGGGGATTTGGTCGTCCCCTTGCAACAGCGACGCCGCGCTGGGTTCGATTTGACGGTTTCCTCGGGAGCCCGCCTGCGATAGGGCCTCGCCTTCGCGATCCTCCCGCTCCATATCCGTGACGACCATGGCTCCTCCTCCCCGCGCGCCCATACTCGCCCTCAAGGACGTCCGTCTCGCCGACGGCGCCAAGCCGCTGTTCGACGGCGTCGATCTGGCGCTGGAGCCACGCGTGCGCGCCTGCCTGGTCGGCCGCAACGGCGCGGGCAAGTCGACGCTACTGAAGATCCTCGCCGCCCAGGGCGTCGAGGCCGACAGCGGCGAGCGCTCGGTGCAGCCGGGCGCCAAGGTCGTCTATGTCGGTCAGGAGCCGGAGATCACCGGCGAGACCCTGCTCGACTACGCCACGGCCGGCGGGGCGCAGGACTACGAGGCCCAGGCGGCGCTCACCGACTTCGGCCTCGATCCGAACAAGGTCGCCAAGGGTTTGTCCGGAGGTGAGACCCGCCGCGCCGCCCTCGCGCGCGCCTTCGCCGAACAGCCTGACGTCCTGCTGCTGGACGAGCCGACCAACCACCTCGACATCTTTGCGATCCAGACCCTGGAAGAGGAACTGGCCGCCTCGAAATGCGCCGTGCTGATCGTCAGCCACGACCGCGCCTTCCTGAACCGGGTGACCGAGCGCTGCTTCTGGCTGGAGCATCGCAAGATCCGCCGCCTGGACCGGGGCTTCTCGGAGTTCGAGGCCTGGGCGGACAGCGTGATGGCGGCCGAGGCGGAAGAAGCGCGACGGCTGGACAAGGTGCTGGAGCGCGAGAACGCCTGGCTGGCGCGCGGCGTCCAGGGGCGACGGGCTCGCAACGAGGGCCGCCGCCGGGCGCTGCTGGCCCTTCGCGCGGAAAAGAAGGATCGTCAGGGCGATCAGCGCGGAACCATGACCATGGCGGTCGAGTCCGCCGGGATCTCGGGCAAGCGCGTGATCGAGGCCAAGGGCGTCACCAAGCGCTTTGGCGAGCGAACCATCGTCGAGAACTTCTCGACGCGCATCCTACGCGGCGACCGCGTGGCGCTGGTCGGCCCGAATGGCGCGGGCAAGACCACCCTGGTCAAGCTGCTTCTGGGCGAGCTGGCGCTGGACGCCGGCTCGGTGCAGCTGGGCGCCAATCTCGAGGTCTCGTACATCGACCAGGCGCGCATGGCGCTTTCGGACAAGATCACGGTCTGGGACTTCCTGACACCCGGCGGCGGCGACTCCATCGTCGTGCGCGGCCAGTCCAAGCACGTGGCCGGCTACGCCAAGGAGTTCCTGTTCACCGACGCCCAGCTGCGCCAGCCGGTGACCAGCCTCTCGGGCGGCGAGCGCAACCGCCTGCTGCTGGCGAGGGCTCTGGCCAATCCGACCAACCTGATGGTGCTGGACGAGCCGACCAACGACCTCGACATGGACACGCTGGACCTGCTGGAGGACCTGCTGGCCGATTTCGAGGGCACGCTGATCCTGGTCAGCCACGACCGCGACTTCATCGATCGCCTGGCCACCTCGACGATCGCGCTGGACGGCCGGGGCAGGGTTATCGAGACGCCGGGCGGCTGGACCGACCTGATGGATCAGAACCCGGGCTTCTTCAGCGCCGTCCGCGCGCCGATCACGGCCGTCGCGCCCAAGGTCGCGCCCGCCGCGCCGCCGCCGGCGAAGAAGAGCGTGAAGCTTTCATACAAAGACCAACGGCGCCTGGAGGAATGCGAGACCCTGATCGCCAAGAGTCCCTCAATCATCGCCAAACTCGAGGAAGCGCTCGCCGATCCCAATCTCTACAGCCGAGATCCGGCGACATTCGATAAAACCATGAAGGCCCTGGACAAGGCGCGTGCTGATCTCGAGCAAGCCGAGATGGAGTGGCTCGAACTCGAAGAAAAGAAGGAAAGCCTCGCCGCAGGCTGACCCGACATAGTGCTGCTCGAGGTCTTGCGCGCCACAGCGCGGGACCTGAAACAACTACAAGCCCTTGAATTGTTGTCTACGGCATGCATTGTCATCCCGCCCATTTTACACAAGCGCGATAGGGGCGAGTCGAGGGGTGCGGCGGTCGCGGAGGCGTCCTGCGGCGAAACGACACATCCCCGGATGAGCAGGCAACCCGTCGTCGCGCGTGCGTATTGAGTGGTAACGTCACCGTGTCCGCCAAGCGAAGACGGCGAACACTTGGCCTCCGTCGCTTTCGACGCGCGGACCATAGTCGAGCTTGACCGCCGAACACGGCGGAGTGGGGGATGGAAGCGTATGCCGCAGGGGCTGGCGCAGCATGAGCGGAGGCGGCAGGCGGCCTTGCTGCAAGGCCTCTCCGTGGCGCTCGTCGGCGGGCTCTTCTTCAGCGAGTTTCTGACCCGCACGATCCTGGGCGTCGCCGCCTTCTGGCCGGCTAACGCCTTGCTCGCCGCGGGGCTCGTGGCCCTGACGCCCAAGCGGCGCCTGGCGCTGGCGAGCGTCTTCGTCGCCTTCCACGTCGCCGCCGACCTCCTCGTGGGGGATAGCGTCCCCCGCGCGCTGCTCTACGCGGCGATCGACACGCTGGAGGCGCTCGCGCTCTGGTGGGTGTGCGTCCGCCTGTGGGGGCGGGCCCCGCGCGTGCGAACCATGCGCGCCCTGGCGGTTCTTCCCGCTGTCACCACGCCCATCGCGGCGGTCTCGGCGACGATTTGCGCCGCCGTCCTGTCGCTGTCCTTCGGCGAGCCCCTGCTCAAGACCTGGGTGGATTGGTTCCTGCGCGGCGCGCTTGGCCTGGCGGTTGTCCTGCCGGCGGCCCTCGTGCTGATCGACTCCCAGCACCGTCGGGCCTATCGCGTTTCGTTGGTTGAACAGGGCTCCCTGCTGTTCGCCGTGGCCGCGGTCACGCTGCTTTGCGCGCATCCGCTGTCGGGCGCGCCGCCCTTCCTGATCTTCCCGATCGCCCTGGTCGCCGCTTACCGGCTGGGCGCGCGAGGCGCGGCGATGGCGTGCCTCATCGTGGCGCTGATCACCCTGCCGATCGCCATGTCCGGCGCCTCGCCGAGATTCAACGCCATCCTGGGGCCAACGGCTCAGGCCCGAACGATCCAGATCTTCATCGCGGTGCTGTTCTATACCTGCATGGCCGCCAGCCTGGTCCTGGCGCAGCAGGATCGGCTGCGGCGCCTGCTTCAGCGCCGAGAACAATTGACCCGCGTCGCTCGGGCTCGCGCGCTCGCCGCCACCGAGGCCAAGACCGAGTTCCTGGCCACGATGAGCCACGAGATCCGGACGCCGCTGAACAGCGTGCTCGGCTTCGCCCAACTCCTGGCCAAGCGCGACGACCTCTCGCCCGACGCCCGGCGGCAAGTGAACCTGATCGACAGCGCCGGCGCCGCCTTGGTGACCGTGCTGGACGACATCCTCGACTTCTCCCGGGTCGAAGCTGGCCAGATCGAACTGCAGCCGCAGCCGACCTCGGCGGCGGAGCTGGTGCGCGAGACGGTGGCGATCATGGCGCCCGAAGTCCGCGCCAAGGGACTCGAGCTTGATCTCGACGTCATCGACCCTGACCACCGCCACCACGATCTCGACGCCGATCGCGTGCGTCAGGTGCTGATCAACCTGCTGAACAACGCCATCAGGTTCACCGATCAGGGACGCATCTCCGTCCGGTTGATCATCGACCCCGGCGCCGCCACGGACAGGCTCCGCTTCGAAATCGTGGACACCGGTGTCGGTATCGCTTTGGAAAAGCAGGCGTTGCTGTTCCAGCGGGCGTCCGCCGATGTCGCGCTGGGCCGTATGCCGTCCGGGGCGGGGCTTGGTCTTGCCATCTGCCGCGCCCTCGTGGACGCCATGGGCGGCAAGATCGGCGTCGACAGCGTGCCCGGACGCGGATCTTGCTTCTGGTTTGAACTGTCGGCCCGGCGCGTGGAACGGGCCGCGGCGCCCGCCCCCACGCCGGCGGCGGAAGCGGCGGTTGGGCGGGTCCTGGTCGTCGACGACCATCCGATCAACCTGGAAATCGCCGCCACGCTGATGAGCATGGCCGGCTACGAGGTCGACCAGGCCGAGAGCGGCGGCCAGGCGGTTGATCGCGCGCGGAGCACCGCCTACGACCTGATCCTGATGGACATGCACATGCCCGAGATGGACGGACTGCAGGCGACCCGCGCCATCCGCGCCCTGCCCGCGCCCTTCGGGACCGCGCCGATCATCGCCATGAGCGCCGACGCCCTGCCGGCCCAGGTGGAGCGCTGCTACGCCGCCGGCATGGTCGATCACATCCCCAAGCCGGTCCAACGTGAGACGCTGTACGCCAAGGTCGAGCGTTGGCGGCGCAAGCCCACGCTCCGTTAGGCCTGACCTCGCCTTCGCGTTCTGGCTTGGAAGTCTTCCGCCTCGCCCCTAACTTCACCGGGAACGAGGGAACCATTTCGATGCGCCGTCGCGCCTTTGTCATCACGGGGGCCATGCTGGGCCTGACCGCGCTGCTCGCCGCCTGCTCGCCCGCGCCCAGCAAGGACGCCACGCAGACGGGCGCCACCAAGCTGAAGCTGGCGACCGACTGGCGGGCGCAGGCCGAGCTGGGCGGCTACTATCAGGCGCTGGCCACCAGCGAGTACAAGAAGCGCGGCCTGGACGTGACCCTGATCCAGGGCGGCCCGGCGGTGAACGTCCCGCAACTCTTGGCCACCGGCGCGGTCGACGTCGGGGTCGGCTCGAACAGCTTCATCGTCATGAACCTGGCCAAGGAGGGCGCGCCGGTGAAGGCCGTGGCGGCCTTCATGCAGAAAGACCCGCAGGTCCTGATCGCCCACCCGGACCAGGGGATCGCGTCGATCGCCGATATGAAGGGTCGCCCGATCCTGCTGGCCGACGCCTCGATCACCGCCTTTTGGATCTGGCTGAAAGCCAAGTACGGCTTCGCCGACGACCAGGTGCGCAAGTACAACTATTCCAGCGCGCCCTTCCTGGCCGACAAACGGGTGATCCAGCAGGGCTACGCCACCAGCGAGCCGTATCTGATCGAGAAGGAGGGCAAGATCAGACCGGCGGTCTTCCTGCTGGCCGACAGCGGCTATCCCGCCTACGCCTCGATGGCCCTGGTCCCCGACAGCCTGATCGCCAAGAACCCCGCGGCCGTGCAGGCCTTCGTCGAGGCGACCGCCGCCGGCTGGACGTCGTATCTGTACGGCGATCCCAAGCCCGGCGACGCGGCGATCCTGAAGGACAATCCGGAGATGACCCAGGACGTGCTCGACCAGGCCCGTGAAAAGATGCGGTCGTACGGCATCGTCGGCAAGGATGGCGAGATCGGCCAGATGAGCGACGCCCGCTGGACCGAATTCTTCAAGGTCGCCTCGGAGCAAGGCGTCTATCCGAAGACGATGGACTACAAGAAGGCCTACACGCTGCAGTTCCTGCCCAAGGGCCAATGAGCGCATCTATCGCCAACCTTTCCGGCGTCGAGGTCGACTACGCCCGGGGCCGCGCCCTGGGCCCCATCGATCTGGCTCTCGCGCCCGGTGAGATCGTCGCCTTGGTCGGGCCGTCCGGCTGCGGCAAGTCGACGGCTCTGCGGCTGCTCGCGGGCCTCGAGGCGCCGACCCGCGGCGTCGTGACCCGCGCGGCCGGCAAGGGCGAGACCTCGGTTGTCTTCCAGTCGCCCACGCTCGCGCCCTGGCTGTCGGCGCGGGACAACGCGGCACTGCCCTTGGAGTTGGCGGGCGCCGGTAAGCGCGAGGCCCTGGCGGCCGCCGACGAGGCGCTGCGCAAGGTCGGGCTGGGCCAGGCGCTGGCCGCACGGCCGGGGCAGCTGTCCGGCGGCATGGCCATGCGCGCTTCGCTGGCCCGCGCCCTCGTCACCCGCCCCCGTCTGCTGCTGCTCGACGAGCCGTTCGCCGCCCTGGACGAGATCACCCGCCGCGCCCTGGCCGACGACGTCCTGGCCCTGGCCGCCGAGCTTTCGCCCGCCGTCGTCTTCGTCACTCACAATGTCGAGGAAGCCGTCTACATGGCCGGCCGCGTCGTGGTCATGGCCCCCGGCCCCGGCCGCGTCGCCGGCGAGGTCGCCATCGACGGCCCGATCGTCCGTCTCCCCGGCTTCCGCACCACAGAGGCGTTCCGGTCCGCCGCAGAGGCCGTCTCGACCCTGCTGGCCACGGCCACGGAGGCGGCCGCGTGAAGCGCATCCTGGCTCCCGTCATCCTGATCGCCGTCCTGCTGGGCGGCTGGGAGATCGCCTGTCGCGCCCTGGCGGTCCCGTCCTATCTGCTGCCCGCCCCCAGCGCGATCGGCGCGGCTTTCCTGGAGTCCTGGCCGCTGCTGCTGAGCTCCGCCTGGGCGACCTTGTCGACAGCCCTGATCGCCCTGGTCATCGCCAGCGTGGTCGCCTGCGCCCTGGCGCTGGCCGTCAGCCTCAGCAGCCTGCTGGAGGACGCCGTCCGCCCGATCGCGGTCACCCTCCAGGTCACGCCCCTGGTGGCGATCGCGCCGCTGGTCACGATCTGGGCCGGGATCGAGCATCCGGGGCCGCGCCGTGACCGGCCTGGCCGCCGTCGTCGCCTTCTTCCCGATCTTCTCGGGCGCCCTGACCGGTCTGAAAGCCGTCGATCCGGACCTCGCCCGCCTTTTCGACCTCTATGGCGCGACGCCGTTGCAGCGCCTGGTTCGCCTGCGCCTGCCCTCGGCCGTGCCCGCCCTGCTGGAAGGGCACAAGGTGGCGGCGGGCCTGGCGGTGATCGGCGCCGTGGTGGCCGAGTTCGTGGCCGGCTCGGGCGGAGCCCAGGGCCTCGCCTGGCGCATCCTCGAAGCCTACAACCGCCTGCAGACCGCCAAGGTCTTCGCGGCCCTCCTGGCCCTGGCCATCCTGGGCGTTGGGCTGCACGCGGCGATGGAGTACGCCGAACGTCGACTTCTCAACACTTGGCGCGGTCGTTAGGCCAAGATTAAGCGGCGCCGTCTACGACGGTATCGACGTTCTTTCGGTTCGGATGTTCATGCGCGTCGTCGTTTTCACCGCCGCTCCCGCCGATCGCAAAGCTATCGCGCGTGGCGAGGCGTCATGATGGAATCGCGCCTCCACGAACTGATCACCCTGGCCAATGAGCCCTCCAGCGAAAAGCGGCGCGAGCTGCTGCGTGGCGTCACCGACATGTTCTTCTCCGGCGACGGCCACAGCGCGCTGGAGATGGAGCTTTTCGACGACGTCCTGAGCCAGCTGGCCGGCGACATGGAGGAGGCCGTGAAGGCCGAGCTGGCCCAGCGGCTGGGCGAGGCCCAGACCGCGCCGCGCGGCCTCTCTCGCGCCCTGGCGTCGGAGAGCATCGCCGTGGCCGCTCCGATCCTGAAAGGCTCGGGAGCGCTGACGGACGAGGACCTGCTGCACGTGGCCCGCACCCAGGGCCAGGATCACCTGCGGGCGATCTCGCAGCGCCCCAGCGTTTCGAGCGTCGTGTCCGACGCCATCGTCGCGCGCGGCGATGACGACACCCTGGGCGTGCTGCTGCGCAACGAGGGCGCGGTGCTGTCGCGCGAGGCGCACGAGACCGTCGTCGATCGCGCCGCCGCCAATCCCGCCCTGCACGAAGCGGTCATCGACCGCCAGAGCCTGCCCGTCGATCTGCTGAACGAGATGTACTTCGTCGCCGAGGCGCGGTTGCGCGACCGCATCCTGGAGCGCAACGCCGACGTCGATCCGGCGACCCTGGAGGCCGCGCTGGCGGCGGGCCGCAAGCGGATCGCGGCCAAGGACGGCGCGCTGCCGCCGGACCACGCCGAGGCCGAAAAGGAGTTCCGCGCCCTGCGCGCCAAGGGGCCGATCTCGCCGCAGATCCTGGCCAACATGCTGCGCGCCAAGCGCACGACCTTGTTCCTGGTGGCGCTGGCGGACCTGGCCGACGTCGACTTCCACACCGCCCGCAAGATCCTGGAGCGGCGCGAGATGGACGCCTTGTCGGTGATCTGCAAGGCGGCCGATTTCGATCGCTCGCTGTTCCTGACCTTCGCCCTGCTGATCCTCGAGCCTTCGGACGAGGTGATGGGCCGGGCCAAGGCCTATGGCGAGCTCTACGCCGCCCTGCCCCGCGAGGCGGCCTTGCGAACGATCCGCTTCTGGCGCCTGCGCCGCCAGACCGGCGACGTCGCCGCCGCCTGATCGGCAAGGACCTAAACCCGCCTTTGTCGCGCCTTGCGCGCGCCATGCGGGACAGCCAAGGTGCGGCTTCCTTTTCGCCTATCCTGGATTCTCGATGATCAGCGCTTCGCGCTTGGCGCTTGTCGCCGCCGCCGGCCTCTCGCTCGCCGCCTGCTCCCACGTTCCCACGCCGTCGTTGCCGTCGCTGAAGCGCGAGCCCGCCGTCGAGGCGCCCGCCCTGGCGGGACCGCGCAAGGACGACCTCAAGCCCGGACAGTGGGCGCAAGCCTTGTCGGACATCGCGCCGGATCCCGCCTGGCGCTTTGGCGTGCTGCCCAACGGCATGCGATACGCGATCCGCAAGAACGCCACGCCGCCGGCCCAGGCCTCCCTGCGCCTGTGGTTCGACGCCGGCTCGCTGATGGAGGCCGACGACCAGCAGGGTCTGGCCCACTTCCTCGAGCACATGGCGTTCAACGGGTCGAAGAACGTGCCCGAAGGCGAGATGATCAAGATCCTGGAGC
This sequence comes from Caulobacter segnis ATCC 21756, assembly GCF_000092285.1. Lineage (NCBI taxonomy): Bacteria > Pseudomonadati > Pseudomonadota > Alphaproteobacteria > Caulobacterales > Caulobacteraceae > Caulobacter > Caulobacter segnis. The sequence continues at coordinate 1,141,242 of NC_014100.1, read as the reverse complement.
GCCACGGCCTGGCCTTCGGGGCCGACACCAACGCCCAGACCAGCTTCGACGAGACCATCTACCAGCTGGACCTGCCCAAGACCGACGCGGACACGGTCGACACCTCGCTGATGCTGCTGCGCGAAGCGGCGGGCGAGCTGACGATCGCGCAGGACGCCGTCGATCGCGAACGCGGCGTCGTCCTGTCCGAGGAGCGCGCCCGCGACACGCCCGGCTATCGCGTCGCCATCAAGACCCTGTCGGCCCAGATGGACGGCCAGCTGCCGCCCAAGCGCATCCCGATCGGCAAGACCGAGATTCTCAAGAACGCCTCGGCCCAGCGCATTCGCGACTTCTACGAAGCCTACTATCGCCCCGAGCGGGCGGTGCTGGTCGCCGTGGGCGACTTCGACGTCGACGCCATGGAGGCCAAGATCAAGGCCAAGTTCGGGGACTGGGCCGGCAAGGGCCAGCCCGGCAAGAACCCGGACGTCGGCGCCGTGGCCAAGCGCGGCCCGACCGCCAAGCTGATCGTCGAGGCCGGCGCGCCGTGGAGCGTCCAGATGACCTGGACCCGCAAGCCTGACGGCCTGGTCGAGACCAAGGCGCTGGACGAGCGCGACATGTTCGAGAACCTGGCCTTCGCGGTGCTGAACCGTCGGCTCCAGGCCCTGGGTCGCCTGGCCGAGCCGCCGTTCATCGCCGGCGGCGCCTTCAAGGGCGATCAGTACGGCGCGGTGCGCGTGACGACCCTGGGCGCCACCGCCCAGCCGGGCGAATGGCTAGCGGCGATGAAGGCGCTGGACGCCGAGCAGCGGCGGGCCCTGCAGTATGGCGTGCGCCAGGACGAGCTGGACCGCGAGATCGCCTCCCTACGCGCTGGCCTGGCCGCCGCCGCCGCGGGCGAAGCCACCCAGCGCACGCCGGCCCTGGCCAACCAGCTGGTCGACACCCTGGGCGACGCCGAGGTCGTCACCTCGCCCAGCCAGAACCTCGCCGCCTTCGACGCCATGACCAAGGGCCTGACGGCCGAGCGCGTCAACGCGGTGCTGAAGTCGTCGTTCGCCGGTTCGGGTCCGCTGGTGGTGATCGCCGCGCCGACCAACATCGAGGGCGGCGAAGCCGCGATCCTCAAGGCCTATGAAGACCTCAAGTCTCAGCCCGTCACGCCGCCGGCCGCGCCGGGCGTGACCGTATGGCCGTATTCCAGCTTCGGCCCCACGGGGAAAGTCGTCGAGCAGAAGGAGGTCAGCGACCTCGATACGGTCTTCGTGCGTTTCGAGAACGGCGTGCGACTGACGGTCAAGCCGACCAAGTTCCGCGACAGCCAGGTGCTGGTGAAGGTCCGCGCCGGCCATGGCCTGCTCGACATGCCGTCGGACAAGCAGAGCCCGCTGTGGTCGGGCTCGGCTTTCATCGAAGGCGGCCTCAAGCAGATCTCCTCCCAGGACATGGAGCGGGTGCTGACGGGCAAGATCTGGAACGCCCAGCTGGGCGTCGAGGACGACGCCTTCACCCTCAACGGCCGCACCCGTCCCGAGGACCTGTCGACCGAGCTGCAGGTTCTCACCGCCTTCGCCACCGAACCCGGCTGGCGTCCCGAGGCGTTCAATCGCGTCAAGACCAGCTACGGCACGCTGCACGACCAGCTGCAGAGCACCACGGGCGGGGTCCTGGGTCGTGACCTGGGCGGCCTTATGCACGGCGGCGACCAGCGCTGGACCTTCCCCTCACGCGAACAGATCGCCAGCGCCTCGCTCGATGACCTGAAGACCGCCGTCGCCAATCCGCTGACCAAGGACGACATCGAGGTGGTGATCGTCGGGGACACCACCGTGGACAAGGCCATCGCGGCGGTCGCGGACACCTTCGGCGCCCTGCCCGCGCGGTCCGACCTGCCGGCGTCGGACGCCGCCCGCCAGGCGCCGTTCCCCGCGCCGTCGGCGACGCCGATCGTGCGGACGCACAAGGGCCGCGCCGATCAGGCCGCGCTGTTCATGGCTTGGCGCACCGATGATCTGTTCTCGAACCTGCAGCGCTCGCGCGACGTCTCGGTGCTCGGCCAGGTCCTGCAACTGCGCCTGATCGACGAACTGCGCGAGAAGCAGGGCGCGACCTACTCGCCCAACGCCTCGGCCACATCCAGCGTGGTGTTCAAGAACTGGGGCTATCTGGCCGTCAGCCTCGAGGTCCCGCCCGAGAAGCTGGACGGCGTGGTCGCCTCGATCCGCAAGATCGCCGCCGACCTGCGCGACAAGCCGGTGACCGACGACGAGCTGGAGCGGGCCAAGAAGCCGCGTATCGACCAGATCGAGAAGGCGCGGGTGACCAACGAGTATTGGGTCAGCGCGCTGTCCGGCGCCCAGACCGATCCGCGCCTGCTGGACGCCACCCGCTCGGTGCTGGCGGGCCTGTCCCGCGTGACGCCGGCCGACGTTCAGAAGGCGGCCAAGACCTACCTCGCCGACGACAAGTCCTGGCTGCTTCTGGTCAAGCCGGAAGCGGCGGCGAAGTAGACTTCACGGCCAAGGGCCTCGCTTCCGGCGGGGCCCTTTTCTTCTAAAAGACTGGATCGTGCGCCAAAATGGGACAGTCCAGCCCTTGGCCCGGTTCCTCCAGCAAGCTCCGTGCGGCCCCAGAACAGCCGCGAAGGAGCCCGCCGGGGAACAAGGATGTTCCATCCCAGCACGGAACGACTGATCGACTACTGGCGCGATCGCCGGGGCGAAGACGCCTTGCCGCGTCGCACCGACATCAATCCAGGCGACTTCCTGGAGTTGCTGCCGCAGGTCTTCGTCCTGGGCCGCGACGGCGCGCGCCTGCCCTTCCGTCTGGCGGGCGGCTTCGTCAGCGACCTGCACGCCCGCGACCTGCGGGGTCACGACGCCCTCTCGCTGTGGGCCCTCGCCCATCGTCTCGAGCTGAAAAGCGCGCTCGACGTCGCCCGCAAACGCCGCACGCCGGTGGTCGCCATCGCCGACATCCGCGCGCTAGGCGTTCCCTCGGTCGGCATGGAGGTGCTGTTCGCGCCCTTGCGCGGCGCCAGCGGCGAGACCGACCGGTTCCTCGGCCTTTACCAGCCGATCGGCGCGACGGCCCGCTTGATGGGTCGCCCCGCCTTTGAACTGGGTCTGCGCGAAGTCCGGCCGCTGGGCGAGGACAATCGCGACATGCCTCGCCTGCGCCTGGCGACCCTGGACGGCCGCCGGATCGCCTAGCGCTAAGCCGCCACCGCCGTTTCGTCGCCGTAGACCGGCACGTCCAGCGGAGCCAGCGTCGCCTTGCCTCGGATCAGGTCCGAAGCCCGCTCGGCGATCATGATCGTCGGCGCGTTGGTGTTGCCGCCGATCAGGTTGGGCATCACCGAAGCGTCGATCACGCGCAGGCCCGACAGGCCCTGCACCCGCAACTGGTCGTCGACCACCGCCAGCGGATCGCCGGCCACGCCCATGCGGCAGGTGCCGACCGGGTGGTAGATCGTCTCGGCCTTGGCGCGGATCCAGGCGTCGAGATCGGCGTCGGTGCGCACGTCCGCGCCCGGCGCGTATTCGGCGTCGCGATAGGGATCGAAGGCCGCCTGGGCCACGGTCTCGCGGGCGATCCGGACGCCTTCACGGATGGCGCGGCGATCTTCGTCGGTCGAGAGGTAATTGGCCAGGATGGTCGGGTCATCGAACGGATCGGCCGAGCGCAGGCCCACATGGCCCCGGCTCTCGGGGCGCAGCTGACAGACGTGCAGGGTGAAACCGTCCTTCTCGACCACGACCTTGCCGTGGTCCTGCATGATGGCCAGCACCCCGTGGATCTGCAGGTCAGGCCGGTCGAGATCCGGCCGCGACTTCAGGAACGCGCCGCTCTCCAGGAACTGCTGACGCCCCAGACCCTTGCCGAACAGCATGTAGTTGAGGCCGACGCCCAGCTTGTTCAGCCCCTTGTTGGCGGAATAGGCGGTCTTCAGGTTCTTGGCGGTCCACGAGACGCAGACGTCCAGGTGATCCTGCAGGTTCGCGCCGACGCCCTTGGACTCGTGGACGACCGAAATCCCCTGAGCCTTGAGTTCATCCGGCGCGCCGACGCCCGACAGCTGCAGGATGTGCGGCGACTGCACCGCGCCGGCGCTCAGCAGCACCTCGGCGTCGGCATAGGCGATCTTGCGCTCGCCGCCCTTGCCGGCGACGTACTCGACCCCGACGGCGCGGCGTTTCTCGATGACGATGCGCGTGGTGCGGGCCTCGGTGACGCAGGTCAGGTTCGGGCGCGACAGGGCCTGGGACAGATAGGCCATGGCCGCGCTCCAGCGCTTGCCGTCGCGGATCGTCAGGTCGTAAGGGCCAAAGCCCTCCTGCTGGAAGCCGTTGAAGTCGCGCGTCGTCTTGTGGCCGGCTTGGCGGCCCGCCTCGACCAGGGCGCTGTAGAACGGGCTGTCGGACTCGCCCTTCGACACGTGCAGCGGGCCCTTGTCGCCGTGATAGACGTCGCCGCCGCCATGGTGGGTCTCCGAACGCTTGAAGTACGGCAGGACCTCCGAATAGGACCAGCCCGTGAGGCCCATCTGCCGCCACTGGTCGTAGTCGCGGGCGTGCCCGCGGATATAGATCATGCCGTTGATGGCCGAGGAGCCGCCCAGGCCCTTGCCGCGCGGCCACCAGAGCTTGCGATTATCGAGGTGGGGCTCGGCCTCGGTCCAGAAGCCCCAGTTCTGCTCGCCCTTGTCCTTGATCAGCTGGCCCACGCCCGCCGGCATCTTCACCAGGATAGAGGTGTTCTTGCCGCCGGCCTCCAGCAACAAGACCTTGATGTTGGGGTCTTCGGTCAGGCGGGCGGCGAGCACGCAGCCGGCCGATCCGGCGCCGATGACGACGTAATCATAGCGTTCGCTGGCCATGGCCCGGACGCCCTCCCTCGAAGGTTATCGTTGTTAAGGCGAGAGTGATCCGGCTTTCCGTCAGGCGCAAGATGTGTCGCTAGGGAAGACGACAACTCGGAAAACGCGAGTCTCGCATTTTAACTCTACCAAGGACGTGATATATACAAGCTATGGATGAACGGAGCGCAGTATCGCGCCCCGTCCTACCTTGCGGAAGACGCCTCCAGCAGGGTGGGTCCTTCCCGCGTTGGCCCTTCCCACGCGGGAAGCGGGAGCGCCGCCTTGCGATCCCCCAAGCGGCAGGCGGCGCTCCCTACGGCGTCCTGTCCTGATCTCGTCGGCTAGGCTTCGATCGGCTTCAGGTCGCGGGCGTAGCGCTTCCAGTTCTCGACATAGTGCAGGGCCGAGGCCTGCAGGACGATCGCGTGCTGCTCGCCGATCTCGCGCACGACCTTGCCCGGCGCGCCGACGACCATCGAATTGTCGGGAATCTCCTTGCCCTCGGTGATCAGGGCGCCGGCGCCGATCAGGCAGTTCTTCCCGATCTTCGCCCCGTTCAGCACGATTGCTCCAATACCGATCAGCGAGCCGTCGCCAATCGTGCAGCCGTGCAGCATCACCATGTGACCGATGGTCACGTTCGCGCCGATGGTGAGTGGCGAGCCAAGATCAGTATGAAGCACCGAACCATCTTGGATATTGCTGTTCTCTCCAATCGTGATCGGATCGTTGTCCCCACGAACAACGGCGCCCCACCATATACTGGTATTCCTCTTAAGAATGACGTTCCCCATCACGCTAGCCGTCGGAGCAATCCAGTATTCTTCTTTCGACGGCAGTGTCGGATTTAGGTCGCCCAGGGAATATACATTCATCCGTATGCCTCGTTTCTTGCCGGCGATTTCGAAATTAACGATCCGGAAACCCTATCGTCGCCATTGTAGTCCGGCGATTCAGGGGGGAACATTCCCTCAGCGGGAATCATTCTCCTGATCGTGACGGGCCTGGCGGAGACGCCTTCGCCCGCCCGCTGACGAAGACGAGGTGTCGCACTTGGCGTTTCGGCGTACAGCACCGTCCCCCGCTCCCGGGGAAAGCTCCTCCGAGCCGCCCGGCCGCGCATGCGGCTTCGTTCAAATCCAGCTCACCGCCAAGGACGACGCCTTACGGCCTCGTCCTTTTTTCATGCCCGAATGGAGGCTTTGATGACCAAGCGAGCCCTGAAGCGGATGGCGCGCGAAGGCGCGTACGAGACCGGCCAATACGACGACGCCAAGGTGCGCCGCCTGCCTGTCGATCACCGCGGCGGCTGGTCGCCTCTGCCCGATGAGGGAGGCGCGAGAGGGGATAGTCGGGACCAGAGCTATCTTAAAACCATAAAACCGAAATCGCCCGGCCAGGCCGAGCTGATGGAAGCCATCGACGAGAAGAACCTCGTCATGGCGCTGGGTCCGGCCGGCACCGGCAAGACCTACATCGCCATCTCCAAGGCCGTGGAGGCGCTGGAGGCCGGGCGCGTCAGCCGCATCGTGCTCTCGCGCCCCGCCGTCGAGGCCGGCGAGTCGATCGGCTATCTGCCGGGCGACATGGAAGACAAGCTGGCCCCGTATCTGCGTCCGCTCTACGACGCCCTGACCGACCGGCTGTCGGTCAAGCGGATGCGGGCCCTGATGGCCGAGGGCGCCATCGAGATCGCCCCGGTCGGCTTCATGCGCGGCCGCACCTTGAACAACGCCTTCGTGGTGATCGACGAGGCCCAGAACTGCACCTACATGCAGCTCAAGATGCTGCTGACGCGCCTGGGCTGGCACTCGACCATGGTGGTCACCGGCGATCCCAACCAATCGGACCTCCTGCCCGGCATCTCAGGCCTGGCGGAAGTCTCGGCCAAGTTCGATGCGGTGCCCAACATCGCCGTCGTCCGCCTGGCCGACCGCGACATCGTCCGCCACCCGCTGGTCGCGGAGATGCTGGGCGTGCTCTAGCCCGGCGGGGCCAGTCCACCGCTAAGATTTCGGGCTCGTCACGACGTGGCGAGCCCGATTTGCTTTCAGCCCGTTGCTCACAACCCAAGAGCGTGAGACAGTCCTTACTGGGACAATTTTCAACCATAGAGGCAAAGACGATGATCGGGACTCTACTGGCGATCTCACTACAGGCGGCCACGACCGCGGCTCCCCCGCAGCAGAGGCTTCCCGCGCCCAAGTCTTTCAACGAATACCATCGCCAGCCGATGTACTTCGGCGGCGCCGCCATCACCCGTCAGGCTGAGCAGATGGCGCGCGCCAAGCGCGCCGCGACACTGATCAACGCCGGCCGTTGCGATGACGCCTTGCAAGCCATGAAGACTGACGGCGACCGCTATCTGGCCGCGCGCGTGGCTGAGGTCTGCGAGCTTTCCCCTCCCGAGGCGCGCCCGGAAACCCGTCCGCTCTAGAAGCGGGTGGGTCTGCGCTTCCCAGCGGGGTCAGATCGCGCCGTTCGCCCTGGCTTTTCATCGGTCTAGGCGAAATCCGAGCTTGAGTTGGAGGCGGTCGGACGTGCAAGGTCCGGCCGCCTTTCTACTTTTTTGGACATGTTCATGGCCGACTCGACCGCGCCGCGCAGCGAATTGACCCTCCGAGGGATACTCCTCGGCATCGCCATCACCCTCGTCTTCACCGCCGCGCAAGTCTATCTGGGCCTGAAAGTCGGCCTGACCTTCGCCACCTCGATCCCCGCCGCCGTCATCTCGATGGCCCTGCTGCGGGCGTTCAAGACCTCGACCATCCAGGAAAACAACATCGTCCAGACGATCGCGTCGGCGGCGGGGACGCTGTCTTCGGTGATCTTCGTCCTGCCGGGCCTCTTGATGATCGGCTGGTGGGCGAACGTGCCGTTCCTGCCCACCTTCGGCGCCTGCGCGGTCGGCGGCATCCTGGGCGTGATGTACACCATCCCCCTGCGCCGAGCCCTGGTGACCAATTCCAACCTTCCCTACCCCGAGGGCGTCGCCGCCGCCGAGGTGCTGAAGGTCGGCACCGGCTCGCGCGAAGGCGCCGCCGAGGGCAAGGCGGGCCTGGTCGCCGTCAGCCTGGGCGCGATCGCCTCGGCCCTGTTCGGCGCCCTGGGCGCGGCGAAGCTGTTCGCCGCCGAGGTCGCCGCCTATTTCAAGTTCAAGGCTGGCGCGGGCGCGACCGGTCTGGGCGCCTCGAGCTCGCTGGCCCTGATGGGCGCGGGCCACCTGATGGGCATCACCGTCGGCATCGCCATGTTCGCCGGCCTGTTCATCGCCTGGGCGATCCTGGTGCCGATCCTCACCCTCGCCACGCCGATGCCGGACGCCGACGCCGCCACCCACGCTCTTTCGGTCTGGAAGACCCAGGTCCGCTTCCTGGGCGCGGGCGTCATCGGCGCCGCCGCCATCTGGACCCTGGCCAAGCTGGTCGGCCCGATCACGGCGGGCCTCAAGTCGGCGTTCGCCGCCGCCAAGGCCCGCAAGAGCGGCGCCGGCGACCTGCCGCGCGTCGAGCAGGACATCCCGATCGGCATCGTCGGCCTGGTCTCCTTGATCCTCCTGGCCCCGGCCGGCTGGTTCCTGGCCCACTTCCTGGCCGGCGGTCCGATCACCAGCCTGGCCGCGCCGCTGGTCGCGATCGGGATCGGCTATCTGATCTTCGCCGGTCTGCTGGCCGCCGCCGTCTGCGGCTACATGGCCGGCCTGATCGGCTCGTCCAACAGCCCGGTCTCGGGCATCGCCATTCTTACGGTGTTGGGCGCGTCGCTGATGGTCGGCGTGGTCGGCCGCGGCCTCGTCGGCCCCGACGTGACCAAGGCCCTGATCGCCTTCTCCCTCTACGTCACCACCTGCGTCCTGGCCGTGGCCGTCGTGGCCAATGACAACCTGCAGGACCTGAAGACCGGCCAACTGGTCGACGCCACCCCGTGGAAGCAGCAGGTCGGCCTGATCATCGGCGTGCTGTCGGGCGCCGTGGTCATCCCGTTCGTGCTGGAGCTGCTGAACCGCTCGAACGGCTTCGCCGGCGCGCCGAACCTGCAGGCCATCTCGGACCAGCCGCTCGCCGCGCCGCAAGCCACCCTGATCTCGACCCTGGCCAAGGGCGTGCTAGGCGGCGACCTCGACTGGGGCCTGCTGGGCGTCGGCGCCTTGATCGGCCTCGCTTTGGTCGCCGTCGACACGATCCTGCGCAAGACCAGCAAGGACCGCCTCAGCCTGCCGCCCCTGGGCGTGGGCCTGGCGATCTATCTGCCGAGCACCGTCACGGCCCCGGTCGTGGTCGGCGCCGTCGCCGGCTGGCTGTTCGAGAAGATCGTCGCCAAGGACCGCGCGGCCGAGCCCGCCAAGCGCCTGGGCGTGCTGATCGCCTCGGGCTTCATCGTCGGCGAGAGCCTGTTCAACGTCGCCCTGGCCTTGATGATCGTCTCGACCGGCAAGGGCGAGCCCCTGGCCGTGCCGTTCGCGCCGCCCGAGCATGTCGGCATGGTCCTGTCGCTGCTCGCCGCGGCCATCGTGGTCATCGGCCTCTACCGCTGGGCCCGCAAGGCCGGCGCGAAGGCGCTGGAGGCGTAAGCCTTTTCTAAGCTCCACTAAACAAAAGACCCCGAGGGCGACCTCGGGGTCTTTTTCATTCCGCCGGCCGCATCACCGTGAACACCACCTCGGCCCGCCCCCGATAGCCCAACGACTCGTAGAGTCCGATCGCCGTGGCGTTGTCGGCGTAGCTGTGCAGGAAGGCCTTGTCGCCGCGATCGAGGATCCGGGCCGTCACCTCGCGCAGCAGCCTCGCCGCGTAGCCTTTTCCGCGATGGTCGGGATGGACGCAGACGCCGCTGGCCTCGGTGTAGCCGTCGGGCCGCATCCGCTCCCCGGCCATGGCGACCAGCTGGCCCTCGACACGGACGCCGATGAACGCGCCGAGCTGGTGCGTGCGGGCGAAAAACGGGCCCGGCTTGGTGAGGGTGGCCAGGGCCAGCATCTCGGCCGCGTCGGCGTCGCCCAGCGGCAGCATGTCGAAGGGAACGTCCCAAGCCGGCGCGACGGTCTCGGCCACCATCTGCAGGCAGAGGGCGCTGGAGACGACCTCGGTTCCAGGAACGGGCGGCGGGGCGGCCAGCTCGACCAGGCCCACCGGTCCCATGTCGCGCACGAGTTCGCCCAGCGCGGCCAGGGCCTCGGGGCTTTGGTCGGGCAGCGCGGCGAACAGCCCGTAGTCCGGCTGCATCCGGATCACGCCGCCGCCTCGGACGGCCAGATGCGCTTGACGACCGGTCAGCGTGGCCCAGACGGGGCGATCCAGGATGTGAGCGCTCATGTCCCCATTCAAGCGGGGCAATAGGCGGCGATCAACGCCTTCATCGCGCCGACGACGGCCTTGGCCGGCTTATCGTCGCCGGCGAACATCTGGCTGGAGGTGAAGACGCCTTCGACCAGCAACATCATCGCATCGCCCAGGGCCTTCGCGTCGCTCGCGCCCATCTCGGCCGCCTTGGCCTGGAGGCGCTCGCGCAGCTGCTGCTTGTGGACCTGCGCGACCTGGCGGCCCGCGTGCTGGCGATCGGGATATTCGACCACCGCGCGTTCGAGAGGTTGCAGCCGCGATAGTCGTCGCCGCCAGACCGATCGGCCAAGCCTTGAAAATAGGCGACCATCTGGGCCTTGGGATCGCCCGGATGCAGCTGTTCAGCGGCCTCGAAGCGCTCCCAGAACCCGGCCTCGACCTGGCGGAGCACCGCGGCGACCAGCTCGTCCTTGGACTTGTAGCTGCGATAGAGGCTGGGCTTGGTCACACCGGCGCGGGTGACGATTTCGTCCACGCCGACGGCGCGGATACCCTCGCGATAAAACAGCTCGCACGCGGTGTCGAAGATGCGGTCGGCCGCCCGCGGGGCCGATCCGTAAGGTCCGGACAGGACCTCTTCTGGCGTTCTTTTGGTCATGGCTCTTGACGATGTTACTTACCGGTACGTATGTAGCCAATCAAGACCGTACCGATCGGTTACATCGAGGACCGCATGACGACCGCCCACCGTCGCCCGTTCGGGCAGAACTACGCCTTCGTGGTCGCCGGAGCGATCTTCCTGGCCCTGCTGGCGGCCGCCGCTCTTCGCGCCGCGCCAGGCGTGCTGATGCTGCCGCTGGAGAAGGCGTTCGGCTGGGACCGCGCCTCGATCTCCCTGGCCGCCGCCATCGGCATCTTCCTCTACGGCCTAACCGGCCCGTTCGCGGCCGCGCTGATGAATTCATTCGGCCTGCGCAGGACCGTGACCCTGGCCCTCCTGCTGATGGCGCTCTCCACCGGGCTTTCGGCCTTCATGACCACGTCCTGGCAGTATGTGGCCACCTGGGGCGTGCTGGCGGGCCTCGGCAGCGGCGCGGTGGCGATGGTGCTGGGCGCGACGGTCGTGAACCGCTGGTTCGTCGCCCGGCGCGGCCTGATGCTGGGCCTGCTGACGGCCTCCACGGCCACCGGGTCGCTGATCTTCCTGCCTGGCATGGCCTTCATCGCCGAGCATGGCGGCTGGAAGCCGGTGGTGATCACCATCGCGGCCGTGTGTCTGGCGCTGGCGCCGCTGACGTGGCTGCTGATCCCCGAACGGCCGGCGGATGTCGGTCTCAAGCCCTTTGGCGCCCCCGAGGATTACGAAGCCCCGCCTCCGATCAACGCCGGCGGCGCCCTCGCCTACGCCTTCCAGGCCCTGGGCCGAGCGGCCAGGACGCGCACCTTCTGGCTGCTGTTCCTGGGCTTCTTCATCTGCGGCCTGACCACCAATGGCCTGATCGGGGTGCACATGATCGCGTTCTGCGGCGACCGGGGCATGCCCGAGGTCCGGGCCGCCGGCCTGCTGGCGCTGATGGGACTGTTCGACCTGTTCGGGACGACCGCGTCGGGCTGGCTGACCGACCGCTACGACAGCCGCAAGCTGCTGTTCGTCTATTACGTGCTGCGGGGGCTATCGCTGATCTACCTGCCCTTCTCGGACTTCTCGGTGGTCAGCCTGTCGGCCTTCGCGGTGTTCTACGGCCTGGACTGGATCGCCACCGTGCCGCCGACGGTGTGTCTGGCGACGGAGGCCTTCGGGGACCGCGACGGCCCCATCGTGTTCGGCTGGATCGCGGCGGGCCACCAGTTGGGCGCGGCCACGGCGGCTATCGGCGCCGGCGCCATCCGCGCCAGCCAGGGCCAGTATGTCGAGGCCTTCATCATCGCAGGGACCGCGGGCCTGGTCGCCGGCGTCGCCTCGCTGATGATCCGCCGCGCGGTCCCCAGGCCGGCGATGGCCTGAGGCGCGCGACGTCTTTGTCGAGAGGGTGTTCGGGCGGCGAACCGCTTACACGTCGCCTAACCCCCTCTTCGCCTTAGTCCAGGTCTTCGGCCAGGATGGCCATCTCGAACATGAACGAGCCGTCCTCGTCCTCGTCCTGGAAGATGACGCCGATGAACTCGCCGGCGACTTCCACCTCGGCCGAGTCCTTCTGCTTGGGACGCGGCTTCAGCTGGATGTGCGGGTTCCCGAAGGTCCGCTTCAGGTGCTTCTCGATCTTGGCGATGGTGTTGGCGTCCACGGGGAATCCTTATTCTTGGCTAGAAGCGCCCGGGGCGCGTCCTCGGGGCGAAACTAGCGTGCGGCGCGCGACTGGCAAGCCGCTTCCGGCGGAAGAGGTGTGGACGCTCCCTCGGCGACGAGCCAATCGCGGAATATGATAGCCTGAGGCGAGCCGCCCTCGCGGGGCGTCAGCGCCACGATCCAGGTCTGGCCCGGCGCGAATCCGAGCGGGGCGACCAGACGCCCGCTGGCCAGATCGCGCTGGGCGAAGGCCCACGGCGCGACCGCCACGCCCAGCCCGGCGGCCGCCGCCTCTAGCATGTAGAAGAAGTGGTCGAACTCCTGCTCGCGAGCGGCAGGCGGCAGGCCCTCCGCGCCGGTGTCGCGGATCCAGTCGCTCCAGCTCTGCGGATAGGTCCGCGTCTGCAGGCGGGGGGCGGCGCAGACGGCCTGGAAATCGACGACCCGCCCAGCCGCAAGCTCCGGCGCCATCACCGGGCCGTGGTAGTGGCGCAGGAAGGGCTCGGCCACGGAATCCGGATAGTCGCCCTCCCCCGGACGGCGCATCCGGATCGCCAGATCGATCTGGTCATCACGAAAATCGAAAGGACCGTTCGACTCCGCCACCCGCACCGGGATTTCAGGATAAGCGGCCTGGAATCGCGGCAGGCGCGGGATCAGCCACTTCATGGCGAAGGTCGGCAGGCAAGAGACCACCAGCGGCTTTGCGCCGGCCTCGACCGAGCGCGGCGTCGCCGCCTCGATCTGGTCGAAGGCCGGCGACAGAGCCTGGGCCAGCTTCAGGCCGGCCTCGGTCATGCGCAGGCGCGTGCGTGGCCCCTCGGTCAGGGCGACACCGAGGTGTTGCTCCAACTGCCGGATCTGGCGGCTGACCGCGCCGTGGGTCACGCAAAGTTCGTCGGCGGCCAGCGTCATGCGACCATGGCGTCCGAAGGCCTCGAAGGCGCGAAGGGCGTTCAGCGGCGGCAGGATGCGGCGAGCCATGTGAAGAAACCTCACAGAAGGCTGACGGATAAGTCGTTATCCGGCGACGCGCAATCACGGGATAAGGCGGACATGCCCTCACCTTCCCGCATCACACCGCTTCAGATCCTGGCGCTGCTGGCGATTTGGGCGGCCGCGATCAACGGCCTGCTGAGGCCGGCGACAAGCCCCGACGTTCGATCGGCGGCCGCCAAGGCTTCGCCAAACATCGCCTGCGCCAAGCCATTTCGGGAAAGCTGACCCCAGATAGGGTTGAGCCCTGGCGGCGATACGCGCGGCCAGGGCTCAAGTCCGCCCACTAGGTCGGGGGGGCGTAGAGGGGCGGACGCAGAATTAACGCCATCCCCCGAACGCGGTTCCGTCTCAACGCGACGAAGCGGTCAATTTGATCTCGAAAAGTTTCGGCCACAGCTTGCCGGTCACGAACAGGCGGTCGGCGGCCGCGTCGTAGGCGATGCCGTTCAGCACGTCGTCGCGCTGGCCGGTGACGCCGGCTTCCTTCAGGAGTCCGCCCAGTTCGATCCAGCCCAGCACCTTGCCGGTCTTGACGTCGATGCGGGCGATGCGGGTCGTTTGCCAGACATTGGCCAGCAGCTCGCCCTTCACCCATTCCAGCTCGTTGAGGTTCCGGACGGGCACGCCGTCGTCCGTGACCTCGATCCGGCCGGTCTCTTTCAGGGTGTCGGGATCCAGGAAGCGGATGAACGCGGTGCCGTCGCTCATGATCAGCCGCTTGTCGTCGCGGGTCAGGGCCCAGCCTTCGCCCGGATAGCTGAACTCGCCGACCTTCTCGAAGCTGTCGATGTCGTAGATGAAGCCCAGTTCGTTGGTCCAGGTCAGCTCGTAGAGCCGGTTCTTCCAGTCGACGATCCCCTCGCCGAAATAGCGGCTGTCGATCAGGCGCTCCTGCTCGACCGAGCCGGTCTCCAGGCTCCACTTACGGATGAGGGAGCGACCGCGCAGGCCCGTGCTCTCGAACATGAAGCCGTCGCGATAGAACAGCCCTTGGGTGAAGGCGTCGGCGTCGTGCGCATAGGCGCGCACGACCTGATAGCCGCCCACCGGCGCGGGCGCGGCCTGGGCGGAAACGGCGAAACCGAAGGCCAGGGCGGCGCACAGCAGCAGCCCACCGAGGCGAAGACGCTTGGAACTCAAGGGATCAGGCTCAGATCACGTAGTCGCCGGCGGCGTAGACCGTCTCGGCCAGGGTGTGGTCCATGGTCTTGGCCGGCTCCTCGCAGGTCGGGCAGTTGACCAGGCGCGCGGGCACGCCGGCGGCCGTGCAGTGGGCCGGCACCGGTCGCAGCACCACCGAGCCCGAGGCGATCTTGGCGTAGTCGCCGACCGTGATGTTGCCCAGCACCTTGGCGCCGGCGCCCAGCAGGACGCCCTTGCCGATCTTGGGGTGACGGTCGCCGCGCTCGGCGCCGGTGCCGCCCAGGGTCACGCCGTGCAGCATCGAGACGTCGTCGCCGACCACCGCGGTCTCGCCGATGACGATGCCGGTGCCGTGGTCGATGAACACGCCCTTGCCGATCTTGGCGGCGGGATTGATGTCGACCTGGAAGACCTCGCTGGCCCGGCTCTGCAGGTAGAAGGCCAGGGTCTCGCGGCCCTGGGTCCACAGCCAGTGCGAGACGCGGTGCGTCTGCAGGGCCAAGAAGCCCTTGAAGAACAGGAACGGCTGGACATAGCCCTTGCAGGCGGGATCGCGCTCGAAGACCGCCTTCAGGTCGGCCTCGGCCGCCTCGACGATCGAGGGATCGCTCTTGAAGGCGTCGGCGGCGAACTCGCGCGCCGTCATCGCCCGCATCTCCTGGTCGCCCAGCTTGCGCGCCAGCTGGAAGGTCAGGGCGTCGGCCAGGTTGTCATGGCTCAGGATCACCGCGTTGAGCAGCGAGGCCAGGGCCGGCTCGGCCTTGGCGGCGTGTTCGGCCTGGTTTCGCAGGGCGACCCAGACGGGGGTTTCCGTCTCGGGGGTCACCACTTCCAAGTGCTTGGCCATCGGGCTCTCCCTCCCCAGCAGGCTGGGCGCGTGGAGCATCTATATACGAAATGCTCCACAAAACCCGAACGGATGTTCAAGACACCCGCTCGGACGCGCCCCGCTCAGATCAGGGCAAAAGCGCCGGCGTCAAGGTCTCGATGAAGAAAGATGCGATCTCGCCGGTCCGTTCCAAAGGGTTCAGCCCTTCTTCGCCGTCCGCCAGCATGGCCGACAGGGTGCTGCTGGACCGGGCCTCGGGCTCCGCCGGCACGACGTCGGAGATCACCCCGCACTGGATCGCGCGCATCGCTCGCCCCGACGAATTGATGCGCGCCGCCGCGTAGAGGTGGGCGCAGTCCAGGTTGACGATGTCGCAGCCCTCCAGACGATAGGCCTCCAGCATCGGGTCGTACTCGCGATAGATCGCATCGCCCGTGGCGACACGGACGGGCTTCAACGGCGTTGGGCCGGGCCACAGCTCGAGCGCGGCGTCGACCAGCGCCTGGTCGGCCCGCAGGATACGAGCGCCCGTGTAGTGCGGAGTCGTGCCGTCCGCCGCCAGGGTGTCCTCGGCCAGGTAGAAGTCGCCCATGCCCAGGTCGCCGGTTCCGAGGCCGCCGGCCAGGCCGTAGGCCAGCACCAGCTCGATACCGTAATAGGCCAGTTCCTCGGCCGTCGAGCTCGACACCGGGCCGCCGTAGACGTGCGCCAGCGACAGGAACTTGCGGCCTCCGTGGCTCAGCAGCCGCACGCTGTCGGGCGACAGGTGGATGAAATGCTGCCCCTCCACCCGCTCGGGCTGGTAGCGCTCGAGCGCCGACGGCGGCGGGCAGTAGCCGACCAGGGCGACCTTCACGTCGCCGAAGATGTCGGGCGGAAACCGGCGGCCGACCAGGCTTTGCGGGGTGAGATGGGGCGATTGCGTCATGACGGTCCTGGCGACTCCGCGGATGGGCGGAGTTGGTTCTGGACCGGAACGCGATCGCGCGACACGATCAGGATCAATTCCCCGTCGCGTTACAGCATGAGAGCCGCCAAAGCCGCGGGCAGCTCGCCTCGCACCGCCATCAGATGCGTCCGCAAAAGCAGCGCGACGGTGATGGCGTCGGGCATGTGGCCGGCCACCGCCGCGTCCAGCGCCTCGCGGAACGGCACGCGGACCACGGCGAGGTCCTCGGTCTCGTCGGGTGCGGTTTCGGTCGGCGAAAGGTTCATCGCCAGGAACCCGTAAGCGATCTCGTCGGTGACCGAGTTGGAGAGTTCCATCCTCAGGATCGGGCGCCAGTCGCTGGCCTGCAGCCCCACCTCCTCCGCCAGCTCGCGCTTGGCGCCGTCCAGCGGATCCTCGCCGTGCGGCGCGCCGCCCTCGGGCAGCTCCCAGCTGTAGTTGGCGAGCGAGAAGCGGTTCTGGCCGACCAGGGTGACGGTCCCGTCGTCGTGCAGCGGCACGATCCCGATCGCCTGGTTCTTGAAGCCGATCTTCCCGTACAGCGCAGGACGGCCTGTCGGCGCGATCGCCTGGTATTCGGTGACCGTGATCCAGGGGTTGTCGTAGACGACCTGGCTGGAGTCCACGCCCCAGGGCTTTCCGTGCGGCTTCAACCAGGCGGGCTTGTCGGACATCGTCGCTCCAGACTTCAAGGCCGCTCATTTTTGCGAGCGCGCGGTTCCATCGGGGCCGCGCAAGGCCTAACTGAACGGCCTTACAACGCTGCAACGCCCATGAGGAGGCCGTCTTGGCCGGTTCCGTCCCCCCTGCTCCCGAATTTGGCGAAACCCTGCCGGTCGAGGCCTCGCCGGAGACGGTCGCCTTCCTCGCGCGGCGCCGCTCGGCCAGCGCGATGACCCTGACGGCGCCGGGACCGGACAAGGCCCAACTGGCCGACCTCCTGCGCCTGGCGGTCCGCGTTCCCGATCACGGCAAGCTCGCGCCCTGGCGCTTCATCGTGCTGGAAGGCGAGGCCAAGGCGGTCTTCGCCGAGCGCATCACCGCTCTGGCTCCCAGCCAGGCCAATCCGACCAAGGCGACGGCCGCTCTGCGCAAGCTGACCAACCCGCCGGTCTGCGTCGCCGTGATCTCGCGTCACCTGCCGGGGGAAATCCCCGAATGGGAGCAGCGGCAGAGCGCGGCCGCCGTTTGTCACCAGATCCTGCTGGGCGCCTCGGCGCTGGGCTGGGGCGCCAACTGGATCACCGACTGGTACAGCTATGATCCGCGCGCGTTGGACATCCTGGGCTGCGGCCCGGACGAGAAGGTCGCCGGGTTCCTGTACCTCGGCACGGCCGCCGAACAGCCGCAGGAGCGCCAGCGCCCCGAAGCCACCGCGTTGACCAGCTACTGGACCCCGAACTAGCGCTCGGGCGTTGAAGGGACGGCACGGAAGGAAAGCCGATGACGCGACGCAAAGACCCCTGGACCAGCCTGGCCTTCGACAGCTGGGCGCTGGGGATGGAGGCGTCGGCCGTGATCGGCTTGCGCATGATGAAGCTGGCCGCCGGCGGCGCGGCGGCCCAGGCCGAAGCTCAATTGATGGTCAGCGAGAAGGTCGCGACCAGCGTGACTTTGCCCATGCTGGCCGCGACCGGCCAGCTAGGCGCGACCGGGCCCGCGATCGCCTCGGGCTCCCTCGCCCACCTGCGCCGCAAGGTTCGGGCGAACCGGCGCAGGCTGTCCAAGGCTTAAACTCAGCCGCGACCGCGGTAGGGCGCGACGCCTTGATCCGGAACCCAGAGGCCCTCGGGCGCGGAGCCGGTCTGCCAGAACACGTCGATGGGGATGCCACCGCGCGGGTACCAGTAGCCGCCGATGCGCAGCCAGCGCGGCTGGGCGATCTCGACGATCTTGCGCGCCACCTTGACCGTGCAGTCCTCGTGGAACGAGCCGTGGTTGCGGAAGCTGGTCAGGTAGAGCTTCAGCGACTTGCTCTCGATCAGCCAATCGCCCGGCGCGTAGTCGATGACGAGGTGCGCGAAGTCAGGCTGTCCGGTGACGGGGCACAGCGAGGTGAACTCCGGCGCGACGAAGCGTGCCAGATAGAGCACGTCGCTCTGCGGATTGGGCACGCGCTCGAGGACCGCGGCCTCGGGGCTGTCGGGCGCGTCGACGACGCGGCCCAGCTGGGTGACGTTCAGATCGGTCATCGCCGCGATTTAGGCCTCCCCCCCTCTTAAGACAAGACTGGGCCCACGAGACAAGCCGCGCGCCCCTCGCTACAACAACTCCAACAAACGTTTGGGGAGAAAACGATGTCGGGACGGGACTTCGAAGGCTTCACCGTGGTGATCACGGGCGCCTCCACGGGCCTTGGCCGGGCGATCGCGGTCGAGACCGCCCGACGGGGCGCGGGCCTCGTCGTCGTCAACTATGCGCGCAGCGCCGAGGAAGCCGAAGAGACCGCCCGCCTCGTCGAGGCCGAAGGCGCCAAGGCCGTACTGGCCCGAGGCGACGTCGCTCAGGACGAGGACTGCCGCAAGATCGCCGAGGCCGCGGCGTCCACGGGCCGCATCGACGCCCTGTTCAACAACGCCGGCGTCACGAAGTTCGCCCCCAACCACGCCGATCTCGACGCGGTGAACGCCGAGGATTTCCTGCGACTCTACGCGGTCAATGTCGTCGGGGCCTTTCAGATGGTGCGCGCGGCGCGCTCGTTGCTGGAGGCCGCGCCCGCGCCGGGCGCCGTCGTCAACACCGCCTCGATCGCGGGCGTGGTCGGCAATGGCTCATCCGTGCCTTACGCGGCGTCCAAGGGCGCCATGACGACCATGACCCTGTCGCTCGCCCGGGCCCTGGCCCCACGGATCCGCGTGAACGCCATCTGCCCCGGCTTCATCGACACCCCCTGGTTCGGCAAGGCGATGGACGCCGAGCGCGTCGACCGCCTGCGGGCCGGGGCCGCGGCGGCCACGCCGCTGAAGGTCGCCTCGACGGCCGAAGACGTCGCCGGAGCGGCCGTTTTCCTGGCCTCGCCGGCCTCGCGTCACGTCACGGGCGAGACCCTGTTGGTGGATGCGGGCCTGCACCTGGGCGGCGCCAGCCTGGCGATGCGGTGACCGACTCACGTTCGCCGAACGGGCGTATGAGCCACACGACAAGCAAGATCGCCTTTTCCGTCGCCTGTTGCTTATCCGCGTACGTTCTGAAGCAAAATCGTCACACTGCGCCCAAACTTTGAGCGGGCGGCGCCCTTCTCACTGGCGCTTCGCGCGCTTGGATTGCAACTAAGGTCATGCGCACCGCTAATCGGCGGGGGACGCAAATGCGCTTGCAGGCGCGTCGGGGCTCGGGAACCAACCCGGGAGACGACACACAGAAGGGGATAAAACTAATGAAAGTCATGAAGATTGCGCTGGCCGCCGCTGCGGCCACGGTCGCCCTGACCGGCGCCGCGATGGCTCAAGACCTGACGCTTTCCTATAACATCGGCGTGGCGAGCGACTACGTCTTCCGCGGCGTCAGCCAAACTCAAGAAGATCCTACGGTCCAAGGCGGCGTGGACGCCACCTACGGCATTGGCTACGCGGGCGTGTGGGCCTCGAACGTCGACTTTGGCACCAGCGACCCTAGCGCTGAAATCGATTTCTACGCCGGCATTCGCCCGACGGTCGGCGACACCTCGCTGGACCTCGGCGTGCTGTACTACAGCTACACCAAGGACAAGGGCGCGCCCGGCGCGTTCAGCTATTTCGAGGTGAAGGCGGCCGCCTCGCGCTCGATCGGCCCGGCCACCGTTGGCCTCGCCGCGTACTACTCGCCGGAATACTCGACCGACCTCGGCAAGTCGCTCTACTACGAAGTCAACGCCGCGATGCCGGTGATGGAAAAGCTGACCGTCAGCGCTGCTCTGGGCCACCAAGAGTATGACAAGTCGGCCGGCGACTACGCGACCTGGAACATCGGCGCCACCTACGCGGTGACCGACAAGCTCGGCCTGGACCTCCGTTATCACGACACGGACGAACACGGCCTGGGCAAGATCTACGGCAGCCGCTTCGTCGTCGGCCTGAAGGCCGTCTTCTAAGACCAGCCTTCCACAGTTAGACGAGGGAAGCCGCTCCGGTCCGCCGGGGCGGCTTTTCTTTTGGCGCTCAGGCGGTCGGGGCCTTGGGCGGGCGCATCAACAGCACCGCGACGAACACCACCGCCGTCACGGCCGCGAACAGCTCGAAGGTCGGCGCGAAGCCGCCCAACCGGTCGCGCATGGCGCCGGCGACAAAGGGACCCGCGGCCGAGACCGCGCCGACCAGGCAGGTCAGCGAGAACAGCTCCAGATTGCTCTGGCGGCCATAGTAGTTCAGCAGCAGCACGGTGACGGCCAGCACGGTCAGGCCAAACCCGACGCCTGTCCCGATCGCATAGACCAGCATCAGGTCCGGCGTGGCGGCCTTGGCCAAGGCCAGCAGGCCGACGACCAACATCCCCTGCGCGAGGACGAGCAGCCAGCGCGGGTCGACCCGGTCGCCCAGCGCCCCGCCGCCCAGCCGCGCCAAGGTCTGCATCAGCGACTCCAGGCTCAGCATCTTGGCGGCCAAGGCGCCGGCCGCGACCGCGCCGACGCCTGCGGCGACACCCAGCTCGGTCAGGTGGGTGACCGAGACGCTGGCCACCGTCACCCCGACCAGCAGATGGCTGAAATAGGCCGCGACCAGGATGTAGAACTGTGGGGTCCGCAGCGCCTGAGGCACGGTCCATTCGTAGGGCGTGCGATAAACGCGGGCTGTGGCCGGCGCCTCACGCGCCTCCTGCTCGACCTCGAGGTCGACCTCATGCGCCGCGACCGCCAGCCACTTCGATCCACCGACCATGAGGGCGCAGACCAGGCCCACACCGGCGGCGAGCGCGGCCTGAACCACCCAGTAAAGTCGCCAGTCGCCGCCGCTGGCGCCCATCAGGGTCAAGGCCATCCAGGGCCCGGCCGCGCCGCCCAGCGACCCGAAGGTGAAATAGACCCCGAACGGCAGGGCGCGCTTCGTGAACAGCGACGACAGCACGTGCGTGCCGGGGATCAGCGCCGCCATCTGGAATCCGACGCCGCACGCCGCCGCGCCGACATAGTAGCTGAGCAGGCTCTCGGCGTTGGCGATGCCGATGAAGCCGCCGGCCAGGACGACCGCGCCCAGCAGCAAGGTCCCCCGCACGCCGATCCGCCGGATCAGGATGGCCGGCAGCCAGGACGAGGCGCCGGTGAAGACCCCGAGCACCGAGAAGCCCAGGAACGCCTTCTCGAAGCTCCACTTCAGCTCGCCGATCATCGTCGGCAGCACGACCCCCAGCGAGCCGTAGGTCGAGGCGGTGATCAGGAACAGCAGCAGGCTGAGCGCCGCCAGCAGAAGCCACGGGCGGAAGCGGGTCTCGAAAGGGGTCAAGATCAGAACGTCCGCTTCAGGGTTGCCCGCCATTCGCGCCCCTTGCCCGGCAAGGCGCCCAGGTTGGCGTAGGTGTCGGCGTCAGGTGTGACATAGAACGTGTCGAGCAGGTTATCGATATTGATCGACAGGGTGTACGGACCGCGAGCGACGAAGGCCGACGCATTGACCAGCTCATAGCTCGGATAATGCACCGCGTTCTGGACCGTGCCGGCCGTCCGGCCGACATAGCTGACGCCGACGGTCGCGCCCGCCTGCCCCCAGTCGTAGCCCTTGCTGGTGTAGGTCCCGTAGAGGCTGAGCACCGACTTCGGCGTCAGGGTGTAGGCGTAGTCGCCGCCGCGCCCTGGCAGGCTGGCGAAACTCCAGACGACGTACGAGCCGCCATAGGCCTGCGCGCCCGGAACGCCCGCCGTGTAAGCCGGGATGTACTGGAACGAGGTGTCCGGTCCCCTCACCGTCGTGCGCTGGTTGTTGCCGGCGAAGGTGAACGACAGGCGCTCGGACGCCAGCCAGCGGAGCTCCAGCTCCACGCCCTTGGACCGCAGCCCCTGCACTGTCGGCGGCGAGATGGCCCCGGCGATCTGGGTGCGGGTCTGGCGGTAGGCGGCCAGCGAGCCGATCAGCGTCCCCCGCAGCAGCTGGAACTTCACCCCGGCCTCGGAGAGGTCGGAGCTCGACAGCCACGAGCCGTCGGCGATCAGGCCCGGCGCGATATCGCCCGCCTGGCTCATTTCCAGGGCCGACGCCTTGGCGTAGCTGGCGTAGGGCATCAGCCCCACGGGCAGCTTGTAGGTCAGGCTGGCGCTCCACGTCGCCTTGTCCCTATCGTCCGCCTGACGGCCCGCGACCGTGTAGCTGAGGAAGCCGGTGTCCTCGCTCTCGACCGAATAGTGGTCCCAGCGACCGCCCAGCACCAGGTTCCAGCGCCCCGCGACGATGTCCGAGGTGAAAAAGGCGCCGGTCTCTTTCCAGGTCGAGCGGTTGTCGTTCTCCCAGCGCACGCCGATCCCGCCGGGCTCGTCATCGAACGGACTGTCGATGGTGTCGGTCGCCGTGACCCCGAAGCTGATGTCGCGCCGGTCCAGCGCGATCAGGCCGCTGTTGTAGCTCTCACGTCGCCGGCCTTCGAACCAGCGGTGCGAGACGCCCGTCAGGGTCCGCGCGCGGACGGGGCCAAGCTCGGTCGGGAAGGCGTAGGTCAGGCGCACCTCGCTGACCTTGGCGTCGATCGCCGAGGGATAGCCGTAGGAGACGAAGCGCTTGTTGTCCTGGCGATCGTGGAACAGTTGCAGCGTCAGCGACCGGTCGCCGCCCAGGTCCTTGGCGAGGTCGAAATAGAGGGTCTGGGTGTTGGTCTTCGAGAAGTCCGCCGGGCTGATATAGACGGTCCGCCGATCGAGCTTGGTCGTGCCGACTCCAGCATCCAACGTGTGGACGGCGTCGCTCGTGGGGTATCCGTAATATGGCAGGTAGAGGGCGCTGGCGTAGGGGTAGGCGCCGATCTCGTTGGGCGTGATCTTGCCGTTGCCGTCGGCGTCTCGCAGCGTCGTGTCGCGACCGGTGACATAGGTCCGGTGGTCGATCAGGTCCTGGGTCAGGCGGTTCCAGCCCGGCGTCTGGACATCGCCCTCGCTATGGAAGGCCATCCCGCCGAACGCCGTGCTCCAGCCGTTTCCGAGGTCGAAGTCGGCCGAGGCCTCCAGCGTCCGGTGACGCGGATAGATCCCCTTGTAGTAGCTGTGGCTGTCCTCGGCCTCGCCGTAGACATAAACGCCGCCCTCGGCCGCCCCCAGGGTGACTGGCGCACCGAACTGCCCCGTGACCAGCTTCTTGTTGTAGCTGCCGAAGGTGGCGGTGACCTCGCCCTCGGGCTCGGCCAGGAAGCGGCCTTCATCGCGGGCCGATTTCGGGATGAAGTTGACCAGACCGCCGACCTTGCCCGCGCCATAGACGGGCGTCGGCGGCCCGCGCAGGATTTCGATGCGAGCCGCCCCGCCGATCGGCGTGGAATAGGTCCCCCGGTTCTCCACGCGCTTGAAGCCGCGGAAGTAGTTCTCGGCCAGCGCGCCGCGAATGTTCAGGGAGCCGGGCACGCCGTAGAAGCTCGCCGTGTGGGTCCCGGGCGCGACCTTCGTCGCCCCGTCCAGCGACTGGACGCCATAGCGCTCCAGCGTCAGGTCGCTGACCAGACTGGCCGAGCGCGGCGTCTCGATCAGGGGCTTGTCGATCCCAAACACGGTCTGACTGGGCGCTTTCTCCAACAGCCCCGCCTTGTCGCGCGCCACGATCACCACGGCGTCGACCTGATCGGACACCTGAGTCTCGGCGCGAGCGCCAGCGGGGGCGAAAACGGAAAGCGCCAGCAGGCTGGCGGACAGCATCAACAGTCGAGACGGCATCGAATCTCACCTCGCCGGCGAGACGGAAGCTCGGCGGTCGCGACCCGTTATCTGGGGATCGCTTGATCTTCGTCAAAATGCCTTCTGACATTTTAGTTGAGATTGCGAAGACACTGTGGCGACGAAGTCTCAGGTCACGCTGGGGAACTCGCGGCGCGGTTCGGCGCTCAGGCGCGGCCCTGAGCCTCTGGCTGGACATCCAGGATTCGCAGCATCGCCTGACGGGAGGCCTCGACATCGCCGCCACCGATGACGCGCGCCACCTCCCGGTGCTCCTCGATCTCCTCGATCAGCTCCTGTTCACTGGCGCCGTTGAACGAAAAGACCCAGAAGCGCGCGGCCTTGTGCTGCAGGGGAATCAAGATGCGCGCCAGGGCGAGGTTGCCGGAGGCGCGCGCGACCGCGGCGTGGAATCGCAGATCCATGGCCACCAGCGCCGGCAGGTCGCAAATCCTCGCGGCCTCCTCCCCATCGGCGAAGATGTCGAACATCGCCTGGGCCTCGGCCTTCGAGGCGTTGCGAGCCGCCAAGGCCGCGCAATGCGGCTCGATCAGCACCCGAGCCTCGTAGCCCTGGCGCAGCTCGACAAGGTCCAAAGGCGCGACCGTGGTGCCCGAACGGGCGCGGCGCATGACCAGGCCCTCCAAGGCCAGACGCCCCAGAGCGTCGCGAACGCCCGCCAGGCCGGCCTCGTAGCGCGCGGCCAGGAATTGCTCGTCCAGCCGCGACCCGGCCTGCAGCTCGCCCAAGATCAGGTCCAGCAGGATGCGTTCGTAGACCTTGGTCTTCTGCAGCTCGGGCGCCCAGTCATCGAGCCCCGACGAATTGGCTACATCGAGCACCAGCCGGGGGCCGGCGGGCGATTTCAGCGAGGGCGAGGCCATGGGGACTCCGAGGCGTGCGAGCGCTGATAGGTAAAGTGAAATGTTAGAAGTAGCTAGGCGCTAGTTCCTCCCCCGCGATGCGGGGGAGGTGGCCCAGAGGGCCGGAGGGGGCCAACCGGGCGGATACCGCGCTCGCCCCCTCAGTCACTTCGTGACAGCTCCCCCGCATCGCGGGGGAGCATCTAACCAAAACCCCTAGAACGCCGGCACCACCGCGCCCGAGTACTTCTTCTCGATGAACGCCTTCACCTCGGGCGAGGTCAGGGCCGCCGCCAGCTTCTTCACGCGGGGGTCGTCCTTGTTGTCCGGACGGCCGACCAGGTAGTTCACGTAGGGGCTGGTCTTGTCCTCGATGATCAGGGCGTCCTTGCTGGGGTTCAGCTTGGCGTCGAGGGCGTAGTTGGTGTTGATCACCGCTAGGTCGACCTGGTTCAGCACGCGCGGCAGGGACGGCGCCTCCAGTTCCTTGAACTTCAGGTCCTTCGGGTTGCTGGTGATGTCCTTCAGGTTCGACAGGGCGTTCGTCGGGTCCTTGAGGCCGATCACGCCGTTCTTGGCCAGCAGGATCAGGGCCCGGCCCTCGGTGCTGGCGTCATTGGGAATGGCGATCGTGGCGCCTTGCGGAACCTCGGCGAGCGACTTCCACTTGGCCGAATAAGTCCCGATCGGCTCGACGTGGACGCCCTGGATCGGGATCAGGTTGGTTCCCTTGTCGCGATTGAAGGTCTCCAGGTACGGCAGGGTCTCGAAATAGCTGACGTCGATCCGCTTCTCGGCCACCTGGACGTTGGGCTGGACGTAGTCGTTGAAGACCTTGATCTCGAGATTCAGCCCCTCGGCCGCCAGCTTCGGCTTGATGAATTCCAGCACTTCGGCGTGCGGAATGGCGGTCGCGGCGATGGTCAGGGTGTTGGCGTCGCTGGCCTTGGGAGTCTTCTGGCCACAAGCGACGAGCGTCATGGCGGAGACCGTCAGGGCGGCGAGACCGAGGACGAGAACAGCGCGGCGGGCGACCATGAACGGCTCCATAAGGCGATCGTAGAGGTAGGCTTTTGCCCTGATACGGCCGGGCGAGGAAATCAGATTTCCTTAAGCTCCGTCGAGTTCCGTGCGCCGCCCGCGAACATCGCTTGACGCCGCCTCCGAACAGGCCGCTTGGATGGGGATGGCCAAGGAAACCGTCCACATCGTGCAAGCCTATGTCGCCGGGCGCGGCAAGGGCCTGAAGGCCGAGCAGCAGATCGGCTGCAAGACGGCGGAAGAGGCGCGGCGCAAGGCCGAACGATTGGCGCCCCTGCGCGAGGGCGTGGTCGCCTTCTCGGCCAGCGCCGACGTCGAACTGGGCGACTACGACGAGAGCCCCGACATCCTGTTCAAGGCCGGCCGGCTGCCGTTCCCGTTCGATCAGGCGGGCTGATCCTCGTCATCATCGAGGTCGTTGGCGACGTCCGGCGGCCCGTGGATGATCCAGCTGGCCACGAAGTCGGGCTTGTCGCCGGCCAGGCTGATGACGCCGGCCTCGGCCGCCTTGATCGCCGAGGTCTGGGGCGGCAGCGTGTAGGTGTCGCCGTCATGCTCGCCCAGCAGGTCGAGCGTGATCCCCTCGCCTTCGTCGGCGTCGATGACCACGCCGAAGAACTGCTGGCGCTCTAGGACCTCACCGTCGTCGTCGAGGAAGGTCAGGTTCATCAGCAGGGTCTTGCCGATCAGGCTGGCGGCGAGCGCGGGATCCCAATGGAGATCGGTGTGTTCGTCGGTCATCTCACGCTCCTACCGGTGCGACACGCGTCGCACCACCGTGTCGCCGACCATCTGCACCGCCTGGACCAGCACCAGCATCAGCACGACGGTCACGATCATCACATCGGTCTGGAAGCGCTGGTAGCCGAAGCGCACGGCCAGATCCCCCAGGCCGCCCGCGCCGACGACGCCGGCCATGGCCGTGTAGCCCACCAGCGCGATGGCGGTGACGGTCGCGGCGGCGATCAGGCCCGGCAGGGCCTCGGGCAGCAGCGCGCCCAGCACCACCTGCCGACGCTTGGCGCCCATGGCGAAGCTGGCCTCGACCACGCCCTTGTCGACCTCGCGCAGGGCGGTCTCGACCAGACGCGCGAAGAACGGCGCCGCGCCCGCGACCAGCGGCGGGATCGCGCCGGCGACGCCCAGCGAAGTGCCGACCAGCGCCACCGTCATCGGGATCATCACGATCAGCAGGATCACGAACGGCACCGAGCGCAGGATGTTGACCAGCAGCGACAGCGCGCTGTTGGCCAGCCGGTTTTCCAGCATCTGGCCCTTGCCGGTCAGGAACAGGATCACGCCCAGCGGCAGGCCCAGCACGATGGTCAGCACCATCGAGCCCCCCAGCATGGCCAGGGTGTCCAGAGTCGCCTGGCCGATCTCGCTCCAGTCGACGTTCGAGAAGTCGAAGGTTCCGGCGCTCATCGGGCGATCTCCCCGGTCAGGTCGTCGACGCGGACGCCGGACGCCTCGAAGCTCTTGATCGCCGCATCGACGTCGCCGCCGGTCAGGGCCAGGGTCAGCTGGCCGTAGGGCGTCTCGCGCAGGCGGTGGATGCGCCCGCCGAGGATGGAATAGTCGACGCCGGTGACGCGGGCGACCTCGCCCAGCACCGGCTTGTAGGTCGCCTCGCCCTTGAAGGTCAGGCGCACCAGGCGGCCGCCGACGCCGGGCGCGGTCGCAGCCTCGCCATCGGCCTCGCGCACGAAGCGGCGGGCGGTGTCGCTGGTCGGGTGCAGGAAGACGTCCTCGACCGCGCCCTCCTCCACAACGCGGCCGGCCTCCAGCACGGCGACGCGGTCGCAGACCCGGCGGACCACATCCATCTCGTGGGTGATCAGCACAATGGTGAGGCCAAGCTCCCGGTTCAGGCCCGAGATCAGGTCCAGGATCTGCTCGGTGGTCTCGGGATCGAGGGCGCTGGTGGCCTCGTCGCACAGCAGGACCTTCGGCCCGGTGGCCAGGGCGCGGGCGATGCCGACGCGCTGCTTCTGGCCGCCGGAGAGCTGGGCCGGATACTTGTCGGCGTGGGCGGTGAGGCCCACCCGTTCCAGGAGCTCGGATGTGCGCGCCTTGACCTCGGCGGCGGGGCGGCCGGCCAGCTTTAGCGGGAAGGCGACGTTCTGGGCGACCGTCTTTCCAGACAGCAGGTTGAAGTGCTGGAAGATCATCCCGACCCGGCGGCGCAGGGCGCGTAGGCCCTCGACGCCCAGCGCATCAACGTCGTCGCCGTCCACGATCACTCGGCCGCCGGTCGGGGTCTCCAGGCCGTTGATCAGCCGGATCAGGGTCGATTTGCCCGCGCCCGAGGCCCCGATCACGCCGAACACCTCTCCGGCGGCGACGGACAGCGACACGGCGCTGAGCGCGGCGTGCCCTCCCTGGGCGTAGGTTTTCGAGACGTCCTGAAAGGTGATCACGCGGCCAAGTCCAAACGGGGTTTCGGCGGTCCAAGACCGCCGGCCGCCCGATTTAGGCGTTCAGCCGGCAAAGGTGAAGGGAAACCGGCGTCATCAGCCGGCGCGGCGCGCGTCGACGGTGATGACCTGGCTGATCCCGTCCAAAAGGGTCGCGACCGTGATCGGCTTGGCCACATGCAGGTCCGCCCCCGCCGCCAAGGCGTCCTGGCGGTGGCCGGCCATGGCGTTGGCGCTGAGCATGATGATCGGCGTGCGCCGCCCGCCGCCCTCGTGGGCCCGGATCGCGCGGGTGGCCGCCAGGCCGTCCATGATCGGCATCTGCATGTCCATCAGGACCACGTCGTAGGGGCTCGCCGCCATCGCCTCGACGGCCTGGGCCCCGTTCTCCACCACCGTCACGGCGGCCCCGCAGGGCTCGAGGATCAGCTGCACCACGCGCTGGTTGATCGGATGGTCCTCGGCCAGCAGCACCCTCAGCCCCTCGGCCTGAACGCCCGGCGCGATCGGATCGGCGTCGACGGCGGCCTCCGCTTCCGTGCGATGCAGCGGCAGGACGACCCGGAACAGGCTGCCGGAGCCCGGCTTTGACCGCGCCGTGATCGCGCCGCCCATCATCTCCACCAGGGTCCGGCTGATCGACAGACCCAGGCCCGACCCGCCGAACCGGCGCGTGATCGTGCTGTCGGCCTGGCTGAAACGCTGGAAGATCATCTCGCCCTTCGCCGCGTCGAACCCGACGCCCGTGTCCTCGACCTCGACACACAGGAGAGAGGCTTGGCCGTCGTCGCGGTCCTCGACATCGATGCGGACGGTGACCTCCCCCCGATCGGTGAACTTCACGGCGTTGGACATCAGGTTGCTCAGCACCTGGCCGATCCGCACGCTGTCGCCCAGGAAGCCGCCGCTGACGGACGGGCCGCGCTCGACACGGACGCCCACGCCCTTCTCCTTGGCCCGCAGCCGCGTGACGTCCAGCAGGCCGTCGAGCACCCCGTCCAGGTCGAAGGCCTGAGTCTGGATGGTCATCTGTCCGGCCTCGATCTTCGAGACGTCCAGGATGTCGGAGACCAGTCGCTCCAGCGTCTCGCCGGAGCGCCGGATCAGGTCGACCATCTCGGCCTGACGGGGTGTCAGCGCCGTCTCGCCGAGCGCCGCGGCGATGCCGATGACGCCGTTGAGCGGGGTGCGAATCTCATGGCTCATATTGGCCAGAAAGTCGTTCTTGGCCTTGTTGGCCGTCTCGGCCGCGCGCCGAGCCTCGGCCATCTCGGCCTCGATCCGCAAGCGCTCGGTGACGTCGCGCGCCACGCCAAACACCAGATCGCCGCATCGGCGCGCCCGCCACTCCAACTGGCAGTAGGTCCCGTCGGCGCGGCGATAACGGTTCACGAAGCCGTTGACCTCGCCATCCGCCTCGGCGCGCTGCATATTCGCGCGGGTGCTCTCCAGGTCGTCCGCATGCAGGAGCGGCAGAAGACCAGAGCCCTCCAGCACCTCGACGGGGTGACCCAGGACCGTCTCCCAGGCCTGGTTCACCTTCACGAACCGTCCCTCCATGTCGCGGATGCACAGCAGGTCCGCCGACACGTCGAAAAAACTCGACAGGTTGCGCGCTGTCTCCATCGCCTGCTCGGCCGAGAGCCGGGCGCGCAACTCGCTGGCCGCCAGCTCCTCCTCGGCGCGCCGCCGGTCGATGGCGATCGCGGCCAGTTGCGCGGCCGCCTCGATGAAGGCGATGTCCTCCTTGTTCGGCGTGCTGACCTGGCGATGATAGATCGCGAAGGTGCCCACCACCGCGCCGTCCAGCGCCCGGATCGGTTCGGACCAGCACGAAGCCAGACCCGCCTCCGCCGCCAGCTCCCGGAAATCGGTCCAAAGCGGACTGGACTGAATGTCGTCGACGGTCACCCGGCGTCCCAGATAGGCCGCGGTGCCGCACGAACCGACGGAGGGACCGATCTCCACCCCCTCGACGGCTTCGTTGTAGAAGTCCGGCAGGCTGGGCGCGGCGCCCAGAACCAGACGACGGCGCTCGGAGTCGAGCAGCAGGATGCTGCAGAGGATCTCCGGATCCTCCGCCTCCACGGCCTGGACGATCGCCTTCAACGCCAGCGCCAAGGGCTTGCCGCCGGCGATCAGGTTCATCGTCCGCCGGAAAGCGCGATGCGCGGTCGTTCGGCTCATGGTGGTGTCTCCCGATCCACAACCTTGCCATCAGCGATGAAACGGTGCGATCGGCTCACACAACGTTAAGCCCCTGAAACGGCGCGGCATATTGGCGCGGAGCCACCCCCCGGGGGACCGGCGCCCAGGGGGGGCCTTCAACGGGCCGGCCACCCGATCGTGACGATCGAGCGCTCTACTGGCCGTCGCGCTTAGGAGCGTTCTTCACGTACCGGTTCATCCACTCGACCATTTCCCAGAGCGTGTGCTTGGTCGACTCCAGCGCGCGATAGCCGTGCGCCTCGTTGGGCAGGGTCACGTAGCGCACGGTCGCGCCCGCGCCTTTCAGCGCGGCGTAGAAGCGCTCGCTCTGGACCGGGAAGGTGCCGGAGTTGTCGTCCGCCTCGCCGTGGATCAGCAGGATCGGATCCTTGACGTTCGGCGCATAGGTGAACGGGCTCATCTTCGTGTAGGTGTCGGTCGCCTCCCAGTAGGTGCGCTGCTCGGCCTGGAAACCGAAAGGCGTCAGGGTGCGGTTGTAGGCGCCCGAGCGGGCGATGCCGGCGCGGAACAGGCGCGTATGGGCCAGCAGATTGGCGGTCATGAACGCGCCGTAGCTGTGGCCGCCCACCGCGATCCGATCACGATCGGCCACCCCCATGGCCACCACCGCGTCCACGGCGGCCTGGGCGTCGGCGACCAGTTGCTCGACATAGGTGTCGTTCGGCTCGGCGCCGTTGCGGCCGATGATGGGGAAGGCCGGGTTGTCGAGGATGGCGTAGCCCTGGGTCAGCAGGAACAGGTGGCTGGCGCCGCCCGGACGGGTGAAGCGGTTGCCCTCGTCCACCGTCTGGCCGGCGATGGCCGCGTCGGTGAACTCGGCCGGATACGCCCACATCAGCAGAGGCAGCGGGCCGTCCTTGGCCTTGTCATAGCCGGCCGGCAGATAGAGCACGCCCGACAGGGTCACGCCGTCGGCGCGCTGGTAGGTGATGGTCTGCTTGGAGACCCCCGCGAACTGCGGGGCGCGGTCGGGGAAGCTGGTCAGGGGCTTGGCCTTCGCGCCCTTGGCGACGGCGTGGACAAAGTAGTTCGGCGCGTCCTTGGCGCTTTCGCGGCGGGTGATCACCGTCTTGCCCGCCTCGTCCGCCAAGCCGACCGGCGCTTCGTAGTATGGCGCTTCGGCCTGCCAGAGCTTGGTCGTCTTGCCGTCGGCCAGCGAGAGGCGGCCCACGAACGGGAATTCGCCCTTGGCCGAGGCGCCGTCGCCGAACACGAACACCGCCTTGCCATCCGGCGTGAAGTGCAGGAGGTCCTCGCCGCGCGCGTCACGACGGGTCACGGGGCGGCCCGGGTCGTTATAGCGGTCCTGGTAGTTGCGCTGGATCAGCACACGCCCGGCGCCCGGCTTGCTGGGATCGATGGCGATGCGCTTCTCGTTGCGGGTCTGCCACCAGCGGCTGGCCAGCAGGGCGAAGTCGCTCCTGCCCCACGTGATCCCTCGATAACGCTGGTCGAGGTCGATCAGCTTGGTCGGCGCGGCCGAGAAGGGCGCGGCCAGCATGAAGACGCTGTCGTGCACGGCCACCTTCTTGCGCGGATCGCCGCCGTCCTGGGCCTCGGCCCAGACCAGGGTCGCCGGGGCGTCGGCGCGCCACTCGACCGCGCGCGGCCCCGGGGACGTCGCATCGAAGGCCGGCGGCAGGGTGTCGGCCAGGGGCCGATCGGCCAGGGTCTTCACGGGTCGCCCGTCGATCGTCGAGACGGCGATCTCGGTCGCGAAAAGGCTCGCTGGCACGAGATAGCTGTAGGGGCGCTTCAGCCGCGTGGTCAGCAGGTACTGGCCGTCGGGCGAGATCGCGACGCCGGAGAAGATCCCCGGCCGCCCAACCGGCGCGGTCCCGCCGTCCGCCAAGCTGACGCGGGTCAGCTGCGAGGTGAAGTAGTAGTCGAACAGCGCCTCGTCATGGGCGTTGGACAGCAGATCCTGATAGGTGCGGATCGCGGCGGTGCGCCCCTTGGATTCCTGGATCGTCGGGCCGTTAGGCGTGACATCCGCGGCGGGCGGAGCGCCGCGATCGGCGACGGTCATCGGCGCCAGCAGTCCCGAGCCGTCGGGCAGCCAGTCATAGACGCCGGTCACGCCGCCAGGCGTCGCGACGGCCAGGGCGGCGTTGACCCGCGCCTCGGTCACCTTGCGGGCGGTGGCGGCCTTGACGTCGGCCACCCACAGCTCCAGGCCCGACTTGGCGTCCAGCACGAAAGCTAGCTTGGAGCCGTCCGGCGACCAGCTGGGCGCGATGAAGCGCGCTCCGGCGGGCAGGCTGACGGGGCGGACCTTGCCGGTCGCGACGTCCTCGAACGCCAGGCTGTTCAGCCAGTTGGCCCGCGCCTCGATCGGACCGTTGGTGCGCGGATTGATCCGATAGCCGCCCAGCCGCAGGATCGGCTCGGAGACCGCCGCGATCGACGGCAGGTTCTCGCGGCCCAACTGGGCCAGCACCTTGCGGTCGGGGCTGACGGCGACGCCGGGCGTCTGCGGCGAGTCGAGGATCTGGGCGATCGGCGCCGGCGGGGTCTGGTAACCGTCGGCCGCCAGGACCGCACCCGCCGACAGCGCCATGAAGGCCGCCGACGCGACCAGGGCCATGGCCCGTCGCGGGAACGAAGCGTGCATCATCAAGAGCCCCTCACCTTCGCGCGCCGCCCCAGCAGACGCGCTTTCAGAAAGGCACGATTATGCACAAAGCACGGCCATAAGAACCCATTTTCACCGCCATCGCCCCGCGATGGGGGCCGATGGCGCACTTATCTTCGAAGAACTCGCGAGATTTGATGTCGGCGACGAAACTTCATTTCTCGCAAGAAACCTTTCTCAGGGCCGCTGGATCACCGCGCCGCCCTTCATCACGAAGACCGGCTTTTCCAGCACGGTGACGTCCGTCAAAGGGTCCCCCGCCACGGCGATCATGTCGCCGTAGTGGCCGGCCGAGACCTGTCCCACATCCTTGCTCTGGCCGAGGGCCTCGGCGGCGGTGATTGTCGCGGCCTGGATGGCCTGCAGGGGCGTAGCGCCATAGCGCACCATCACCGCGAACTGCTTGGCGTTGTCGCCATGCGGATAGATCCCGGCGTCCGTGCCGTAGACCATCTTCACCCCGGCCTTCAGCGCCTTCTTGAAGTTCTGCCGTTGGATCTCGCCGATGTCGCGATCCTTGCGCAGGTTGTCCTCGAGGACCCCGTTCTTCTTGCCCTCGGCCTGAGTGTAGTCGGTGTTGTAGATGTCCATCGAGAAGTAGGCGCCCTTCTGGACCGCCAGCTTGATCCCCTCGTCGTCGACCAGGCTGGCGTGCTCGATGGTGTCCACCCCGGCCCGGACCGCCTCGCGGATGCCCGAGGCGCCGTGGGCGTGGGCGGCGACCTTGAGCCCGGCCATGTGGGCCTCGTCGACAACCGCCCTCATCTCTTCATAGGTCAGTTGCTGCTGGCCGGGCTCGTTGCCGCGCGAGAAGACCCCGCCCGTGGCGCAGATCTTGATCACCTGGGCGCCGTACTTCTTGAGCGTCCGGACGACCTTGCGCGCCTCGTCGGGGCTGTCGCTGTTGAACGGGCTCTTCTCGTCCATCGACGGCGGGAAGAAGGTCGAGTCGCAATGGCCGCCGGTGGCGCCGAACGAGATGGCGGCGGTGACCACGCGCGGCCCGAGCACGTAGCCGGCGTCGATCGCCTCGCGCAGGCCCACGTCGTCATAGTCGGCCGCGCCGACGTTGCGGACCGTCGTGAAGCCCGCCTCGAGCGTCTTCCGCGCGTTGGCGGTCTGCACCACGCTCCAGAAGCGGTCGCTGTACTGCAAGCTGTTGTACCCGCCGATCTCCGCCAGGCTGTCGAGGTGCACGTGCATGTCGATCAGGCCCGGCAGCAGGGTCGCGCCCGGCAGGTCGACCACCTTCGCCCCGGCCGGAACGGCGTCGCCCTTCTTGCCGACGGCGGTGATCCGCCCGTCGGTGACGATGACCAGAGGGTTGTCGACATATTTGCCGGAGGCCACGTCCAGCAGCCGCGCGGCGGTGACCGCCGCGACCTCCGCCGCATGAGCCGACGCCGCGCTCAACAGGCCCGCCAGCAACCCGGCCGCCACAGTCTTGATCCCTTGGTGCATCAGTCCCCCCGTCGAATTCGAGGGGCGACGCTATCACGCTCGCCAGGGACGTCGAGACCAGCTTCGCCGATGGTCTTCCGCACGAGCGCCTTGTCAAAATCGGGCGCACGCCCGCCAGTTTTGCAGACACGCCACAATATCGCCACGCCAAGGTAAAGCTTTGCGTAAACAATTTTCAAATGATGTGGAACAAATCAAATCCAGTATCGCTAATTCTCCAGCTTGGCCAAGCAACTTCACCACATCCACTTCCCCCTAGCGACACCATTCGGAGAATTCATCATGCGGAATGGCAAAGCTTTTCTCATTTCGGCCATTGCTGGCGCCCTGACTCTTGGAGCGGCGGGCGCAGCCTTCGCCGCTTCGGACGCTCGCGAAGACGCGGACAAGGCCCTCTTTGAGATCGCGCGCGGCAATAATTGGCTGGCGACCAACTTGCAGAAGCGCGCCACCGCGGCCGAGCCCACGGTCGAGAACCGCTTCAACCTCGCGACCGGCTACCAACTGACCGGTCGGCTGAACAGCGCCAAGACCTACTACCAGAGCGTCGCGCGTGACGGCCAAGGCGTGACGATCACGCGGGGCTGGCGCGCCGACAGCTTCGACGCCGGTCTCGAAGCCGCGGACCGCCTTCTCTACATCGACTGGCTCCAGAACGGCGCGACGCGCAGCGGCGGCGCCGTGGACGCCACCCAGGCCGCCACGAACGTCTCGGCCACCGTCGGCGGCCCGGGCGAGTATGAGGTGACCGACGACCAGGCGCGCGCCCTGGATCGCCAGGCCCGCGCCGTCGTCCGCTAACGCGACGGACCTCCCCCTTCTCGACCCCGACGCCGCGATGGCTTAAGGGGTCGAGAAGATGGGGACGTGGCGGAATCGGTAGACGCGCCGGACTTAAAATCCGTTGGAGCAATCCGTGTGGGTTCGAGTCCCACCGTCCCTACCAACAACCTCAG
The DNA here is from genome assembly GCF_000092285.1 of Caulobacter segnis ATCC 21756. Classification (NCBI taxonomy): domain Bacteria; kingdom Pseudomonadati; phylum Pseudomonadota; class Alphaproteobacteria; order Caulobacterales; family Caulobacteraceae; genus Caulobacter; species Caulobacter segnis. The sequence continues at coordinate 1,105,492 of NC_014100.1, read as the reverse complement.
CCTCGGCGCGCGCGAGAAACCGGTTTCCAGCCCACACGGCCGCTACCCACGGCCGAGCTGACCGAGGCACTTCTCGCGTCAGCTGAATCGACACTCAGCGCTGCAATAGTCATTTCTCAACGGCTCGACTCTCGCCAGAATTGCGACGGTTTCTGGGAGAGGCTGAGACATACTCGTTGATCGGCGAGCCGATCGGGCGGTGTGTCTTTTGGCGCTCCTGGCGCGGCGAGCGGCTTGCCCAATCGCCGGGCAAGACTATCGTCCGTCCTCTGTTGCGTTCGAGTGCTTGACCCATGGCTGAAGACAAGACCCCCGATCCCGTCGACGTCCACGTCGGGCGCCGGCTGCGTATGAGGCGCAAGGATCTGGGTTATTCCCAGCAAGCGCTGGCCGACGCCCTGGGACTGACGTTCCAGCAGGTGCAGAAGTACGAGGGCGGCGCGAACCGCATCAGCGCCAGCAAGCTGCACGCGACGGCCATGTTCCTCAAGACGCCGATCGGCTTCTTCTTCGAGGGGCTGGACGATCCGGAAGGCGCCGACACCACCGCCGCCGACCTCGCCAACGAGATGGCCGAGTTCTGGTCCACGCCCGGCGGCCCAGAACTGGCGCGCGCCTATGTGGCGATCGAGTCGACCGGCATGCGTCGCCACCTGGCGGACCTGGCCAAGGCGATCGCCGACGACGAATAGGCCTGCTTAAGCCGGGCTCGCCACCAGCTCGATATTGTTGGCCTCGGCCTCTTCCAGCGCCGCCATCAGCTCATTCACCGCCACCTCCAGCTCGGCCGCGTCGCGACCGCGAAGCACCAGGTTGGCGCCATAGACATCCGGCGGGCTGAAGAACGGATAGCTGCCCAGCGACATGTCTGGATGGGCCTTGGCCACCGCTTCCAGCGGCGCGGCGATGACGCCCTCGCCCGTACCGGTGACGCGCACGGTCTTGGACAGCACCACCGCCCCGGTCCGCAGGCGCGGGCCGACGTCCTCCAGCATGCCGCGCATGATCGCCGGCACGCCGGCCAGGACGAAGACGTTCTCCTTCTGGAAGCCGGGCGGCCCCTGCACGGGGTTCTTCACCAGGCTGCCGCCCTCGGGCACGTGCGCCATGCGGCGGCGGGCGGCGTTCGGCTCGCCCCAACGTTCGCGCAGCATGGCCATGATCTCGGGATGCTCGGGCGCGGTGACGCCAAACGCCTTGGCGATCGAGTCGGCGGTGATGTCGTCGTGGGTCGGACCGATGCCGCCGGTGGTGATGACGTAGTCGTACTTGGTCCGCAGCGCGTTGACCGCGTCGATGATCTCCTGCTCGACGTCGGGCACCACGCGGGCTTCGCAGAGATCGACGCCGTAGGTCGCCAGGTACTTGGCGATGGCTGAAAGGTTGGTGTCCTGAGTGCGGCCCGAGAGGATCTCGTCGCCGATGATCATCACCGCCGCCGTCACGCGCTCGGATTGGGTGGCCGTCATCGTCTGGATCCCCTACATCGCCGTCTGGTCTTCGAGGATCGACTTAGGCTTCGCATGCTGCTCCCGCAACCGCTCGTTCGCGGCCGACTGGTGTCGCGCTACAAGCGCTTCTTCGCCGACCTCGTCCTCGACGACGGCCAGGAAGTCACGGCCCACTGCCCCAACCCCGGCGCCATGCTGGGCGTGAAGGACCCGGGCCAGGTCGCCTGGGCCTCATGGTCGCCCGACCCCAAGCGCAAGCTCGCCTACACTCTGCAGATGGTCGAGCAGGGAAACGCTCCCCAAGAAAGCGTATTGGTCGGCGTCAACACTCTGCTGCCCAACAAGCTGGTCGCCGAGGCCCTGGCGGCCGGCGCGATCCCGGAACTCTCCGGCTATGAGACCATCCGTCCGGAGGTGAAGTATGGCGAGGCCAGCCGGGTCGACTTCCTGCTGACCGGCGAAGGCCGCCCGCCCTGCTGGCTGGAGGTCAAGAACTGCCACTTCTCGCGCGTCCCAGGCCTGGCCGAATTCCCCGACTGCAAGGCCGAGCGCTCGACGCGGCACCTCTTGGAACTCGCCGCCCGCGTGGCGCTGGGCGAACGGGCCGTGGCGCTGTTCGTCGTTCAGCGCGAGGATTGCGAGGCGTTCCAGGCCTGCGCCGACCTGGACCCGGCCTTCGCGCGCGGGCTCGACGCGGCGGCGGCGGCGGGCGTGGAGGTGCTGGTCTATGCGTGCGCGATGAACACCGATGCGGTGCGAATCGCGCGCCGCATCTTGTGGACCAACGCTCACCTAACGGCGATTTAAGCTGCAATCGCCACGGCTTCGGTTACCTCTTCACACACCCGCGCGCGAGGGGCGCGGATGTGGGGGAGCGTATGAAGAGGACCGTCCTGGCTCTGACCGTCCTGGCCGTGGCCTTGGCAGGGTGCGGCCGCGCCGACCCGAACAAGCCCGAGAACGGCATGATGACGGGCCTGCGCGCGATCTTCGCGTTCAAGGCCTGCACCTCCGAACTGGAGCGGCGCTTCGGGCTCAAGGAGATCGAAGGCGTCAATTCGGATGACATGGATCCCCAGCCCACCGGCCGCCCGGGCGAGTGGGACGTCAGGTTCACCGCCGACGTCACCGAGAAGGGCTCGGGCCGGGTCACGCGCTACAAGGGAGTCTGCCACGTGCGCCGCGACAAACCCACGACGCTGGACGCGGCCTTCGTCAAGGAGGTCCACGCGGGCGACGGCGTCGTGCGGCGCCTCACCCCGTGACACTCTTGTCCGCCAAAGTCTTGAAATCCGTGCTAGGATGGCGAGATACGCCTTTCCCAGACAAGATCGCCGCCTCCGAGCGGCGGTGACGCCGAGTAGAGCATGACGTTGGACAACACCCTCGAGATCGAAGCCGAAACCCGCACCGGCCAGATCAAGATCCACAAGCCGGAAGACTTCGAGGGCATGCGCCGCGCCGGCAAGCTGGCGGCCGAGTGCCTGGACATGCTGATCCCGCACGTCCAGCCGGGCGTCTCGTCCGACGAACTGGACCGCCTGGCCCGCGAGTTCATCCTGGACCACAAGGCCCTGCCCGCCTGCCTCTACTATCGCGGCTATCCCAAGACGGTGTGCATCTCGCGCAACCACGTCGTCTGCCACGGCATCCCGGGCGAGTGGAGCCTGAAGGAAGGCGACATCGTCAACATCGACGTGACCGTGATCGTCGACGGCTGGCACGGCGACACCTCGCGCATGTACGGCGTCGGCGAGGTCGGTCCGCGCGCCCGTCGCCTGGTCGAGATCACCTACGAAGGCATGAAGCGCGGCCTTGAGGCCGTGAAGCCGGGCGCCACGCTGGGCGACATCGGCTACGCCATCCAGTCCTACGTCGAGGCCCAGCGCTGCAGCGTCGTCCGCGACTTCTGCGGCCACGGCCTGGGCAAAGTGTTCCACGACGCTCCGAACATCCTGCACTTCGGCCGCCCCGGTCAGGGCGCGGTGCTGAAGCCCGGCATGTTCTTCACCGTCGAGCCGATGGTGAACCTGGGCAAGCCCGCCGTGAAGGTGCTGCAGGACGGCTGGACGGCCGTGACCCGCGACAAGTCGCTGTCGGCGCAGTGTGAGCACTCGATCGGCGTGACCGAGGACGGCTACGAGATCTTCACCGCCTCGCCCGCGGGGCTGTTCCAGCCGCCGATCCTGGGCTGATCGCGCCAGGCGCGTGGGTTGCCACTCGACAATTCTGGATTGATTTGACCTACTGACGCCCTCCAGAGTCGAGGGCGGCATGGTCAGCGTTTCATCCCTGACGATCTCCGACGCCGCGGCGGACGAAACGCCGCCGCCGGTCGAGGCCGCTCCCGCCAAGCCCGCCCGTAAGTCCGCTCACGCCCACCACGCCGGCCACCGCGACCGGCTGCGCCAGCGGGCCAAGACGGGCGGCTTCGTCGCCCTGCCCGACTACGAGCTGCTGGAGCTCTACCTCTTCCGCACCTATCCGCGCGGCGACGTCAAACCGCTGGCCAAGGCGCTGCTGAACCGGTTCGGCTCGTTCGGCGGCGTTCTGGGCGCGACGATCGAGGAGCTGGCCACCGTGCCCGGCGTCGGCGAGACGGCAGCGATGGATCTCAAGCTCCTGCACGAAGCGACCTTGCGCGCCGGCCGCGACAAGATCGTCAAGCGGCCGGTCATCTCGTCCTGGAGCGCCCTGCTCGGCTATGTCCGGGTGGCCCTGGCCAACGAGTCGCGCGAGCAATTTCGGGTTCTTTTCCTGGACAAGAAGAACCAGCTCATCGCCGACGAGGTGATGAACCGCGGCACGGTCGATCACGCGCCGGTCTATCCGCGCGAAGTGATGCGCCGGGCTTTGGAACTGTCGTCCAGCAACATCATCATCGTCCACAACCATCCCTCGGGCGACCCGACGCCGTCACGGCCTGACATCGACATGACCAAACAGATCGTCGAGGCCGGAAAAGCCCTGAAGATCGCCGTCCATGATCACTTGGTGGTCGGCCGCGAGGGCGTGGCGAGTTTCAAGGCGCTGGGCTTGATGTGAGGGCTTAAGATGGGTTGACGGCCGCAAGCCGAGCCGTGAGCCTCCGGACGCACACTTGCTCCGGAGTCCGCCTATGCGTCGCCTGCTCACCGTCCTCCTCGGCTCGGCCGCCCTGCTGGGGGGTGTCGCCGACGCCCAAGCCCAGACAACGGCTAAGGCCAAGGCCCCAGCGGCCCCGCCGGCGGTGTCCAAGGCCGACAAGGCGCTGCACGACAAGTTCCTGACGCTGGACACCCACCTCGACACCCCGACCCACTTCGGCCGTCCCGGCTGGAACATCACCGACCGCCACGAGGTCGAGCACGACTTCAGCCAGGTCGACCTGCCGCGCATGAACGAAGGCGGCCTGGATGGCGGGTTCTTCGTGATCTACACCGGCCAGGGCGACCTGACCGCCGAAGCCTACGAGTACGCCCGCAACTACGCCCTGCACCGCGCGATCGAGATCCGCGAAATGCTGGCCGGCAACAAGACCGGCTTCGAGCTGGCCCTCACCTCGGACGACGCCCGCCGGATCAACAAGGCCGGCAAGAAGTTCGCCTTTGTCAGCATGGAGAACAGCTGGCCGCTGGGCGAGGACCTGACCCTCTTGACCACCTTCCACAAGGAAGGCCTGCGGATGGCCGGTCCGGTCCACTTCCGCAACAACCAGCTGGCCGACAGCTCGACCGATCCCAAGGGCAAGATCTGGAACGGCTATTCGCCGCTGGGCCTGCGCTGGCTGGCCGAGGCCAACCGCTTGGGCGTCGTGATCGACGTCAGCCACGCCAGCGACGACGTCGTCGACCAGTCGGTGGCGCTGTCCAAGGTTCCGATCATCGCCTCGCACTCGGGCCCGAAGGCGATCTACAACCACCCGCGCAACCTCGACGACGCCCGCATCAAGAAGATCGCCGACGCCGGCGGCGCGGTCTGCATCAACTCGATCTACCTGACCGACACCACGCCCAGCCCAGAGCGCAAGGCCGCGCTCGACGCCCTGGGCCGCGCGCCGGACATGAAGACCGCCACGCCCGAGATGGTGAAGGCCTATGGCGACAAGCGCGCGGCTATCGACAAGGCCTATCCGGCCCCGCGCGGCGACTTCGACCTCTACATGAAGAGCATGCTGCATGTGCTGAAGGTGGCCGGGCCCAAGGGCGTCTGCGTCGGCGCCGACTGGGACGGCGGCGGCGGCATGGACGGTTTCGAGGACATCACCGACCTGCCCAAGATCACCGCCCGCCTGAAGGCCGAGGGCTATTCCGACGCCGACATCGAAGCCATCTGGAGCGGCAACGTCCTGCGCATCGTCGACGCGGCGCAGGCCTATGCGAAGACGGTGGCGAAGTAGGCTCGCTCCAATCCTCCCCCTAGCGGGGAGGTGTCGGCTCGAAGAGACGACGGAGGGGGAAGAGGCAAAGTCAGTCGGACTTCCCCCTCCGGCGCTTCGCGCCACCTCCCCCCGCTAGGGGGAGGATTTAAGGGCTCGCTGCGTTCGCCACCCCTCCCACACCCGCCAAGCCATAAACGCCACGAACACAAGGCCGTAGGCGATCGGCGGCCGGTGGTCGGCCTTGACCAATAGATAGTAGTGAACGACCCCCAGCGGGACGATCACGTAGATCAGCCTATGCAGGCGGCTCCAGGCCGCGCGGCCCATCCGGATCACCCAGCCGTTGGTCGAGGTCACGGCCAGCGGGATCAGCAACATGAAACCCAGCATGCCCAGGGTGATGAAGGGCCGCTTGAGGATGTCCTTCCACAGCTGGTTCCAGTCGAAGAATAGGTCGACGCCGATGTAGCTGAACAGGTGCAGCACGATGTAGCTGAAGGCGAACAGGCCGATGGTCCGCCGGAAGCGCACCAGGCGGGGCTTTTTCAGGATCCGCGCGGCCGGCGTGACCGCCAGGCCGACCAGCAGAAGACGCAGCCCCCAGACCCCCAGCTCGCGGATCAGCTTCTCGATTGGATTGGCCCCGAGCTCGCCCATGACGCCGCGCCAGGCCAGCCAGACCAGCGGCGCGAAGCACGCCAGCCAGACGAGGCCGTAGACGAGGTTGTCCTGAAGCTTGGAGGGGCGCTTCTTCGCCGGCGCCATCAGTAGAACCGCTTCAGGTCCATGCCCCGGTACATATCCGCCACCCACTCGCCGTAGCCGTTGAACGGCAGGGTCTCGCGGCGGCGGAACTCGCCGATGCGTCGCTCGGTGGCTTGCGACCAGCGGGGGTGGTCCACGGCCGGATTGACGTTGGAATAGAAGCCGTACTCGCGCGGGGCCAGCTTGTTCCAGGCCGTCGTCGGTTGGTTCTCGACCAGGCTGATGCGCACGATCGACTTGATGCCTTTGAAACCGTACTTCCACGGCACGACCAGCCGTAGCGGCGCGCCGTTCTGGTTGGGCAGGACGTCGCCGTAGAGGCCGACCGCCATCAGGGTCAGCGGGTGCATGGCCTCGTCAATTCGAAGTCCTTCGCGATAGGGCCAGTCCAGCGTGTTCCAGGCCTGGCCCGGCATTTCGGAGGGCCGCATCACGGTCTCGAACGCCACGAACTTAGCCTTGGAGGTCGGCCTCACCGAGGCCAGCAGGTCCTTCAGCGGGAAGCCGACCCAAGGGATCACCATCGACCAGCCCTCGACGCAGCGCATGCGGTAGATGCGCTCCTCCAGCTTGTTCTTGCCGATCAGGTCCTCGATGCCGACCGTGCGCGGCGCCTCGCAGGCGCCGTCGATGCGCACCGTCCAGGGACGCGGCTTGAACTTGCTCGAGTTCTCGGCCGGATCGCTCTTGTCGACGCCGAACTCATAGAAGTTGTTGTAGGTGGTGATGTCCTCTTTCGAGGTCGGCTTCTCGGTGGTCGAGAAGCCGCGCGTGAAGGCCAGATCAGCCCGCGCCTCGCCCGCCGCCGCGCCCGCGAGGCCCACCCCGGCGAGCCCCGCCATCAGTGTCCGGCGTCTCAGGTAGAGGCCGTGGTCGGTGACGTCGTTGTCGGTCAGGTCGGGGGCGTGGCGGATCAGCATGGAAACGCTCCGTAAGCGGCTGTCCCTACAGATACGAGCCAGGCCGCCCTTTGGTTACCCGCCGCGTGAAATTCAGTTGGCGTCCCGCATCGCCCGGCGCGCCACCAAGGGCGTGTAGACCTTCGTCAGACCGTCGGCCAAGGCCGCGCGCTCCTGCGGCGACAGGGTGGCGGTGAAGGCGGTCAGGGCGGCCTCGACATTGGCCCGGGCCTGCTGGTCGAGATCACGGGCCGTCGCCAGCCGGCGGCTGACTTCGGCCGGATCATAGCCCGGCGCGCTCAGGGCGTTCAGAGCCGCCTGACGCTCGGCGCGGGCCTGCTGGGTGATGGGGCGGTTGCGGCGGTTGGCCTCGTTGAGCGCTCTGCGGAACGCCTGCCGGCTCTCGGGCGACAAGGCTTCGCCGGCGGAGATCAGTGGCGGACGCAGGCCGCCGGCGCTGGGCGCGGCTTCAGCGGGCGGCGCTGGCTCGCCCCTCGCGACGGGCGCGGCCGGCGGTCGCGCGGCGTGAGGGGGCGGCTTCGGCGTCTCGACGACCGGCGAAGGCGCAGCCGACGGCGCGGGCCGGACGTCGTCAGCCGCCGGACGCGGCGCTACGGCGAGCGCCGCCGTGGGGGACGCGACGGGCGGCGGAGCGGTCAGGCGGACGAAGGCCATCCCGGCCAGGCCGCCGATCAGGAAAACGTTGACGGCGGCCGAGGCGGCCAGGGCGATCATCCAGGCGCGCGATCCGTTCATAGGGCGGCCGGCTCGGCGATGGCGTCTTGCAGAGCGGCCGAGGTGTCGACCGCCGTCACCACGGGCTCGGCGGCTGTCGTGACGGCCACTGGCGCGGCCATCGGGGCCGGACGCCCGGCCGTCACGCCGACAAGCACGCCCGCGAAGGCCGCCGCCGACAGGCCGAGCGCGGCGCTGAGACCCGCGATCCAGCGTCGACCGCCCCCAGCCGGTTGCGGCGCGGCCGAGATCAGACGGCCCATCAAGGCGGCGTCAGGACTTTGGGCGGGGGCCAGGTCGAGCAGGCGATCCAGTTGCGCGGCGGCGGCCAGCACGGGCGTCAGACGCCCGGCCTCCGAGGCCAGCAAGGCGCGCGCGGCCTCGCGCTCGCCTTCCGGCCAGCGGGCGATGTCGCCGCCATAGATCTCGGCCAGGTCCTCGAACCTTTCGAGAGACATCATGACCACGCCTCCTTCATCCGCCCGTCCCCCGCAGATCCGCCAGCGACGCCTTCAACGCCCGACGCCCCCGCGAGAGCAGGCTTTCCAGGGCCTCGACGCTGATCTCCATCAGCGCCGCGGCCTCGATATTGCCGAGCCCTTGGTGGTGGCAAAGCACGATCGCCTCGCGCTGGCGCGGGGCCAGCGCCGCCAGCGCCGCCTCGACCCGTCGCGAGACCTCCGCCCCCATCAAGCCCGCGTCCGGCGCGGGTCCGGTGTCGACCTGCTCCGGCGGCGCGTCCGTCGCGATCTCGCGCCGACGCCGCAGGCGATCGTAGCATAGGTTCAGCGCCACCCGGTGCAGCCAGGTGTCGAACCGCGCGCCGCCCGGCTTCCAGGCCCTGGCCTGTTTCCAGGCGCGCAGAAACGTCTCCTGCGCCACGTCCTCGGCCTCGCCGGGATCGTTCAGCATCCGCCGAGCCAGGGCGAGGACGCGCGGCAGGCGTCGGTCCAGCAGCTGTCGCACCGCGGCGGGTTCGCCTCGGCTCACCCCCGCCAGCAGGACCTCGTCGGGATCGTTCCCGTCGGACGCCAAGCTTCAACCCGCCGCGCACGCCGCCATCAGACCCCGACCTTGGCCTTGCCGGACTTGGCCTGCAACTCCTCCATCGTCAGGATCCCGTCGTTGTTGGCGTCCATGCGCTTGAACCGCATGGCCAGCACGTCGCCGGCTTCGGCGCGCGACAGCGAGCCGTCCTTGTCCTTGTCGAAGCGGGCGAACATCCGCTTGCCGCGCTTGCCGGCCTTGGTCGCCTGGGCGTCGGCCTTGGCGTTGCTCTCGCGGAAGGCGGCGAACTCCTCGGGCGAGATCTTGTCGTCCTTGTTGGCGTCCAGGCGGTCGAACATCTTGTCGGCGTTCTTGGCCTGGAACTGCTCCAGGGTCATGCCAGAGGGGGCGCTGGTCTGGGCCAGCGCCGGCGCCGCCACGGCCAGCACAGCGCCGGCGGCGATCAGGGTGCGTTTGATCATTGTCTTCAAGGTCTCCGAAGCTGGAAGGCCCGTCCCGGAGAGTGGAACGCGTGGCGGGGAGGATTCCGTCGCGCGCTTGATCAAGAATTGCGCGCCCTCCGGCGTGATGCGGATAGGCGACGTGACGGAGGGGGCGTCACCCCTTACCCCCTCACCACCGCCTCATAGGCCGCCCGGGCCTCGGCCTTGGCCTTGGCCAGCTTGGGCTTCAGCGACTTGAACTGACCGACATGGCCGGCCTTGGCCAGCAGGGCCTTGAAGGCCTTGGGCTCGGCCTCGGGGTCGCCGCCATCCTCTAGGGCGACCTTGATCAGTTGCGAAAGATCCTGCTCCAGCCGCCAGGCCGTCTCGAGGCGCGAGAGGGCTCCGTCGTCCGCCAGCCCCGCCTCGCGCAGGGCCGCCAGGGCTTCGCCCGTGTTCTGGCGCAGAGGCCCGCCGTCGGCGGCGTGAGCCAGTTGCAGGAACTGGGCGGCGAACTCGATGTCCACCAGGCCGCCGGGATCAAGCTTCAAGTCCCAGTCGCCCTTGCCCGGCCGCTCGCGCTCCATCAGCTGGCGCATTTCCACGACGTCGGCGGCCGTCTTCTTCGGATCGCGCGCGCGCCGCAAGGCGGCCGCGATCGCGCCCTCCGCGCGCTCCCGGAACGCCTCGGAGCTGGCCCAGACCACCCGCGCGCGGGTCAGGGCCAGCAACTCCCAGGTCTCGGCCTCGCGCTCGTAATAGTCCTCGAAGGCGGCGAAGCTGACCGCCACCGGCCCCTTGGTCCCCGACGGCCGCAGCTTCAGGTCGACCTCGTACAGCGTCCCCTCGCCTGTCGGCGCCGACAAGGCCGAGGTCAGGCGCTGGGTGAAGCGGGCGTAGAACACATCGGCGCTCCACTCCTTGATCGCCGACATCCCCGAGGGGTCGTCGGCGGCGTAGAGGGTCATCAGGTCGAGGTCCGACTTGGCGGTCATCTCGCGCGAGCCGGCCTTGCCCAGGGCGACGACCGCCACCTCGCCTGGGAAGGCGCCGCCGATCCGCTCGACCTCGGCCAGGGCGGCGGGCGCCAGGCCGCCGATGATCAGGTCGGCCAGCTCGGCGAAGGCCCGCCCGATGTCGCGGGCGTCGGCGCTGCCGCTCATCACCCGCACGCCGATCCGAAAGCTCTGGTCGCGGAACAGGCGCCGGGCGGCGTCCATCGCGCCCTCGAAGTCCTCCGGGTCCCAGGGCGCGACGATCGGCGTCTCGATGGGGCCGAAGAAGCTGGGATCCAGCAGGGCGTCCAGCGCCGTCGGCCGCTTGGCCATGGTCGAGGCCAGGCGCGGGGCGAAGGCCATGACCTCGACGATCAGCTCGAACAGGCGCGGCTGGGCCAGGAACAGCGACTGGATCTGCACGCCCGAGGACAGGCGGCTGAAAAAGTCGGCGAAGCGGTTGAAGGCCTGATCCGGCGCGCCGGTCGCGTTGGCGGCGTCCAAGAGGCGCGGGGCCAGGCGCGTGAACAGTTCCCGCCCTCGCTCGGTGCGGGTGGCGGCGATGTGGCCGTGGTGCCAGCTGCGGATGGTGGCGGCGACGCGTTCGGGGCTGGAGAAGCCCATGCGCTTGAGGGTCGCCAGGGTCTCGGGGTCGTCGTCGACGCCGGTGAAGACCAGGCTGCCGAAGCGCGAGGACAGCTCCTCCTCGCCCGCGAACAGCCGACCGTAGCGCAGGTTGACGCCTTTCAGGATCTTGCCGACGGCGGCGTCGAAGCTGCGCAGGTTTCCCTCTCCCCACAACGCCGCCACGCGCTTGCGGTCGGCGTCGGACTCCGGGAGCTTGTGGGTCTGGTCGTCGGCGATCATCTGGGCGCGGTGCTCCAGCGCCCGCAGGTCCTTGTAGGCCTGGGTCAGCCACGCGGCGTCATCGGCCTTGACGTGGCCGGCCTCCGCCAGCGCGGCCAGGGCGTCCAGGGTGCGGGGGCTGCGCAGGTCCGGCTGGCGGCCGCCCAGGATCAACTGCTGGGTCTGGACGAAGAACTCGATCTCGCGAATGCCGCCGCGCCCCAACTTCAGGTCCGCGCCCTTGGCCGTCAGGCGGTCGTCGACCTTGTAGGTGTGGATCTGGCGCTTGATCGAGTGGATGTCGGCGATGGCCGCGAAGTCGAGGTTTCGCCGCCAGATGAACGGCTGCAATTCCTCGAGGAAGGCGCGCCCCTCGGCGAGGTCGCCGGCCGCGATCCGGGCCTTGATGTGCGCCGCGCGCTCCCAGTTCTGGCCGACGCTCTCGTAGTAGTCCATCGCCGCGTCGACTGGCATGGCCGGCGGGGTCGAGGACGGGTCGGGGCGCAGGCGCAGGTCGATGCGGAAGACATAGCCGTCGCCGGTGCGCTCCTGCAGGACCCGGCCCAGGTGGTTGGCGATCCGCACCGCCACGGCCTGGGGCTCGTGCCCTTCGGTGACCGGCAGTTTCTCGGGCGCGTAGAAGATCGAGAAGTCGATGTCGCTGGAGTAGTTCAGCTCGAACGCGCCGTGCTTGCCCATGGCCACGCAGAAGAGGCCGGGCGCGGGCCCCTCTCCTCCGGTTCCGACATGGGTCAGGGCGCCGCGATCGACCTCCTGGCGCACGGCCTGGGCCAGGGCGGCGTGAAGCACCGCGTCGGCGAAGCGGGTCAGGGCGCCGGTGACCTGGTCCAGGTCCCAGACGCCCGACAGGTCGCACAGCGCGGTCAGCAGGTGCAGGTCGGCCTTCAGCTCGCGCAGAACCCGGCGGGCGGTCTCGAAGTCCGGTTCGACGGCGACCGCCTCGGCGGCGGCCAGGATCTCGGCGAGGCGCGCCTCGGGCTCGGCTTCCAGCAAGGACGGCAAGCGAATCCCGTCCCGCCGCGCCAGGCTGGTCAGATAGGGCGAGGCGGCGAACACCGGCGCGAGCGCCGGCCAAGCGGCCTCGACCACCGGAAAAGCCTCGCCGACCCGCTTGGCGATCGCCTCGCGGGCGCGCTCGGCGGCCTTGGTATCGACGATGGGGCCACAGGGCGTCAGCTGATCAGCGAGGCGAGTCATGGCGGCACCGTCGCGCGACGCCGCCACGGGGGCAAGATCAGGTCGCGCGCGCCATGCGATCGTACAGCTCGGCGATGGTCATCACCGCCGTGCGGGCCTCTTCCAGGTCGGGAACCTCGCGGTCGTCGCCATAGCCGTAGGCGTCGCTGGCGCCGACCTGCTGGAAGACGATCCCGTCCCGGCGCGGCAGCACCGAGACGTGCTTGTAGTAGAGGCCGTAGCGCAGCTCGGGCTGAGGGATCAGCCAGGCGATCTGGCCACGCACCGGGATGACGCTTTCGTCTTTCCACAGGGCCCGCGCGCCATATCCCGTGCAGTTGACGATCACCGGCTCCTTCAGGGCCGTGAGCTCGCCGGGCGTGTTGAACTTGCGGACCTCGATCCGCCCGCCCGCCAGCAGGAAGTCGGTCATCAGCACGTGGGCGTATTCGGTGACGTTGAACTGCAGCGCCGCGCCGCGACGCACATTGGCGACCGGAAAGGGATTGTCGGCCGCCGCCACAGGCGTCTGCCGGGGCATGATGTCCCGCACGCGATCGGCGTATTCGACAAAGCGGGGCGCGCCCCCGCCGCTGTCGTCATGGCGAGAGGCGGGAGGGCCGTCGGACAGGCTGTATCGGTCGCTCCACTCCACCGGCGCGCCGGCCAGGCCGACATAGTCCTGGAAGGTCCGGAACGAGGTGCGGCACATGCCTTCCCAGAGCTCGGGGAACCCGGCCGCCACCTCCCCCTCGGCGGCGATGCGGGAGTCCGGAGACCAGGTGCCCGTGGCCCGCGACGAGCGGGTGTCGGCCAGGCGATCGGCGGCGTAGATGGTGACATTGGCGCCGGCTCGACGCAGCACCGTGGCCGTGGTCAGGCCCAGCGCGCCGCAGCCGATCACGGCCACGTCGCGGGCGCCGCCGGCCAGGGCCTTGCGGACGGCGATCTCGGCCGAACCCCAGGACAGCGACCAGCCGCTGCCGCCGTGGCCGTAGTTATGGACGACGGTCTTGTCGCCGACGGCCTCGACGTCGAGGCGGGGCCCGGCCTTGCGGAACGGACGCAGGCACACCGTCACGCGGGTTATCCGGTCCAGCTCGGCCCGGATGGCCGGCAACGGCGGCGGCCTTGCGACAGACCCGAGCCTTGCGGCCGGCCCGGTTACGCAACCCGCCAGGCCCGACGCGCCAAACCCGCCCAGGCCCGCGAGGACCGCGCGCCGCCCCAGTGTCGCCATCCCCATCGTCACGCCCGTTCACGATTGTCCCGAAGTCCTCAGTTGAGCCTCATCGGCGCCTGGGGTCATCCCGGGCCCGAGCCATCAGGACCAGAATTCCGGCGATCGCCGAGCGATTGAGCGACATTGTTCGGCTCAGCACGCGCGGAGAGGCGCGGCGCGTCACACGACGGCTTGACGCGCCAAATTACAATTGTAACCATCAAGGTCGAGGAAACGGCAGGAACCGCCCGCGAATGATCGAGCTCTTCGCCCTAGCCCTGATCCGCGCCCAGGTGGCGGCCGCCGCGGCGGTGCTGCTGATCATCGTCTTGCGGCCGTTCGCGCGCCAACTGTTCGGACCGCGCCGGGCCTACGGCCTGTGGATCATCGCGCCTGCCGCCGCCGCAGCGGCCTTCTTCCCCAGCCTGGCCGAGACCATGGACCTGGGCGCGCCGGCCCGGCCCCTCGGCGCCTGGGCGCCCAAGCTGGTGATGCTGTGGCTGATGGGCTGCCTGATCGCCACGGCCATCCTGGTTCTGCGCGAGCATCTGTTCCGCCGCAAGGTTCGCCAGGGCGTCGCCGGTCCCGCCGTCATGGGCGCGCTGTGGCCGCGGATCGTCCTGCCCTCGGACTTCGCCCAGCGGTTCGACGCCCGCGAGCGCGAGATGATCCAGCTGCACGAGCGCACCCACATCAATCGCGGCGACCCGATCGCCAACCTGGCCATCGCCGTGTTCGGCGTGCTGGGCTGGTGCAGCCCGGCGGTCGCCATCGCCCAGCGCCTGGTCCGTATCGATCAGGAGCTGGCCTGCGACGCCACGGTCGTGGCCCTGCGCTCGAATATCCGCGCCGACTACGCCAAGGCGCTGATGAAGGCGCAGATGAGCGTCTCCACCTCGCCTCTGGCCTGTGGCTGGGCCACCCATCCGCTGATCCTGCGGGTGTCGCTGCTGAACCGTCGCGAGCCCAGCCTGACGCGTGACGTGACCGGCTTTCTGACGATGACCTTCCTGGCGATCGCGGCCATGGCCATCGTCTGGAGCGTCGCCCCGCGCGGTCCCGACTATGGCGACCTGACCCCCAGCTACGCGCCGCAGATGGACCCCTACACCGGCGCGATCACCTGGGTGGCGGAGCCGCGATAGACGGCTGGGCCGCCTTCTCTACTCCACGCGGGGCAGAAGCAGCGCCACCCGAAGGCCGGGGCCGGTGCCGTTGTACTCGCCGGGTCCCTCGGACAGCTCCAGCCGGCCGCCGTGCGAGGCCGCGACGGCCTGAACGAGGGAGAGGCCAAGCCCCGCCCCCGGTTCGCTGCGGCTGTTCTCCAGGCGAACGAAGCGCTGGACCACGCGGGCGCGGTCGGCCTCGGGCACGCCAGGGCCGGTGTCGGTGACCGAGAACTCCAGTTCGCCCGACGAGGTGCGCCGCGCGCGAAGCATGATCGCCCCGCCCTCGGGCGTGTACTTGATGGCGTTGTCGAGGATGTTGGCCAGCGCCTGGGCCAGGAACTCGCGATTGCCCTTGATCGACAGGGCCGGCGTGATCTCGGCCTTGAAGTCGAGGCCCTTGTCCTCGCACGACAGCTCGTAGAGCTCGGCCATGTCGCCGGCCAGTTCCGAGGCGTCGAACACGCGCTGGTCCGGCGCGGCGCCCGCCGCCTGCAGGCGGGCGATGGACAGCACGGCGTTGAAAGTCTTCAGCACGCCGTCCGCGTCGGCCAGGGCGGTTTCGAGCGCCGCCACCGGGTCGCCCTTGCCGTTCTCGGCGTCGATCAGGGCGACCTCCATCCGCGCCCGCAGGCGGGTCAGGGGCGAGCGCAGGTCGTGGGCGATGGCGTCACCGGCGTGGCGCAGGCCGCCCATCAGGCGCTCGATCCGGTCGAGCATGTCGTTCAGGCCCTCGGCCAGCTCGTCATATTCGTCACGGGTGCCGCGCACCCTGGCGCGCGCGTGCAGGTCGCCGGCCCGCACGTCGTTGACCACGTCGACCAGGCCCTGCATCGAGCGGCTGACGTTGCGGCTGATCAGCACCCCGCCCGCCAGGCCCAGCAGGATGACCAGCGCCCCCGCGCCCCACAGCGCCCGGACGATCTTGCGGACATAGGCCTCGGAAGCGTCGACGTCGGCGCCGACGAACAGGATCTCGCCGTGATCGAGCCGCTGCTGCACGCCACGGGCGGCGGCCTTGACCTCGGCGCCGTCCGGGTCGGTCTCGGTGACCTTGAAGCTGGCCCATTCGGGGCCGTCCCCCGAGAAGTTGGAGACCGGCGACTCCTCGATGGAGCCCGAGATGCGCTTGCCGGTCTGGTCGGCCAGGAAATAGAGGAACGGCCGCTCGCCCGTCGCGCGTTCGACGATGGTCTGGTTCAGCGCGTCGACGCCGCCCTGGCGGTAGGCCGCCTCGAGGCTCTCGAACTCGCGGCTGATCTCGGCCTGGGCGCGCCGGTTCACCTCGCCCGCCGTGGCCACGTAGATGTAACCCAGGAAGGCGCTGGCCGCCGCAGCGAACAGCGCCAGGAACAGCAGGGTCAGCCGGAACGGCGTGGTGCGGAGGAGGCGCGGCAGACGCATGACAGGTCCCGGCGGCTAGACCGCCGCCACCTACGGATCCAGCCGGTAGCCGGCGCCACGCACCGTCTGCAGCATCGCTCGGTCGAAACCCTTGTCGATCTTGCTGCGCAGGCGCGAGATGTGAACGTCGATGACGTTGGTTTGCGGGTCGAAGTGATACTCCCAGACCTTCTCCAGCAGCATCGTGCGGGTCACCGATTGGCCGGCGTGGCGCATCATGAACTCCAGCAGTTGGAATTCACGCGGCTGCAGGTCGATCTCCTTGCCCTGACGGTGGACCGTCCGGTTGATCAGGTTCATCTCGAGCTCGCCGACCTTCAGGGTCGTGGCCACGGCGCCCGTCTCGCGACGGCGCGACAGGGCCTCGACGCGGGCCATCAGCTCGGGGAAGGCGTAGGGCTTGACCAGATAGTCGTCGGCCCCGGCGCGCAGGCCGGTGACGCGGTCGTTGATTTCGCCCAGGGCCGAGAGGAACAGCACCGGCGTCTGGTCGCCCTCGCGGCGCAGCGTCTCGACCACTTGCACGCCGTCCATCTTCGGCATCATCCGGTCGACGATCAGCACATCGAAGCCGCCCTTCTGGGCGACGCCCAGGCCGGCCTCGCCGTCGGGCGCGTGCTCGACCTCATAGCCGGCTTCGGTGAGGCCGTGCGCCATGGCACCGGCGGCTTCCAGGTCGTCTTCGATAATCAGAATACGCATCAGCGAGCCCCTCATGCGCCCGGACAGAATGGCGGAACGCTCGACGTTCCCCCGATTCTGCGCCATCGCGCGATAGTTGTTGGGGAAATAACGTTTTCGGCGATCCGCGTAACTTAAACCTTGGTCAGAAACGAAAAAGCCCCGCTCCGGCGAACCGGAGCGGGGCTGTCTCGCTCAGAGAAACGTCAGCTTACGGCGCGATCTTCAGCGGCACGAAGACCGGACGGTTCCCACGGATCACCTTAACCAGGACGCCCGTGCGGCCGACCTTCTTGGCGGCCGCGACGGCGGCGTTGACGTCAGCGGCGCTCGTCACCGGCGCGCCGTTGATGTTGGCCAGCACGTCGCCCTTGGCCAGGCCCTTCTCGCCCGCGTCGCTGTCGCCCTTCACGCCGGTGATCAGCAGACCCTTGATCTCGCTGTCGATCTTGTAGGTCTGACGCGCGGCCGCGTCGATCGGGGCCAGGGTCAGGCCCAGGGCCTCGATCCGCTGGGTGGCGGGCTTGTCCGGCGCGGGCGCGCCGCCGTTGTCCTGATCCTGATCGTCTTCGTTGGCGGTTAGGGCGTTCTCCGACGGACGCGTGCCCGAACGGACATCGACGATGCGCGGCTTGCCGTCGCGCAGGATCGACATCTTGATGATCTCGCCAGGACGCGCCTTGGCGACCTCACGAGTCAGTTCCGAACGGTCGGCGACCTTCACGCCGTTGACGCCCACCAAGATGTCGTCGGGCAGCAGGCCGGCCTTGGCGGCGGGCCCGCCGGCGACGACCTCGGCGACGATGGCGCCCTTGACGTCCTTCAGGCCCATCGCTTCCGCGGCCTCGGCGTTGAAGTCCTGGATGCTGACGCCGATGTAGCCGCGCACCACCTTGCCGCCGGCGATCAGCTGCTTGGCGGTGTCCTCCGCGACGTCGGCGGGAATGGCGAAGCCGATGCCGACCGAGCCGCCCGACGGCGAATAGATGGCGCTGTTGACGCCGATCACCCGGCCGTAGATGTCGAAGCTGGGACCACCCGAGTTGCCCCGATTGATGGGCGCGTCGATCTGGATGTAGTTGACGAACGACGAGGTCGTGTCGCCCAGGTTCCGGCCATAGGCCGAGATGATGCCGGCCGTGGCGGTGCCGCCCAGGCCGAAGGGGTTGCCGATGGTGATGACCCAGTCGCCGACGCGCGGCTTGGCCTGGTTCTCGAAGTTCACATACGGGAACTCGGTGTTCTTGCTCTTCGGATCGACGACCTTGATCACCGCCAGGTCCGTACCCTCGTCGCGGCCCACCAGGGTGGCCTTCAGCTCGCGGCCGTCCTTCATCACCACCTGGATGTCGTCGGCGTCGGCCACGACGTGGTTGTTGGTGACGATGTAGCCGTCAGCCGAGATGAAGAAGCCCGAACCGGCCGATTGCTGCTTCGGCGTGGCGGGCGTGTCGCCGTCATCGCCGTCCTGGCCTTGGCCCTGACCGGGCGCCTTCTTGCCACGCGGCACGATATCGAAGCCCTCGAAGCCCGGGATCCGCAGCGGCTGCGGCGAGGCCTTCGAGGTCACGTTGATCTGCACGACCGCGGGCGAGACCTTTTCGAAGATGTCGGCGAACGACATCGGCGCGCCAGGCGGCGGCGCGAAGGCCGGGGCGCTGGCGACGTTCGTGCGGACGACCTGAGCCTCGGCGGCGTCCGCCGTTCCCATGCGCATCCCAACGCCCGCCAGGGCCGCGCAGGCGACGCCCGCGCCGGCCACGGCGCCCACAATGAAACCCGACTTCCTAGCGGTCATTCTCGTCTTTCCTCACCCGCGCGTCTCACGCGCGGTCCCTTACGTCTCAAGCCGCGCCGGCGCGGTCCCTCTGACTACAGAACCTAGTCCCACGCATAAAAGGTGCAATGGTTCTCGACCTAATCTTCACGCCCCGGCGAGCACTTCTTGCGGCCCCTTTTCGGCGCAATCGTGTCAATCGTCTTCAAGCAGTCGCTTCAGTCGCTCTTCCTCGTCCTGCGAAAGCTCTCCCTGCGCCGGTTCGCGTCGACGCAGGAGACCGATCATCAGGACGCCGCCGATCAGCAGGATCCCGATCGGAGCCAGCCACAGCACGGCGTTGCCGGCCGAGAACGGCGGCTTCAGTAGCACGAACTCGCCATAGCGCTCGACCAGGAACGCGCGGATTTCGCGATCGCTGCGGCCCGCCTTGACCTGCTCGCGGACAATTCGCCGCAGGTCGGCGGCCAGCTGGGCCTCGGAGTCGTCGATCGACTCGTTCTGACAGACCAGGCAGCGGACCTCGCGGAACAGGGCCCGCGCGTGGGCCTCCTGCGCCGGATCGGCCAGACGCTCGGACGGCTCGGACGCGCCGGCCATCAGGGCGATGGCGCAGAGGGCGACGGCGAACGCTTTGAAGATACTCCCCCGCGCCGCGGGGGAGCTGTCGCGGAGCGACTGAGGGGGCGAGCTGGACATATGTCGCATTAGCCCCCTCCGACCCTGTGGGCCACCTCCCCCGCATCGCGGGGGAGGATCTTGAAACGCCAGACACTCACGACACCGTCTCCTGCGTCCGACGCCCGACGCCCAGGCGCACCCGGCGGTCCGACAGCGAGACGGCGCCGCCGATGGCCATCAAGAGCGGCGCCAGGAAGATCAGCCGCACCCAGGGGTTCACATAGGCGCGGATCAGCCAGGCCGGCTTGCCGCCCTCGCCCGCCCGACGCTCGCCCATCACGACATAGATGTCGTCCAGCAGGCCAGGGCAGATCGAGACCTCCGAGGTGGTCTGGCCGCCGGTCGGATAGAAGCGGCGCTCGGGCGTGGCGCGGCAGACCACGCGGCCGGCCTTGTCGACCACGTCCACGACGCCGCGCTCGGCCAGGTAGTTGGGCCCCTCGACCGTACCGACCTTCTTCAGGGTCAGGGTGTAGGCGCCCAGCGGCTGGCTGTCATTCAGGCTGAGGGCTTGCGCCGCCTCGACGCGCCAGGCGGTCTCGAACGAGGCGCCCAGCACGAAGAGCCCCAGGCCGGCGTGGGCCAGGGTCGTGCCCCAGGCGCCGCGCGGCAGGCCGCGGGCGCGGCGGGCGCTCTCTGCGGCGGGGGCGCGGAACAGTTTCAGACGCTCGGACAGCTCCAGCAGCGCGCCGCCGATCAGCCAGAAGCCGACGACCAGACCGCCGCTGGCCAGGGCCTTGCGCGGCTGGACCACCGCGTAGGCGATCAGGCCCAGCACGACGGCGGCGGCCAGCACGACCCACAGCTTGCGGGCCACGCCGCCGGCGTCGCCGCGCTTCCAGGCCAGCAGCGGCCCGGCCGGCAGCACGGCGAAGGCCAGGATCATCAGCGGCACGAAGGTCAGGTTGAAGAACGGCGCGCCGACCGAGACGGCCTCGCCGTCCAGGGCCTCGCGGATCAGCGGAAACAGCGTGCCCAGCAGCACCACCGCCGTCGCCGTCGACAGCAGGATGTTGTTGAGCACGATGGCGCTCTCGCGGCTGATCGTGCGGAATTGGCCGCCGGGGTTCAGGGTCGGGGCGCGAAGGGCGAACAGCAGGAAGCCCGCGCCGGCCGCCACGCCCATCATGATCAGCAGCAAGACGCCGCGCGTCGGATCGACGGCGAAGGCGTGGACGCTGGTCAGCACGCCCGAGCGCACCAGGAAGGCGCCCAGCATCGAGAAGGTGAAGGCCGCCAGGGCCAGGAACGCCGTCCAGCCCGGCAGGGCGCCGCGCTTCTCGGTGACGATGGCCGAGTGCAGCAGGGCCGCGCCGATCAGCCAGGGCATGAAGCTGGCGTTCTCGACCGGGTCCCAGAACCACCAGCCGCCCCAGCCCAGCTCGTAATAGGCCCAGAAGGCGCCCAGGGTGATGCCGACGGTCAGCAGGCTCCAGGCCGCCAGGGTCCAGGGCCGCACCCAGCGCGCCCAGGCCGCGTCGATGCGGCCCTCGATCAGCGCCGCCAGCGACAGCGAATAGACCACCGAGAAGCCGACATAGCCGGCGTAGAGGAACGGCGGGTGGAAGGCCAGCGCCGGGTCCTGCAGCAACGGGTTCAGCGACCGCCCCTCGATCGGCGCGTCCAGCAGGCGCTCCATCGGGTTCGAGGCGAAGACGGTGTAGGCCAGGAAGAGCACGCCCAGCGCGCCCTGGATGGCGATGGCGTAGGACCTGAGGCGCGGCGGCAGGCTGTCGCCGAAGAAGGCCATGGCCGCGCCGTAGCCGGTCAGCACCAGGCACCACAGCAGCATGGAGCCCTCGTGGCTGCCCCAGGCGCCGGCCACCTTGTAGAGCATCGGCTTGGCGGTGTGCGAGTTGGCCGCCACGTTGGCGACCGAGAAGTCCGAGACCACGAAGGCGTGGATCAGGCAGGCGAAGGCGACGGCCACGGCCAGGAACACCGCGACGGCCGCGCCGCGTCCCGCGCCGGCCAGCACCACGGATCGCCGCGCGCCGCCGACCGCCGACAGGCCGGTCTGGGCGACCGACAGCGTCAGCGCCAGGACGAGGGCGAAGGCGCCAAGTTCGGTGATCATTGACGATCCTCCCCCTGTGGGGGAGGCGACCGAAGGTCGGAGGGGGGAGAGGCAGGGCGAGCAGAACTTCCCCCACCGTCGGCTGCGCCGACACCTCCCCCTTGGGGGGAGGATTTATCATAGGCCGGGGCGCCCGCGCCCTCGCCGCGCCACTCGCCCTGCTCCTTCAGCGCCTTTGACACTTCGCGCGGCATGTAGCGCTCGTCGTGCTTGGCCAGCACCTGCTTGGCGACGAAGACGCCTTGTTCGTTGAAGGTCCCCTCGGCGACGATCCCCTGCCCCTCGCGGAACAGGTCGGGCAGGTCGCCGTGATAGACGATCTTGGCGGTCGCCTTCTGGTCGGCGACCACGAACTCGACATTGCCGTCCGCGTGCTTGACCACGCTGCCGTGCTGGACGAGGCCGCCCAGCTGGACCTTGCGGCCCGGCTTGACGTGGGCCTCCTGGGCCTGGGCCGGCGTGTAGAACAGCGAGATGCTGTCGCGCATGCCGTACAGAGCCAGCCCGACGGCCAGGGCCAGCACCGGCGCGACGGCCAGCAGGATCGTCAGGCGCCGACGCGCCTTGCGGGACTTTGGTAGCAAGCTTTGGGGCCAGAAGCTCATTGCGCGGTCTTTTGCGGAGGCGTGTCAGCGGCCTGGCGCAGGGCCGCCAGCACCTTGGGCTGATCCTTGAAGCGAGCGGTGGCGGTCGCCAGCGCGGCGTCGCGCTTGGCGGTCTCGCCCAGCACGGCGTAGGCGCGGACCAGGCGCACCCAGCCGTCGGGATCGTCGGGCGACTGCGCCAGACGCGCGGCCAGGCCCTCGACCATGCCGGCGATCATGCCCTGCACCTGCGGGTTCTGGGCGGCGGCGGGCTCGGGCGCGGGCAGGCCGCCGGCGGCCTCGACCTCGGCGATCTCGCGGCCCAGCGCCGTGCGCGCCGGATCGTCGGCGGCGAGGCTGTTCAGCAGCGCGCGCCAGTCGCCGACACCGCCGGCCACGTCGCCCTCGGCGATGCGGGCCCGGCCCAGATAGTAGCGGGCGCGCAGGTCCTTGGGATCAGCTTTCAGCGCGCGATTGAAGGCCAGCTTGGCGTCGGCGCCGATGTCGCCCTTCGCTTCGATGACGAAGGTCTCGCCCAGGAGGCTCCAGATGTCGGCGCGGTTCGGGGCGCGATCCACGGCGCGGCGCAGGGCCTGCTCGGCCCCGGCCATGTCGCCGGAGGCGGCCCGGGCCTTGGCCAGGAACACCAACGGCTCGGCGTCATTGGGACGCTCGGCCGCGACCCCTTCCAGCACGGCGGCGATCTGGGCCGGCTGCAGGGTCGCCGGATCGGCGGCCTTCCATTCGGCGACGCGCTTCAGATAGGGCTGGTCGGAAAGCTCGGGCTGGCCAAGCCAGACATAGAGGCCGACGCCCGCGACGCAGGCCGCGCCGGCGATGGCGACCACCGCCTTGCGAACGGCCACGCCCCCACGCTCCCAGGTCTCGGCCTGGTCGGCGGCGGCCAGCAGGCCCCGCCCGGCCTCGGCGCGGGCGGCCTTCAGCTCGTCCTGGGCCAGGAGGCCATCCATGGCCAAGCGCTCGACCTCGGCCAGACGGCGGCGGTGCGGCTCCAGACGCGCCTGCGCGTCGTCGACGGGCCGAGCGCGCGCGGCCCCGCGCAGCACCAGCCCCGCGGTCACGGCCGACAGGCCCGTCGCGGCGATCCAGAATGCGATCATGTTGCGGGTGTTAGCTTGTTCTTACGCCGGCCGTTAGTGGGAAAAGCGCTTAAGGGGCGCAAAGCCTGGCCGTGGCTAGGCCGCGATCGCGGCGGCCGCCCGACGGCGGACGATCTCGGCGGTCTTGTCGTCGCGGGTGTAGGCGATGAAGCTGGCGGCGACGTCGAGATACTGCATGGCCAGGCCCGGATCGCCGCCGTCGCCGGTGCGGGCCACATGCAGCACGTCCTCGATATAGGGGTCGAGGCGGGCGTTCAGCTTCTCGAGGATCTTGAGGCGGCTGCTGCCGTAGCCGGCCTTGTCGGCGCAGGGACGCAGGTCCGCGATGAAGGCCAGGGCGCCGCGAGCACGCTCCAGCATGGCCTCGTCGGGCGGGGCGACCAGCTTGGCCACGCCCCGCGCGCCCTTCTTGGCCAGCATCGAGATCGGGCGGGTCGGCAGCGCCTTTTCCAGTTCGCGGTCGATCTGGTCCATGCGCAGGTCGCAGGCCTTGGCCATGGTCTGCTTGAAACGCGCCACGCGCCGGCCCCACGGACCGTCCTTGTTGAGGTCGACCGACTGCTGGAACTCGACGATCTGCAGTTGGACCTTCTGGGCGCGCTGGGCGGCGTCGCGGCCCGCCGTCTCGCCGCCGCCGAAGTCGAAGGTCTCGACATGGGCGATCGAAGCCTCGATGTCGGCCAGGAAGCGCTCGCCCAGCGCCTTGACCTCGGACGAAGCCAGATAGCGGTCGCTGGGCCGGTCCATCACGGCGGAGATCACCCGCAGGATGCGCCACGCGTCGGGCAGGTGGGCCGACAGGATGTCCAGCAGCAGCGGCCCGGCGTCCTCGCGGATGCGGCAGGCGTCCGTATAGGCCAGGCGCGCGGCGGCCGCGCGTTCGTCGGACATCCGGCTGACCCACTCCGACAGCCTGGGCAGGCAGGTGCGGACGATCGGCGCCAGCTGCAGGCACATGGCCAGCTCTTCGGGGTCGCACAGCGAGCGGACGCTGTCGAAGGCCGCGTTCTCGGGGTCGCGAAGGGCGGCCGCGCCGATCTTGCACAGCTCGTCGAAGACCGGAGGGGTCCCTTGCTCCAGGTCCCAGGGATTGCACTTGACCGCCGCTTCCTGCGCCTCGCGCGGCGCGATCCCGCGCAGCGCCCGCCAGGTTCGCGACAGCACGGGCGCGGGAAAGGCGATCGCTCCCTCTTCGCGCTTGGCGCACAGGGGCACGATGGGGGCCAGCACGTTGTTGCGGACGAAGCGGTTGGCGGTCTCGTCCTCGACCAGTTCGCGCACGGGCGCGAAGATGCTCTGGGCGCTGGTGCCCGCCAGGGCCAGCTCCAGGCTGCGCAGCGCCGCATCCGGCGCGGTTTCCACCAGCGTCCGGATCAGCTGCAGTTTATGGGCGGCTATGGCGGCCATGGTTCCCCATGTCGGCTCATGCAACCGACAGTTCCGTCAACCATGTTCAGGGGCAGGTTAAGGATTTCCGAAACGCCGTAAAAATCGCACTTCGGGTTAGCCAGCGCCACGCGCCGAAAACTCAACGCGGCAAGCGGTTTAGCCTGGCCTGGCCGCCGGGCGACACAGCGTCGCGATTGTCAGGTTTCGGCGCGCGGCAGGTCCAGGGCGACGCGCAACCCGCCCATCGGCGATTCACCAAGCTGGACCGAGCCGCCATAGGCGCGGGCCAGCTCGTCGACGATCGAGAGGCCAAGGCCCGAGCCCGGCGCGTTCTCGTCCAGCCGCTGACCGCGCTTGAGGGCCTGGGCCCGCTCCTCGGGCGGGAGGCCGGGACCGTCGTCATCGACGGTGACGATCATCCGCGCCTCGCCCGATGGCGCGGCGTCGACGCGGATCCTGCCGCGGCACCACTTGCCGGCGTTCTCCATGACGTTGCCCACCAGTTCGAGCAGGTCCTGCTTCTCGCCCTGGAAGGCCAGATCCTCGGGGCAACGCCAGTCGATCTCGATCCCCTGCCCTTCGGCCTTGTCCTGGAAGATGCGTTCCAGCGTCACGGCCAGCTCGTCCAGGATCGGCTCGACCGGCGTGCGCTCACCGCTGGTCTGCGAGCGCGCGGCGGCGCGGGCGCGGCGCAGGTGATGGTCGACCTGCTCGCGCATGGTCTGGGCCTGACGCTCGACCACCTCGGCCAGCTGGCCCGGCTGCTGGCTCGCCTCGGTCAGCATCACCGAGATCGGCGTCTTCAGCGCATGGGCCAGGTTGCCGACGTGGGTGCGCTGACGCTCGACCACTTCCTGGTTATGCGCCAGGAGAGCGTTGAGCTCGGTGGCCAGCGGCGAAAGTTCTTCAGGATAGACGCCCTCGACCCGCTCGGTCTTGCCGCGCCGCACCGAGGCGACCTCGCGGCGCAGGCGGAACAGCGGCTGCAGGCCAAAGCGCACCTGCACGACCATGCCCAGGATCAGGCCGCCGCCCAGGATCAGCAGGGCGAAGGCGGTGATGCGGGCGAAGCGGTCGGCGTCGTCGTCGATCGGCGAGCGGTCCTCGGCGGCCAGGAACACGACGGGATCCGGATAGCCCGGCAGGCGGGTCAGGATGGCGGCGGCGCGCAGCGGCTTGTCCTGCGGCCCGCGCATGTCGAAGTACTGGGTCTTGCCCGGCGCGGCGTCCAGCTGGTCGATCTGGGCCGAGGACAGCATCAGGTCGCTGTCGAACAGCGAGCGCGAGCGCTCGATCGGCTTCATCGCCCCGTCGGGCGACTTGTCCAGGATCACCCAGTAGCGGCCCGAATAGGCGCGCGTGGCCCGGATGTCGGTCAGGAACGGCGCTTTCAGCTGGCCCGCCTCGACCGTCGAGCCCGCGTAGAGATCGTCGGTCAGCACCGCCAGCGACTGGTCGAAGCGCCGGATGGCCGCGCCGCGGAACTGGGCGGTCAGGAAGACCCCGGCGATCACCACGACCAGCAGGGTCCAGATCCCGGCGATCAGGATCAGGCGGCGGACCAGCGAACGGCGGCGCAGGTCCAACAAAAGATTAGGCCGCGTCTTCGCCCGGCAGCGGCGCGAGGCGATAGCCCAGGCCCCGGACGGTCTCGATCCGCTCGGCGCCCAGCTTCTTGCGCAGGCGGCCGATGAACACCTCGATGGTGTTGCTGTCGCGGTCGAAGTCCTGGTCGTACAGGTGCTCGACCAGCTCGGTGCGGCCGATCACCCGCCCCTGGTGCATCATCATGTAGTGCAGCAGGCGGTATTCCAGCGAGGTCAGGCGCAGCGGCTCGCCATTGACGCTGGCGCGGGCGGCGCGCGGGTCCAGGCGCAAGGCGCCGCAGGACAGCGACGGGGCGGCGTGGCCGGCCGAGCGGCGCAGCAGGGCCCGCAGGCGCGCCAGCAGCTCTTCGGTGTGGAAGGGCTTGGCCAGATAGTCGTCGGCGCCCGCGTCGAAGCCGGCGACCTTGTCGCTCCAGGCGCCGCGCGCGGTCAGGATCAGGACCGGCGTGGCGATATTGCCCCGCCGCCAGCGCTCCAGCACCGAGACGCCGTCCACCTTGGGCAGGCCAAGATCGAGGATCACCGCGTCATACGGCTCGGTTTCGCCCAGGAACTGGGCTTCCTCGCCATCGGGCGCGTGGTCGACCGCGTAGCCGGCGTCGGCCAGGGCCAGCTTCAGCTGGCGCGTCAGATCGGGATCGTCTTCGACGAGCAGGATGCGCATGTTCTAAGAGACTCCTCAGCCCCCGCTCAGGATCTGGCCGGTCTCGGCGTCGACGATGAAGTCGATACGACGCCCGTCCGCCGTGGCCCAGCGAACGCGGTAGTTGCGGCCCTCGAGGCCGGCGTCCAGCACGCGGCCCGGCACGCGGCGCGCGATCATCTCGATCACCCGCGACAGCGGCACCAGCCGGCCCGACTGCACGCCGCCACGCGCCTCGTCCTGCTGCGCGCGCCAGTCGGCGCCCAGCGAGTCAGGACCGCGACGCTGCGCCGAGGCCGCGCCCGGAAGGGCGGCGGCCAGCGCGGCGGCGACGAGGATGACGCGGATCGTTTTCATGCTCTCCGGTCTAACGGAACGTGGCTGAATGGAGACTGAACGCCCAGCTTATGAACGGGCTGCGTCGTTCTGTCACGGCCGTACACGCTTTGCCGCCTCACATCGCGATGAGGCTTTTCCTCAGAGTCAGCTTCACCGTGCGGCCCAGCGGATCCAGGTAGTCGGCTTGATAGGCCTGAGGCGTCGCGCCCTTGGTGTCCCGAGCCACGGGGCGGCTGTAAAAGAGGTTGTCGGCCGCCAGGGTCACGCGCGCCCCGGCCAGCAAGGTCGTGGCGGGCCCGGCCTTCAGGTCGCGCGGCACCTCGTAGAAGGCCGACAGGTTGACCGTCGCCTGGTCCTCGAAGCGCAGGGCGCCGGTGGTGGGGCCCGTATCGATGACGCTGCCGCCGCGCCAGGCCCCGTTCAGGTTGACGCCCAGCCCCTGCCGGAAGGCGTTGACGCGGAAGGTCAGCTCCTCGCGCGGCTGGCCGCGACGGCTGGTGCTGGCGCCGTTCAGCAGATCCAGCGGCGGCAGGCCTTGGCGCAGGGTGGTCTCGTCGCGCAGCCGCAGCACGTAGTTCAGCGACAGCTGCACCTGGCCGGCGTTCTTGAGGTCCGGCTTGGCGCCCTTGGGCGCGCCGGGCTTCCGGCGGCCGAAGAAGCGGGTCAGGTTCAGGCCGCCGCGCAGCTCCTCGCGGTCGATGGCGTCGAAGTTCAGCGGCCGGCTGTCGATCGCCGTCAGCACCCCCTCGGCGTTGCGCGTGAAGCGCTCGGGGAAGGCCGCTTCCAGGGCCGGCGTCAGCAGCGGGAAGTTGGAGATCGGGTCTTCGATGTGAGTCAGCACATAGTTGGCGTTCAGCGTCAGGCGGGTCTCGCCGCCGTCACGCCCGATCGGTCGCAGATTGACGCCCGCCCGCAGCGTGCGCCGACGGTCGTTGGCCAGGGCGCGATTGCCGCCTTCGAGGCGACTGACGGTGACGCTCTGGCCCGTGGCGAAGTCGAACACCGTGACGCTGGGAGTCAGGACCACCGGATCGACGATCTGGTTGGCGTTCGGCGCGGACTGTTCCTCGTTCAGGCTGAGGTTCACGCTGACCAGATTGGCCGGCGACCATTGCAGCCCGGCGCCCAAGGCCAGGCGGTCCTTGAACGTCTCGATGTTGTAGCCGGCGTTGACGCTGGCGGTCAGCTCGCCCAGCACCGGCGCGACATCGTGCGAGCGACTGGCCAGGGGCAGGTCGATATCGCCCTGCAGCGTGATCGTGCGGCGATCGTAGTCGGTGCGCATCGGCGCGCCGTTGCGCAGGGCGTCGGACATCTGCTCGACCCGCTCCCCGCCCAGCTTCAGCGTCGAGGAGACCCGGCCGGCCGGGATCTCGGCGACGTCACCGTTGAGGACCAGTTCGGCCTTGGCGGTCCTGGAGCTCGACTTGGCCACGTCCTGGGCGTTGGCCTTGAGGAGGGCGCGGGGGATGGGGCCGAACGGGTTGACCGCCGGGTCGCCCGCCGCGACGGCCGCCTTCCAGGCGCTGGAATCGACGCCCCGGCCGGTGGTCGTCTCGTTGTCGTTGCGCTCGTACGTCCCGTTGAGGGACCAGCGCCAGTCCTGGACATAGCCGTTGGCGGCCATGGCCAGCTGACCCTTGAAGCTGTCCTGCTCGCGCAGCTGCGACCACGGCGCGTCCAGATACCGGTAGACGGTCACGTCCTGGGCGAACGGCGAGAACGGGCTCGCCGCCGGCAGCTTCACCGAGGTCGCGGGCAAGCCCAGGAAGCTGGTGCGCTTGGCGTCCTCCAGGTCCAGGCTGACGGTCAGCGCCACGCTGTGGGCGAGGTCCCGGGTGATGGCGGCCTTGACGTTCCCCTGGCCCAGCGACGGCAGCAGGCTGCGGTTGGCGGTGACGCCGCTCAGGTCCGGATCGCCGGCGCCCGCCGCGAAGGCCCCCAGCGGGACCGCGCCGCGCCAAGCCGCCTCCGGCGCGCGCGCCAGGGTGACGAGGCCGCCGGCGAGGGCCGAGAGAGCCGGGTCGATCTCCGCGCCGAACGATGCGCCGGCGACATTGCCGATCAGGCCGTAGGGCGAGGTCGCCGAGGGGACGCGGTAGATGTCGCGCTCGGCCTCGAACAGGGTCGACTCCTGGCGCCAGTCCAGGCCCACGGTCGTCCGCTCGTCGCCGGCCAGGCGGAAGGCGTCGCCGTCGAAGCGCTCGGCCGTGCGCCCCTCGCGGGTCGTCGCGGTCTCTTCCAGCTCGGCGGTCACGGACCGGAAGCGCTTGCGCAGGACGAAATTCACGACCCGCTGATTGGGTCGATAGCCATAGGCCAGCGCCGTGGCGGGCGGCAGCACGTCCATGCGCTCGATCGCCTGGCTGGGAAGGCCGCTGATCTCCTGGAAGCCCGAGATGCGCCGGCCGTTGGCCAGGTAGATCGGCGGCGGGGCGTCCGGTTCGCCGGTGGTGATTTCAGGCGCCAGCAGGGCGACCAGGTCCTCGATGGTGCTGGCCCCGGTGGCCTGGATCTCCGAGGCGTCGAGGGTCAGCTCGGGCTGGGCCGGGCCGTTGGCCTTGCCCCGCACGGCCTTGACCAGAAGCCCCTCGATCAGCGCGGTCTGCTCGCTCTCCGGCGGCGCCTGGGAAACCGGTGTCTCCTGAAGCGGGGCGGCGACCTGCATGAGCGCCAGTAGGCTGACCAGAACCATGGAGACGGACCCGTTCAGTTCGCTAGAGGGATAGGGATTCCCTAGGACGGGCGCGGCTTGGAGGCAAGCTTGGGAGGCGCGCCCAAAAGACGCTGCCGCTCCGCGACGCGGCGAAGCGTCATTTCCGCTTCGGCGTGTACGGCTTCTGGTCACGCCAGGCCTGGGCGAACTTCTCGAGGTCCTGGTCGATCGTCTCGGGAAGGGTCACGACGAGCCGCGCCAGGAGGTCGCCGCGCTTGCCCTTGGCGTCGGCGAAGCCGCGGCCCTTCAGGCGCAGGGTCTGGCCGCTGTTGCTGCCCTTGGGCACGTTCAGCATCACATTGCCGTCGGGGGTCGGGGCCTCGACCTTGCCGCCCAGCACCGCGTCGGGAACCGAGATCGGCAGGTCCATGACCAGCGCTTCGCCCTCGCGGCGATAGATCGGGTGCGGCTTGATCGCCAGTTCGATCATGGCGTCGCCCGCCCCGCCGCGTCCCGGGCCGCCCTGGCCTTTGAGGCGAAGAGTCTGGCCTTCCTGGGCGCCGGCCGGGATGGTCACGTCGATCGTGCGGCCGTCCGAGAAGGCCACGCGCTTCTTGCCGCCCTTGATCGCCTCTTCCAGGTCGATCTCCAGCTTGGCCTTGACGTCCGCGCCGCGCGGGGCGAAGCCGCCGGCCTGGCCGCCCCCACCGCCACCGAACGGACCGCGACCGCCGCCGAACATGCCGCCGAACAGGTCCGACAGGTCGATCTCGGCGCCCTCGTCGACGCGGAAGCCGCCGCGGCCGAAGCCGCCGGCGTTGAACGGCCCGTTGCCGGGCTGGCCGCCGAAGCCGCGCATGGTCTCGCGCCCATCGGCGTCGATCTGGCCCAGGTCGAACTTCTTGCGCTTCTCGGCGTCGCCCAGGATGTCGAAGGCCGCGCTGACCTGCTTGAACTTCTCCTCGGCCTTCTTGTCGCCGGGGTTGGCGTCAGGATGGTGCTGCTTGGCGAGCTTGCGGAACGCCTTGCGGATCTCGTCCGCGCTCGCGGTGCGGGAAACGCCGAGTTCCTGGTAGGGGTCACGCGCCAAGGAAGGTCCTCATCGAACTTGCGGGCAGGTTGGGGTAACGCCCTCCATCTAGAACGTCCAGCGCGGCGCGCAAGCCCTCATGTGGCATTTTTATCACAACCCTGTCATCGACACGGCGCCCCAGCCATGAAGGGCGTCGGCCTGGGCGACCTCGATCAGGGCCGCGAGCGACGGGGCGTCGGCGGTTCGCATCGCCGCCGTGTAGACGAACGCAGGCTCCGACAGCTCGACCTCGCGCAGCACCGCCGCGCCGTCCAGCACCCGGACACGATAGCGCTCGAGGCCCTCGACCAGCGGAACCTCGCCGGCCCAGACGTCGCCGCCGGCGCGGGCGCGGCGGATCCACGAGACCCGCAAATCGCCGCCGATCGCACGCGTCCGCAGATGCGCCGGCGCCAAGGGCCGCAGGGCTCGGCCGGTCCAGACGATCGTCGCCTGGCTCGTCCCCGCGCCCGCCGGAGGACCGCCCGCCGGCGCGGCGCGCACCGTCAGCGGCGCGCCGCGCTCGAAAGCCGCGACCTCCATCGGGACCACGGCCTCGTCCAGCAGCACCACGGGCGCGCCCGCCAAGACGGTCGTCTCGGTCGCCGCGCCGTCGCGCTGGCCGCGCAACAGGCCGGAGAGACGCCAGACGTCGGGCGACAGCAGCGCCGCGTCGCGGAAGCCGATCACCTCCCACGCGCCGTCGGCGGCCATGACCGCAAGAGCGTTGCGACCGGCCAGCATCGCGCCCAGCGGCGCCGAAGACAGGCTGTTCCCCTCCATTCGCACCGTCAGGCTCCCCGCCCGATCGAGGCGATGCGGCGAGGCGGGCGCGAAGTCGGTCAGGGTCACGCCCAGCGTCGCGGGCTGGCTCACCCGCGCCCGGACGCTGAGCGTGTCGAGATCGGCGCCGGCGTGGATCTCCAGCGGCCGCCAAGGCGCGCTCGCGGCGGCGACCAGCGGACGGGCGTCATCCGTCAACGCGCCGTTCGACGGCAAGTCCAGCACGCG
The DNA here is from genome assembly GCF_000092285.1 of Caulobacter segnis ATCC 21756. Classification (NCBI taxonomy): domain Bacteria; kingdom Pseudomonadati; phylum Pseudomonadota; class Alphaproteobacteria; order Caulobacterales; family Caulobacteraceae; genus Caulobacter; species Caulobacter segnis. Next base: position 1,073,384 of record NC_014100.1, on the reverse strand, counting down.
CAGCGCCGGCGGCGGCGCGGGCTCGCGCGGCGGGGCCGGCGTCCAGTCGAGGCCGCCGGCCACGCCCTGCCCGGCCACGACCGGGACCAGGGTCGCACGGGGCCGCTCGTCGAGATCGAGCCGCGACACCCGCCAGGCGCCGCCGTCGTGGGCCAGGCGATCGCCGGGCTCCAGCCGCAACGCGGCCGAGGGCGACAGGTGAACGATCCGCGAGCGACGCGCGGCCTCGTCGGCGGCCAGCATCCGGCGGGCGCAGGCCTCGGCGTCGGGCGCGGCCAGGACGATCGGCGCGTCGGCGTCGCGCGTCCCCGCCCCCTGCTCGCGCCGCACGACGATCGCGCCCACCTGATAGTCGCGGCCGGCGTCCAGAAAGCGCAGGCGCAAGGTCTCGGCGGCGGGCTCCAGCACGCGGGTTTCGCGCTCGGTCACACCGTCGTCGGGTCGCACGAGGTCGGCCTCGGCCAGGGCGCCCGCCACGCGGCCCGAGCGGGCCATCATCCGCACGTGGTCGCCGCGCTCGACCGGATCCAGCGCGAAGGCCTCGGTCAGCGGCGAGAGGGCGTCGCGCAGGCGCATTGGCCGATCGACCACATAGCCGCCCACCGCCCCGCCGGCCTCACCCGGATCGATCGAAACCCCAGCGCGGGCGCCCAAGGCCCGGATCAGTTCGGGCAGCGGCGCGATCCCGGCGCGGCCCGTCAGCCAGTGGCCCAGGGTCCAGGAACTCCCATCCGCCCAGACGTCGGCGCGGGCCGGGAAGTCGGGGAACGGCCGCGCGTCCCAGCACCAGGCGCTGGCCGCCTCGATCATCGGCCCGCCATAGACCGGCGAGACCGGGTTGGCGCTCGGCTCGTCCAGCCAGGCCAGCACCGCCTCCAGGCAGCGCCTTTGGCCGAAGTCGTCGCGCTCGCCGGTCGAATACGGCGGCAGGAAACTCTCCGAGCTCTTCGGGTCGATGAAGAGGTTCGGCGAATTGCTTCCCTTGTCGACCGCCGGGCAGCCGAACTCGGTCAGGCGGATCGGCTTGGAGCGCGGAGCCCAGGCCGTCGGCGTCGCCGCGCGGACGCCGCCGGGGCGGTCGAAGTGCGCGTTGCTCCACCAGGCCTTCAGGTCCTTGGGCCGGAACATCCAGGCCTCGCCATGGGCGCCGTCGGTGATCGGGCTGCGGACCTGGGAGTCGCGCGCCGCTTGGCTCGGATAGTACCAGTCGAAGCCCTCGCCGCCGGTCAGGCCCGCGCGCAGATAGGTCGGATCGTGAGGGCCCAGGAAGCCGGCGGCGGCGTCCAGATGCGCCTCGCCCTCGCGCCAGTCGGTGATCGGCGGATACCAGTCGACGCCGATGAAATCGATGTTGGGATCGGCCCATAGCGGATCGAGGTGGAACACTGCGTGGCCCGTCCCGTCGGCGGGCTGGTGGCCGAAATACTCGCTCCAGTCGGCCGCGTAGCCGAGCTTGGGGGTCGCGCCCAGCACGCCGCGAACCTCGGCGGCCAGGCTCCTCAGCTTGGCGACCGCGGGATAGGTCCCGCCCGGCCCGCGCGTCGTGGTCATGCCGCGCAACTCCGAGCCGATGACGAAGCCGTCCACGCCGCCGGCTTGGGCCGCGAGACTGGCCTGGTGCAACACCATCCGGCGCAGGCCCCACTCACCGTCGAAGAAGGCGTTCACCTGGGCCGTCGCGGCCGCAGCACCATCCGCCCCCGTCTCGCAGGCGATCCGGCCACGCCAGGGATAGGCCGGCTGGCCCGGCGGCGTGTCCATCAGGATGAACGGATAGAGCGTGACCTTCAGCCCTCGCCGCTTCAGCTCGGCGATCGCCTGCAGCACCACCACGTCGGCCGGCGTGCCGCCATAGGCCGGTTTCCCGTCCTTCAGCGAGACGAGGTGCGCGCCGGAGCGATCGACGCCCGCCACGCTCCAGGCGACCGGCAAGGTGTCCTTGGCCGCCTGCTCGACGCCCGGCCGGATCTGGCACTGGCCACAGAGCAGGTCGGTCCCGAACCAGGCGACGACCAGGGTGACGTGATCGACGTTCGGCAGCTGCGCCTGCAGCTGGTCCAGCGCCACGACCAGATCGGCGCGGCCGTCAGCGTTATGGACGCTCTCGCTGGCGGTGCGGGTCAGGCCCTCGCGGCGCAGGACCGCCTCGGTCGCATAGACGAACTCGCCCGCGCCTGGGATCAGGCAGACCCCGCGCAGCCGCTCCTCCAGCCCCGGCGGATCGCCCGGCGCGCGCGGCCGCCGGAACACCTCGAACGACAGCTGCGGCGGGCGGTTTCCGAACGCCTCTAGGGGCAGATCCTCGAAGACCACATAGGCGACGCCGCGATAGGCCGGCGCCAGGCCTTCGATGGCGGCGATCAGCGGATCGGGCGCCTGGTCCTCGGTCCCCAGATGCACGCGCATCGTCGCGCTCGAGAGGTCCATGACCCGTCCATCGGCCCAGACCCGGCCGACGCCATCGATCGGCCCCTCGGCCACCGCCACGGCGAACGACAGGCTGTAGGCGTACGAGGTCGTCTTCTGGCCCTTGGAGCCGCCGACGCGCCCCTCGACCCGCTTCTCGCGGAAGCGCGCGGCCCAGATCACCTGGCCGCCGACCCGCGCGCGACCGAACACGCACGGCAGGGCCGCGCCCTCGGCGGCGCCGGTCAGGCGCAGCTCCGGAATGCGCGGACCGACCTGCCGCGCGGGCGACAGCGCCGACAGCGCGGCCTGGTCGACCGCCGCGCCCACCGCCGCCCCGGCCACGGCGCCCAGCGGCCCGCCGATCGCCGCGCCGACGCTGGAGAGGATGACTTGAGCCATGGGATGCTCCTCAGACGGAGGGAAAACGGAACACCGCGACCAGACGCTCGCGCCACCAGCGCCCCAGGGCGCTCTCGACGCAGGCGCGGCCCCAGTAGGCGTGGATCATCCGGTCGGGTCCGGACTGGATCGCGCAGTGCTTGGCCACCGCCCCGGGCGCCATGCGGAAGACCAGGACGTCGCCGGGACGGGCGCCGGACAGCGGGACCGGCGCCAGCCAGCGGGCGAACGCCTCGAGCAGGAGCTCCCGCTCGCCGACCTCGGCCCAGTCGGGGCGGTAGGGCGGCGGAGCTTCCGGCTCGACGCCGTGAATCGCCCGCCAGACGCCACGCACCAGCCCCAGGCAGTCGCAGCCCGCGCCGAGGGTCGAGGCCTGGTGACGGTAGGGGGTTCCGAGCCAGAGGCGGGCTTGGGTGACGACGAGATCCTCCCCCGCGCTGCGGGGGAGGTGGCCCAGAGGGCCGGAGGGGGCGAGCTGGGCATCCGCCGCGCTTGCCCCCTCAGTCGCTCCGCGACAGCTCCCCCGCATCGCGGGGGAGCATCTATGCGCCCTCACCGCCGCCCGCCGTCGTTGCGCTCGCCCTCGACGGGGTACAGCGTCAGGAAGTCCTCGCCGGGCGCGGTCGGGAAGCCTCGAAAATTGACGCCATTGGCGAACGCGCCGACGCAGGTCGCCCAGCGCTTGTCGCAGGTCGCGCCGGGATGGGCGGAGAGATCGACGCCGCAGCGCGGATCGCCCAGTCGCGCGTCGCACAGCCGCGTGAAGGTCCGCCCCGCCACCCGCTCCAGCGCCGCCGCCGGTCCGGCCAGGGTCGCCTTGAACGCCCGCCCCTCGCGGCTGAGCGCGGCGATCGTCGCGGTCCACAGCCGCACGAGACGGCTCGGCGCGCTCCAGTCCACGCGCAGGGCGAAGACCTTGGCGCCGTCATAGAGCCCGGCGTCGAGGTCGACCTCCGAGATTCCCGCGTCGTCCAGCACGCCCAAGGCCGCCGCCTGCCCCGGCGCATAGCCGACGCCGGCCTCGCTGGCGCCTGGGCTCCAGCCGCCACTGGCCTTGCAGGCCACGCCGTCGACGACGAGGTCTTGGTCGTGATCGGTGAAGCCCAGCTTCACGCCGTCGGCCCGTTCGACGATCCAGGCGTGACACAGGCGGGCCAGGTCCAGCCCTTCGGGAAGCGCCCGCATCAGTCACGCACCTCGATGAGCGCGCAGGCGCTGACGCGTCCGGCGGCGAAGCCTTCGAGCGTGATGTCCAGCCGGTCGGTGTCGAAGCGCACCGGCGTGTCGAACTCGAACCCCGCCGTCACCGCCGCGCCGGCGGCCGGCGCGGTCGACAGCGTGACAAGGCCGGTCGCGACATCGACCGAGAAGGCGCCCGCCGCCAGCACCACGCCCGCCACCGCGACCTTGACCGTCCCGGCCACCGGCTTGGCGATCGGTCGCGCCAGGGCGGTCGGTCCCGCCCCGTAGACCTTGGTCAGTTCGAAGATCTTGCGGCTTCCGTCACCCGTCCCGATCCGCTGGTCGGTCGCGGCCGGCTGGGCCGAGGGCGCGCAGGACTTGAAGTCGGCCGGGTCGCGAAACCGGAACCCCGCCAGCCGCCCTCGCCGCGCCTCGAAGAAGGCCAGAAGCTCGGCCAGCTCATCCAGAGGGCGAGCGGCGGTGGCGATCAGGTAGCGGCGGCGACCGCGCGCCCAGGCGCTGGTCCGCTGCTCGGCGCCCGAGGCCAGGGCGACGATGTCGGTGCGCCATTCGACGCCGCCGGCGCAGCCGAAGGCGAGACGCGCGGGCAGGCGCGCTTCATGGAACTCGCTCATGGCGATCCTCACGAAAAGGTTTTGCGAAATTTGACGGGAACGCGCGCCAAGACCGGCCAAACGCCATTAAGTCTTGGTCATGACCCGCTTTTCACTTCATTGGCGGGTCTTCGGCTCCTACCTATGGAGTCGAGATTGGAGACCGATATGGATTGGAAGACCCTGTTCCTGTCGCCGGAAGGCCGCATCGGCCGGCAAGCGTTCTGGATCGGCTGGCTCGTCCTGCTGGGCGTCAACATGGCCGTGGGCTGGCTGCCCGTGATCGGCAACATCATCGCCTTGGCCACGATCTATTCCAGCGTCTGCATCCATTCCAAGCGCCTGCACGACATGGGTCAGACCGGCTGGTGGCAGGTGCTGCCGTGGGTGTTGGGTCCGGTCCTGATCATGGGCTCGGCCTTGTCGGTCGGCGTCCTGCCGGCCATCGCGGCCCTGACCAGCGGCGAGCCCGAGATCGCGGCCCTGACCGCGCTGGGCGGCTTCTTCGTCTCGTGCTTCATCGCCTTCGCGATCTGGCTGGCCTTCACCCTGTGGGTCGGCTGCAGCCTGGGCCAGCCCAACGACAACAGGTACGGCTCGCCCCCGCCCAACACGACCGCCGTGGCGCTGTAGGGATCGAGGAGCCCGCGCGCCCACGCTTGTCCGCCGAAGCGCTAGGGGGCCCGACGGGCGTCGCGCTTGCCTGACCAGCTGATGAACATGGTGCAGCGCTCGCTCAGGCAACCGTCGACATGCGGCTGTTCGCCAGGCTGGAACCAGTAACTGCCGGGGCCCAGCGGCTTGGCGCCGGCCTCCTCGCCGGCCTTGGCGTGGGTCATCACGCCCTCGACCACGACGAGCCGATAGTCCGACGAGTGGACGTGGGGCACGCCTTGTCCGCGGGAAAAGCGCATCAGCATATCGGACGGGCCGGCGGCCGGATCACCGCGCAGAACGGCGATCTGAGGCCCATTCGGGTTGCGCGGATCTATGGGCGCGAAGCGGGCGTCGTCGATCGCGATGGTTACGGGCGCCGCCTGCACGGCCATGGCCAAAAACATCGGCGTCAAAGCCATAGCCCGCCTCGTCGCTAGAAAAGACGCCACGACTATACAGCGCCTCGCGCCGCTGTCTCCGGTCGTCCTCATCGCCCAGGCGCTTCGAGCGTCTCTACAGCCTCCGCGCCCCCAAGCTGACCGCCCGGGCCAGAGCCTGGGCGATCTGGGCGTCGGAGCGGATCAGGCCCTGAGCCTCGCCGCCCTGGACGTTGATCGTCACCGACACCCCGCCGCCTGAGACGGGTTCGATGCTCCCCGTCGAGGCCGGGCGGAACACCTCCGGCCCGCGCTCGCCGACCAGATAGGCGCCGCCGGGCAGCACCGGGCCGCCGTCGGCCCTGGCGCCCGCAAAGCTCTTCGACAGCGCCTCGGTAAGGCCCCCGCCCTTCAGCGCCGCCCCGGCCGCGCCGAGGACCGCGCGGGCCAGCTCCGCCAGCGACACCTGCCCATCGGAAGCCGCCCGCGACAGCGAGCGGACCAGCGACGCCCCGGCGCGGGCGAAGGCGTCGTCGATCGAGCGCGCCGCCCGCTCGGCGGGCGCCTTCAGGGCGTCCAGGGCGGCGGCGGCCTCGGCGGCCCGGGCGGGCACGGCGGACAGATCGTTCTTGGAAAAGCCGTCTTGCTCGAAGCTCATGGCGGGGTCTCCTCGTCGGGATAGCGGGCGATCAGGGCGGAGAGGTCGGCGCGGGACGGCGCTAGCGCGGGCGGCGCTTCCGTCAGCGCCCGCCATTCCTTCAGCGACAGGCGCCAGAAGGTCTCGGGCGACAGCCCCAGCGACACCGCCAGACGCAGCGGCGCGGACCAGGCGCTCACGCGCAGGCCACGAGGGCGGCGGCCAGGGCCGAGGCGGCCTCCGGGACGGTGGCGCGGACGGCGATTTCGGGCGCCTCCCCGCCGCCCTCCAGCAGCGCGGCCAGCACGGCGGACAGGTCGGCGGCGCTGAGCGTGGCGATGCGATCGGGCAGTTGAGACCAGTCGGCGAGGCCAAGCGCGGCCTCGATGCGCGCCAGAGCGCCCAGGGTCAGGCACAGACGTCGCGGCGCGCCGGCCAAGGTCACGACGACCTCGCCGCGCGCGGGGTTGGGCGGGAGCATGGATGGGGGTCCTTTCAGGAGCGCCCCCTCCGTCTCGTCGCGTATCCGCGCCGATCCACCTCCCCCGTTGCACGAGGGAGGATGAACACCCTCCTCACCCGCGACGCGGGGGAGGTGGCGCGATGCGAAGCATCGTGACGGTGGGGGCGCTGGCTGATCCTAGATCGCCGTGAACGTTACCGCCCCGGCGCTGGCCAGGCTGATGGCGAAGGCGGCCTCGCCGTCGTGCTCCCCGGCGTACTCGAGGGCCGCGACGAGGAAAGGGCCCTCCAGCTGGCCGAAGTCGGGGATCACCAGCCGCCAGGTCCGCGCCGACTGGTCGAAGAAGCTCGTCCGCACCTGGGCGTCCGAGGGCGCGTCGCGGAAGATCCCCGAGCCCGACACGGCCACCGACTTCACCCCCGCCCCCGCCAGCAGCTCGCGCCAGCGGCCGGCGCTGTCGCTGTCGGTGGCGTCGATGGTCTTGGCGTTGAGGCTGAGCGTGCGCGCGCGCAGGCCCGCGACGGTGTGGAAGGTCGGGCTCGCGGCCCCGTCGCTGATCTTCAGCAGCATGTCCTTGCCGGCTTGGGCGGCCATGGGGAGCTCCTTGTCCTAAAGGGTTTCGGTGACCGCCCGCACGCGGACGATCCCGAGCGTGGTCTCGCGATCGGCGCCGGTGAAGCAGTCGGCGTAGGGGACGCGCAGGGTGACGAGCCGCCGGCCGCTGAGCGTCGGCCGGGCGTCGTGCAACGCCGCGCGGACGGCGGCGACCAGGGCCCGCGCCTCCTCCGGCCCGCCGAAGCGACTGGCGCAGGTCAGGGTCAGCAGGTGTTCGATCGCGTCGCCCTCGGAGAGCGGACGCCCCTCGGACCGCGTGACGACGACGCAGGGATAGGTCGGCAGCCGCGGGGCGGTGGCGTAGATCCGCTGGCCGGCGACAGCGGTGACGGCGGGCGCGGCCTTCAGCGTCGCGACCAGGGCGTCGATCAGGGGCTTGTCGGTCACAGCCGGGCCTTTCGGTAAGGGGTCAGCCACGGCTCGACGAGGGCCAGCGAGGGCTCTCCCCCGTTCTCGCTTAGAGAGCCACGATGCTCGTAGGCGTGGGCGACCAGGGTGAGGACGGCCAGGCGCAGCGGCGCGGGGCTCGCGGCGGTCAGGGCGAGCCCGGCCGCGGCCGCGACGCGGGCCTCGGCGGCGTCGATCAGGAGGGTGAGGACCGTATCTTCCGCGGCGTCGGAGACGCGCAGGAACGCCCGGGCCTCGGCCAGGGTGAGGGATTGGGGCATGGGGGGCTTTCGAAAAGGGAGCGCCCCCTCCGTCACGGCGCGTATCCGCGCCGCGCCACCTCCCCCGCTTCGCGAGGGAGGATGGGGGACTTTCATCCTCCCCCGTGCAAACGGGGGAGGTGGATCGCCGCGCGCGCGGCGAGACGGAGGGGGCGCTAGGGACGACTAGCTCGCCGCGAACTTCAGCAGCTTGATCGCGTCGAAGTTCTGCACGCCGCCGCCGACGCGCTTGGTGGTGTAGAAGAGGACGTGCGGCTTGGCCGAATACGGGTCGCGCAGCACGCGCACGCCGGCGCGGTCGACGATCAGGTAGCCCTTCTCGAAGTCGCCGAACGCCACGGCCAGGGCGTTGGCGGCCACGTCGGGCATGGCCTCGATCTCGGTGACCGGGAAGCCGAGCAGGCTCGCCGACTGGCCCGGCTGCAAGGCCGCGTTCCAGATGTAGTTGCCCTGGCTGTCCTTGAACTTGCGCACGGCGCTGACCGTGCGGCGGTTCATCACGAAGCGGCCGTTCTGGCGGTACTGGGTCTTGGTCGCGTAGATCAGGTCGATCAGCTTGTCGGTCGGGTTGGACGCCGTCCAGCCGCCGGCGACGCCGGTGGCCAGGTAGCCCACCTGCCCCCACGTGTAGCTGGCGTCCGGCGCGGCGGTGTAGGCGAGCAGGCCCTTGGGCTTGTTGACCCCGTCGCCGCTGATGAAGGCGGACGTCTCCTGGGCGGCGAAGGCGTCCTGCACCTCCTCGGCCAGCCACTCGTCGATGCTGACATAGGCGTCGTCCAGCAGGGCCTGGGTCGCGGCCGGGCTGGCGTAGAGTTCGCCGGCCGGGAAGTCGATGACGTCCAGGGTCGGGGCCGTGGTCTCGGGCCGCGCGGCGGTCTCGGCCACCCAGGCGGCGGCCAGGCCCGTGGGCGAGACCGGCTTGCGGAAGGTCCCGGCGCCGATGGTGCGCACCTGGCAGATCTCGCGCATGGGCGAAGTGGCCGCCAGGCGACGCAGGATCAGCCGCTCCAGCTCCGGCGGGGCGACATAGCCGCCGGCCGTGGCCGTTCCTTCCGACAGCCCCTTGGCTTCGAGCAAAGCCGCCGGCGTCTCGCCGGTCTTCACATAGCGGTCGAAGGCGGCCTTGCGCTCGTCGACATGCGCCTGGGGCGCATCAGCCGAAAGAGAAGGCCGGCGCAGGTCGGACAGGATGCGGTCCAGGCGGTCCTGGGCGCGCGAGACGGCCTCGTCGATGCGGCCGACCTTCTCCTCCAGCAGGACGTCGGCCCGCTTGGTCTCGATGGCCGCCAGGCGCGCGTCATTGGCGGCCTTGAAGCTCTCGAACGCGGTCAGGACGTCAGCCAGCGCCGCGCGGGCCTCGGGCGAGGCCGCGTGTTTGGTTTCCTTCATGGGGTTCTCCGAGAAGAGGTGACAGATGCTCCCCCGCGATGCGGGGGAGCTGTCGGCGAAGCCGACTGAGGGGGCTAACTGGACGATGCCGAGCTCGCCCCCTCCGGCCCTCTGGGCCACCTCCCCCGCGACGCGGGGGAGGATCTCCTATTGCCAGCCTCGCGCCTTCACGCGACGCTGACGCCATGCCTGACCGCGCCACGCCGAACCTTCCGTCCAGCGACTTCGACGCCACCGAGAGCTTCTATGCGTCCCTCGGCTTCGAGCGGGCCTCGCGCGACCCGGGCTGGATGGTGCTGGAGCGCGGCAGACTCACGCTGGAGTTCTTCCCGTTCCCGGGCCTGAAGCCGGATCGGAGCAACTTCGCCTGCTGCCTGCGCCTGGACGACCTCGAAGGTTTCTACGCGGTCTGCCTGGAGGCCGGGATCGAGGAGAAGGCCGAGGGCTTCCCCCGCCTCCACCCGCCCGGCGACAAGAAGCTCATGGCCGCCCTGATCGACCCGGACGGCACCTTGCTCAGGCTGATCCGGAACTGATCTTCAGCCGAGCGTCCGGCAGCATCGGGAAGGTGACGATCGACACCTCCCACAGCTCCACGCGGGACAACACGCGCAGGCGGCCCTGGGTGCGCGCCTTCACCTGACGAAAGCCGATCGACAGTCCGTCCAGCGCGCCGGCCTCGACCAAGGCGGCGACGAGCCTACCGCGTGGCGTGGCCCGCAGGATGCGCCCGCGCACGAACAGGCCCTTGGCGTCCTCGACGACCTCGTCCCAGACGCCGATCGGTTCGGCCTCGTCGTGCTGGTGCAGCATCGTCACGGGCGCCCCGGCCGCCAGGCTCTCGGCGAAGGCGCCGGCGGCGGTGACGTCGTCATTGAGGTCGCGGGTCCAGAACAGGGACGCGTAGCCTTCGATCTTCAGGGCCTCGTCGGTCATCGGCTGCGCTCCAGCTTGGCTTCGATGCGGTTCAGCGACTGGCGGGTGGCGTCGGCCTGGGCCTCCAGGCGCGCCAGGCGCTCGGCGACCGGGGCCTGGGCCTCGAGCCGGCGCTGCATCTCGTCGATCCGCGCCGAGGCCTTGCCGGCCCACAGCAGGGCGGCGGCGGCCTGCAGCGCCACGGCGACCAGCACGGCGGCCGAGACCTGCCGGTCCAGCCGCCAGCGGGTGACCGCGCCGCTCAATGCTCCAGCCCCGCCAGCCGCCGACGCTCGGCGTCGGTGAGGAAGGACGCGGTCTCCAGCCGGCTCCACAGGGCGTCGCGCTCGGCCGACAGGGCCGGGACGGCGTCGAGGTCGGGGGCGATCCGCGCGCCGGGGAACTTCACGGCCAGCCAGGCGGTCAGGGCCCGCGCCGCCCGCTCGGCCAGCGGAACCACCGTCCCGCGCCAGAAGGCGGCGTTGGCCTCGCGGTAGTTGGCGTAGGTGTTGTCGCCGGGGATGCCGAGCAGTTGCGGCGGGACCCCGAACGCCAGGGCGATCTCGCGGGCGGCGGCGTGCTTGCCCTCGGTGAAGTCCATCTCGGCCGGCGTCAGCGACATGGCCCGCCAGTCGAGACCGCCCTCCAGCAACAGCGGCCGGCCGGCGTTGGCCTGGCCGGAATGGGCGTTGGCCAGCTCGGTCTTCAGCCGGTCGAACTGCTCGTCGGTCAGGCGATCGCCGGCGTCCTTCGACGAATAGACCAGCGCGCCGGAGGGCCTGGCCGAGTTGTCCAGCAGCGCCTTGTTCCAGGCGCTGGAGGCGTTGTGCACGTCGATCGCGAAAGCCGCCGCTTCGAGCGGCGAAAAGCCGTAGTGGTCGCTGGTCGGGTTGAAGAGCTTCAGGTGCAGCACCGGCAGCCAGCCGTCGCCGTCGCGGCCGATGCGGACCGTGCGCCCGGCGGCTTGATAGTCATAGGCCAGCGGCCAGCCGCGCGGTCCGGGGACTACGGTCATCCGGTCGGGGCGCAGGGCGTAGAGCTCGGCGGGCTGGGCGTCGCCCGCCGCTTCCAGATAGCCGTTGCCGGCGACCTGCAGGTTCCCGAAGAACGCCTCCATCAGATCCGGCCCGCCCTGCTCGGGATTGGGGCGATCGAGCAGGCGCTTGAGCGGATGATCGTCGGCGCGACGGCCCTCGACGAACACCGCCAGCGGCGTCGCGGCGGCAGCCTCGGCGATCATACGGACGCAGCGATAGGCGACGGGGTTCTTGGCGAACCCCTCGGCGGCCAGCGCGCCATAGTCCCGCGGCGTCCACTGCGGCCGCCCACCGGTGGTCAGCGCGATCAGCCGCGCGGCGCGGGAGTCCTTGCGCTCGGGCGGGCGCGGTTTGGGGAAGAGCATGGGGTGGCGCTCCGGGAAGGTTGAGAACAAAACAGGAACAATGTAGGATTGAGCGGACATCCTTCTTCCCCCTCCGGGGGAGGAGGGCCGCAGGCCCGGAGGGGGCAAGTCAGGGAGTTCGCGATGTCAGCGCCCAAGGCGACGGTGGCCAATGCGCGCCGCCTCAGGAAGGAAATGTCGAAGCCGGAAATGAACCTGTGGCACGCGCTCAGGCGCGGCGGCCTGGACGGCCACAAGTTCCGCCGCCAGCATCCGATCGGGCCCTATGTGCTCGATTTCTACTGCGCGGCGCTGCGCTTGGCGGTCGAGGTGGATAGCTACGCGCACTGCGTCGGGTCGAGGCCAGGGCGAGACCTGGCCAGAGATCGGTGGCTCCTCGCGCAGGGCGTCCGCACACTGCGGATTCCTGCGCACGAGGTCATGGCGTCCGTGGACGACACGCTCTCGACAATCCGAGAATACATCACTCACATGCCCCCTCCGGATGCTGCGCATCCTCCTCCCCCGAAGGGGGAAGAAGGATCGCGCGCCTTCCGCCACCTCCGGGGGCGGACGACCGCGCGATAGCGCGGTCAGGTGGGGGCATCGTGGCGGTTATAGCGCCCTCAGCCTCGGCCTCTGCGCCGGACCCAGCATCAACTCGCTCACCGCCCAGACCAGGGCGTCGGCGCGGTCGGGGCTGTGTTCCAGGTCGCCGGAGCCGAGCGCCATCAGCTCCTCCTCCAGCGCCACGAAGGACCCGCAGTGCAGGACCCGGCCCTGTTCATACAAAGCCGCCACCGGCTCGGCCCGCGCCCGCTTGCCAACGCTCGCGCGCACCAGTTTCACCCGGCACGGCGGATCGGCCTGGGCGAGCACGGACCTCACCATGTCGCCACCCTGGTTGGCCTCGGCCACGAGGGCGTCGGCGGACCAGGCCCGCGCGGCCGCGACCGCCCTCGCCGCCCAGCCGGCGGGAGACAGCCCCCGCGCCGTCTCGTCGGCCAGGACGAAGGCGCGGTCGTCCCTTCGGCCGACGACCACGATCCCGCAGGCGTCGCCGCCGGCGGTGGCGGGCGGGTCGACGGCCACGACGACGCGGTCCAGGCGCGCCGGCCGGGCGGCCCGGCAGCGCGCCAGGTCCTCGGCGCGGAACAGGCCGCCGTCGGTCTCGACGATCACCCCGTCCAACTCCTGGGCGGCCAGGCGCGTGCCGCCATACAGGCTCTCTAGAGTCCGCAGGAAGGCGGGCGCCAGGTTGCCGGCGTTGGCGCTCGTGCCCGCGCGGGTCAGCGACACGCCAGGCTCGGCCATCAACACCTTCAGGGCCCGATGGGGCTTGGGCGTGGTGGTCACCACCAGGCGCGGATCGGCCCCCAGGCGCAGGCCGAACCGCAGCATGGCCAGGGTGTCGCCGGGCTTGGGCCAGGCGCAGAACTCGTCGGCCCAGGCGGCGTGGAACTGCGGGCCGCGTAAGGAGTCCGGATCCTCGGCCGAGAAGGCGTAGGCGGTCGCGCCGTTGGGCCAGACCAGGCGTCGACGCGAGGCTTCCCAGCGGGGGTGCTCGTCGGGTAGCGACAGCGCCTTAAGGCCCGAGGGCCCCTCGATCATCACCTCGCGCACGTCGTGGAAGGTGGGTCCGACCAAGGCCAGCCGAGCGCCCGCCGTGGCCTGCTCGATCAGCCAAGCCGCGCCGGCGTAGGTCTTGCCGGCGCCGCGTCCGCCCAAGAACAGCCAAGTGACCCAGGGGTCAGGCGGGGGAAGCTGGTGGTCCTCCCGGATGCGGAGCGTTCGAAGGCTCTCCTCCAGTTGGCTCGCCAAGTCCGGACGGTTCTCGTCGATCCCGCTCAGCCAGGTGTTTAAGCTCTCGGGATCCAGCAAACTTCGCCAGTCGTTCGCGCACCTCGGCATGAAGCTCGGCGATACGCTGGGCGTTCCATGGGACGTCATCATTCATCGCGGTCTCCGTATTGTTCCGGTCTGCGCCGTCGTCGGCCTTGGCGGAGCGCTGCAGGCTTGAGAGCGCGCGGCCGACCCGGCGGGCGCTCCCCCGGAACAGCTTGATGGCTCGGCCGGCCTTCGCGGCCTTGGCGGCGATCTCCATCCGCGCTTCGGAGGTCTTGTCCTCGCTGGCGGTCAGGATCTCAGACGCCGCCTTGGCGTAGGTCAGGGCCACCAACTCCTCGATGGCGCTAAGGGCGGCTTCGATGTCTTCGCTTTTCTGGGCCATGACATAAAGGTACGGCGCCAGCGGACGCGGATGATCCAGAAGGCTATAAAAGTGACAAGCCGTTGATTTAGAACGACTCGTCTCCGCCTACGCCGAGCATACAGCGGCCTGAACGCCCGTACTTGGCGCCAAAGGCCGCCGGCGGTGGGTCGACGGAGCTCCTCTTCGGCGTGCGAGGCCCGCGCCTTACGCTAGGGGAGGATTTGCTTGGCGCCCGCGCCGAACCGGGGTTCAAAAGGCCGCCTTTCGGGATCGGCGACGGCGCTCCAGCGCGGAAAGCCGGCGCGTGCGCATGGACTTGTCATGTTAGCGCTCCCATTTATAGCGACCACAACGACAACACTTGCAGGACGACCAACGTGCATCTGACCGGCCAGCTTCTGATCGGCGGCGAAAGCCGCAAGGGGACCAACGGCGAGATCAAGGGCGTCAATCCGGCGACCGGCGAGATCCTGGAGCCCGCGTTCGGCGGCGCGACCAAGGCCGACGTCGACGCGGCCGCGGCCCTGGCCCACGAGGCCTTCGCCGGCTACCGCGCCCTGCCCTACGAGACCCGCGCGACCTTCCTGGAATCGATCGCCGAGCACATCGAGGCGATCGGCGATGACCTGATCGTCCGCACCATGGCCGAGACCGGCCTGCCCCGCCCGCGCCTGGAAGGCGAGCGCGGCCGCACGGTCGGCCAGCTGCGCCTGTTCGCCGGCGTGCTGCGCGACGGCGGCTTCCTGGAAGCCCGCATCGACCCGGCGCTGCCGGACCGCAAGCCGCTGCCGCGTCCGGACCTGCGTCTGCGCAACGTGCCGCTGGGCCCGGTGGCCGTGTTCGGCGCGAGCAACTTCCCGCTGGCCTTCTCGGTGGCCGGCGGCGACACCGCCTCGGCGCTGGCGGCCGGCTGCCCGGTCATCGTCAAGGCTCACCCGGCCCACCCGGGTGCCTCGGAGCTGGTCGGCCGCGCCATCCAGGCCGCCGTCGCCGCCTGCGGCCTGCATCCGGGCGTGTTTTCGATGATCCACGACAGCGGCTATGAGGTCAGCCAGGCGCTGGTCGCCGATCCGCGCGTCAAGGCCGCCGGCTTCACCGGCTCGCGCCGCGGGGGCCTCGCTTTGCTGGCCATCGCCCAAGGTCGTCCCGAGCCGATCCCGTTCTACGCCGAGATGAGCAGCATCAACCCGGTGATCATGCTGCCCGCCGCCCTGAAGGCGCGCGGTCCGCAGATCGCTCCGGACTTCGTGGCCGCCCTGACCCTGGGCGCGGGCCAGTTCTGCACCAATCCCGGCCTGATCCTGGCGATCGAAGGCCCCGAGCTGGACGCCTTCGTCGAGGCCGCCGGCAAGGCGGTCGAGGCCGCGCCGGCCTCGGTCATGCTGACCCCGGGCATCTGCAAGGCCTTCGCCCATGGGGTCGCGGCCCTGACCGAAGCCAAGGAAGTGACCACGGTCGCGCGCGGCATCCCGGGTCCCGACGGCAGCCACACCGGCCGCGCGGCCCTGTTCAGCGTCGCGGCCAAGGACTTCCTGGCCAATCCGCACCTGCACGAGGAAGTGTTCGGCGCGGCCTCGGTGGTGGTCCGCGCCGCCGACCAGGCCGAGCTGGAGAAGGTCGTGGCCGCCGTCGAGGGCCAACTGACCATCGCCATCCACATGGACGAGGCCGACCATCCGATCGTCGCCGCCCTGCTGCCGACCCTGGAAATGAAGGCCGGCCGTATTCTCGTGAACGGCTTCGGCACCGGCGTCGAGGTGGCGCCGGCCATGGTCCACGGCGGTCCGTTCCCGGCCACCAGCGACGGCCGCACGACCTCGGTCGGCACCCTGGCCATCGCCCGCTTCCTGCGCCCGGTCAGCTACCAGAACCTGCCGGAAGCCCTGCTGCCGGCCGAGCTGAAGACGGAGAACCCGCTGGGCATCGCGCGGCGCGTGGATGGCAAGGTGAAGGTGGGCTGAGGCGACGGCATCCTTCCGCCCCCTCTGGGGGCGGACGACCGCGCAAAGCGCGGTCAGGTGGGGGCAAGTAGGGTGACTTCGCTCAGGACTTGCCCCCTCCGCGCCTTCGGCGCTCCTCCCCCCGGAGGGGGAAGAAGGATCGCGCCGTCTAATGCCCGCCCGCCGCAGGCGGCTTGGCCAGCTTCGCCACGTCCGCTTCGGTCACCGGCTTGGCGTAGGCGTTGCCGAAGTGGGTGCGGACATAGGTGATCGCCTCGGCCATCTGGGCGTTGCTCAGCGTGCCGACGAAGCCGGGCATGGCGCCCTTGCCGCTGGTCACGACCATGATCGGATAGGCCGCGCCGGCCAGCCTGGGATTGCTGGCGAGCGCGGGAATGGTCCCCGCCCCCGTCCCGCCCTTGGCGTCGGCCATGTGGCAGGCTTGGCAGACCTGGGTGTAGACTTGCTCGCCGGTCACCGGCTTGGCCGCGCGCACGATGCCGCCGCCGGTGTCGCCCCCGCCGGACGCGGGGGTCTGGGCCATGGCCGGGAAGGCCGCCAGCGCGGCGACCGCCAGAATGAGCTTTCTCATGATCAAGCCTCCAGCGCGCGCTTGTGCAGACGGGTGATGGCGTCGATGGACGAGAGCAGCGCGCCCTCCATCCAGCAACCGACATAGGAGGCGTGCTCGCCGGCCAGCACGATCCGGCGGTCCATGCCCACCAGGGTCTGGTAGTGCTGCTTGCGGGTGTCCTCGTTCCAGCGGGCGCAGCAGCCCAGGGTCCAGGGCACGCGGCTCCAGGCCACCGAGGCGCCCGAGGCGAACTCCTTGCGGTAGCTTTCCGGGTGGATCACCGAGCCTTGCGCCAGGGCGACCTCGATCCGCTGCTCGGGCGTCATGCCGGCCAGGCGATAGGCGCCCATCTCGCGGGCGAAAGCCCCCAGCAGCACGGCCGGGCCGTCCTTGAACATGTTGTTGTTTGGATAGGAGATCAGGGCGATCTCCTGGTCGGTGAAGCTGTGGCCGCCGTAGATGTAGTCGTCCTCTTCCCAGAAGCGGCGCTTCATCTCCAGACCGATCTTGACCTGGCCGGAGTACGGCACGGCCTTGATCGCGGCCATCATCTCGTCGGTGACCTGCAGGTCCATCTGGCCCAGCACGCCCAGCGGGATCGTACAGACGCACCAGTCGGCCTTGGCGTCGGTCGCCTTGCCCGTGACGGTGTCGGTCCAGCTGACGGTGACGCCCTTGTCGTCCTGGGCGATCTTGCCGACCTTGGCGTTGTAGGTGATCAGGCCCTCCACCTGCTTGGCGAAGCCCTTGCCGATCATGTCCATGCCGCCGACCGGCTGGAACATGGTGGTCTGCATCTCGTGGTTCATGAAGAAGCCCATCGAGGTCCAGACCTGCGGGTCCAGCACGTCGTGCAGGCTGTAGAGGTCCTTCGAGGCGATCGGCGCGCCGTTGACGCCGCCGCCCGGCGGGCGCTCGTAGCCGCGGTGCGACGAGGCCTTCAGGCTGGGCGAGTACTTGTAATTGTTGTCCAGCAGCCCCCAGCCCTTCATGGCCTCCAGCAGCTTGTCGCGGTCCTCGGCCGTGACCGTGTCGTCCAGCGCCTTGGCGTTGACCGACTTGGCCAGCAGCTCGGCGATGTTGCCCTCGAAGTCGGCGGCGGCGGCGTTGAACCGCACCGGCTTGCCGCCGAAGGCCTGGGACGAGTGGATCCAGCCGGAGTGGTTGAACTGGATGAACGGCTCCAGGGCCACGCCGAACGCCTTGCAGTAGTGCAGCAGGGTCCGGTGGTGGTGCGGGATCCGCCAGGGGCCGGGGTTCAGGTAGTTGCCGGGCGAGAAGGCGACCTTCTGCGTCGCGCCGCCCAGCTCGGTGTAACTATCTCCCCCACGCAGCGACCAGTTGCGGCCGCCGGCGCGGTTCTGGAACTCCAGGACCTGGACCTTGTAGCCGGCCTTGCGCAGCTCGTAGGCCGCCAGCAGGCCGGCCAGGCCCGCGCCCAGCACGATGACGCTGGCGCCCGGCCGCGCGCCTTGCAGGTTCGGCGGCCCGTGGAACTGCGTCTCGGCCGCGTGGCCCAGCGTGGTCATCGCCTGATAGAGCGCCGCCGTCCCGCCGACCTTGGCGATGGCGGACAGAAGCTGGCGCCGCGTCGGCGCCCTGACACCGGAATCCATGAAAGCCCTTCCCCTCACGCGCCGCCGAATTCGGCGTGCGGATAAAAGGGCTATCAGTCGTTGCGTCGGCGGCGAGGCGCCGCGTGGAACCCGGCTCCCAGGATGCGGCCCAGGCTCCGAATTATCGGCGCCCGGACGGCTTGGCTGCGCGGGAACTGTGCAGCCTTACGACCCCACCACCCGGAGCGACGGCCGCTGATCGGCCAGCCGCTCGAGCGGGACAACAAAGAAGAAACTCGACCCCTGGCCGGGCTCGGAGCGCACGTCGATCGACCCGCCCATCAGCTCGATCAACTCGCGGCAGATCGACAACCCCAAGCCGGCGCCGTCGTGCGCCCGGGTCATGGATAAATCGGCCTGCGAGAAGCGCCGGAACAGGCTGGGCAAGGATTGCGGCGCGATACCCGGACCGGTGTCCTCGACCTCGAAGCGCAAGCCCTTGGTCAGGGGGCGAACGCGCACCGTCACGCCGCCGACTTCGGTGAACTTGATGGCGTTGGCCACCAGGTTGCCGAGCACCTGACGCAGCCGGATGGGATCTCCCGTCCAGCGTCCGCCGGCCTCGGGCGCGACGTCCACTTTCAGGCCGAGGTTCTTGGCGGCGGCCGCCCCCGAGAACGCCGAGCAGGCGGCGTCGACCATCTCGACCAGATCGAAGGGCTGCTCGCGCAGGCGCATCGCGCGGCGCTCCAGCCGGGCGATGTCGAGGATGTCGTTGAGCAGCGCCATCAGCGAACGCGCCGATTCCTCCAGAATGCGCAGACGTCGGGCTTGCGGCTCGCTCAGCGTATCGGCGGCCATGACCTGGGCCATGCCCAGCACGCCGTTCAGCGGCGTGCGAATCTCGTGGCTCATATTGGCCAGGAACAGCGTCTTGGCGGCGTTGGCGGCCTCGGCCTCTTCCTTGGCGGCGATCAACTGGCGACGGCTGTCGCGGATCTGGGCCAGCGCCTCCATGACGCGCCGAAGCAGGAAGAAGGCGGCCAGGCTCATCACCAGGAAGCCGAGCGCGAGCCAGGGCGCCAGGCTCTTGATCAGGGTCAGGCCAGGATCGGCGGCGTCCCACGACAACACCCCGATCGGCCGCCCGTTGATGTCGGCGAGTTGGACGCGAGGCTTGAGGCCGGGAGGCGCGGCGAGCAGTTGGAGGTCCTCCAGGCCCAGGTCGTCGGCGAAGCGGCGGATGAAGGGCCCATCCATCCGCCGGGCGACGACGACCACCGCGGGCGGGCCGGCATAGGCGTCGGCGACCGCCCGGCTTTCGGGGGTCACGGACGCGAAAGCCACCAGATAGACCGCTCCGTCGACCTTCATGAGCCCCCTACGGGTCACCTCGGCGCCGGTGCTCAGGCGGCCCTTGGCCAGGACGGCGGCGGCGTCCTTGGTCACCTCGGCGGCGATCGGCGCGGCCTGGGCCGGGAAGCCGCCCAACGCCCGCGCGTCGCCGCGCTTGCCGTCCCTCGACGCGTAGATCACCCTGCCGTCGCGCAGGACGAAGGCCACGTCGTGCTCGAACTGCTCCTTGTAGTAGGCGCCGAAATTGATGTCGGCCCAGGGCGCGTCGACCTTGGCCCCCATGGCGGCGTAGGCCGCGTCCCACACGGTGGCCGAGGTCAGCTCGCGCGTCATGCGCTCCAGCGAAACCTCGATCGAGCGGCGGACCAGGCGGATCTCGTCCCGCGCCTCGATGCGATCCAGGGTCCGCGCTGTCAGGACCGTCAGGCCCAGACCGCCGAGGATCGACACCACCACCAGAACGGCGGCGGCGGCGACCATCCCCTGGATCAATCGCATCGGCCGCTTGAAGGGCCGGCGGGAAAGAGAAGACTTCCGCATCATCACCCACGCCCTACGTCGCCGGAGATAGCGAAGCGTAAAACGCGGCTTTTGGCCACAGGCGCCGTCCGTCGCGGTCTCTCGCCAGGAGAGCCTGATCAATCCACCGCCAGCATGCCTTCCAGCTTCAGGCGGAAGATCAGCACGCTGTCGGGCGGAATCTCGCCCATGTCGCGCGAGCCGTAGCCGAGCTCGGCGGGGATGTAGAGCGTCCACTCATCGCCCACATGCATCAGCGGCAGGGCGTCCAGCCAACCCTGGATCAGGCCGTCGGCGGGCATGATCGCCGCCTTGCCGCGCGCGAAGCTGCTGTCGAACACGGTCCCGTTCAGCAGCTTGCCCTCGTAGTTGACCTTGATGATGTCGCCCAGCTTCGGCGAGGGACCGGTCTTGGGGCCGCTGGTCACGACCTTGTACTGCAGGCCCGACGGCAGGGTGACGACGCCCGGGGCCTTGGCGTTCTTCTCCAGGAAGGCCTTGCCGGCGACGGCGGCGGCCGAGGGCCCGGCGTTCAGCTGCGGCGGCGGCGACACCTGCGGGGTCTGGGCGTGGGCGGCGCCGGCGGCCAAGGGGGCGACGAGCGCGGCGGCGAGGGCCAAGGGGGCGAGAAGGCGCATCAAGGGATCTTTCGGGACTCGGTGTCGATCAGCGACACCCTAGCGGGGGTTCACCCGAACTTCGCGGCGAAATTTGGGGGAGGACGTAAGCGCCCCCTCCGTCACGCCGCCTTCGGCGTCGCGCCACCTCCCCCGCTTCGCGAGGGAGGAGGAAGAGTCATCCTCCCCCGTGCAAACGGGGGAGGTGGATCGCCGCGGATACGCGGCGAGACGGAGGGGGCGCTCTACCTACTGCTCCGCCCCGTGGGCATAGACCCCCAGCATGGTCCCGACGAAGCCGCCGGCGACCTTGGTGCTCAGGGACGTCCCATCAGCCCCGGCCTTCAGCGTCTCCCACTTCCCGGGCGCGGTCCCGTAGGCGAAGTCCAGAGCTCCCGCCTTGACGTCGATCTTCAGGTTCAGCGGTTGGCCGTTCTTGAGGGAAACCGACTTTTCGGCCACCACGACGCCATCGACCGGATCGCCCTTGCCGGTCCGCTTCTCGACCCGCACCAGCGTCTTGCCGCCGTCGCGAACCAGGCCCACGAACCAGTAGAAGTCGTCGGACTGCAGAGCCACCAGGCCCGCCTTGTCGCCGTCGGCCTTGGGGGTGAAGCGCACGGTGGTCGAGGCGGTGGCGTTCATGTGCTGCTGGCGGCGGGCCCAGATCGAGGGCTGCTCCTGGCCGCCCAGCTTGTCCTTGCGGGCTTCCAGGTTCAGCGTCCCGCCCTTCACCGACCACCAGCGCGACGTCGGGATGCGCATGGTCATCCAGCCCGGGGGCAGTTCGGGGCCCGCGAAGCTCTCGGCGGCCTTGAACGGACCCGAGGTCGGCGGGGCCGGGGTTTTGGGCAACTTCGGCGCGTCGGCGACGTAGGGGATGGTCTTGCCGTTCTCCAGGATCACCGGCCAGCCGTCCTTCCACTCGACCGGCAGCAGGAAGGTCTCGCGGCCGGTGTTGTAGAGGTCGTTACCGTAGGGCCGCACGGCCAGGAAGGTCGCCCACCACTTGCCGTCGGGCGTGTCGACGATGTCGGCGTGGCCGGCCGAGGTGATCGGCAGCGGCCGGTCCTTGGGCAGGCCGCGCTGGGTCAGGATCGGGTTGTGCTCATAGGGCACGTAGGGACCGGTGACGGCCTTGGAACGCAAGGCCACCTGACTGTGGCCCTCGGCCGTGCCGCCCTCGGCGGCGGTCAGATAGTACCAGCCGTCCTTCTTCAGGATGTGCGGCCCCTCGGGCCAGATCGGCTTGGCGGCCGGGTTGACGCCCTTGTCCAGCAGCACCGTGCGCGGGCCGATCGTCTTCTGGGTCTTGGGGTCGTATTCCTGGATCCAGATGGCGCGGTGGCCCTGGTATTCCGCCGGTCCCGGCGGCTCCTCGTTGTTGACGATCCAGCCCCGGCCGTCGTCGTCGAAGAACAGCGAGGCGTCGATGCCGCCCACCTGCGGCAGCCACACCGGATCCGACCACGGCCCCTTCGGGTCCTTGGCGGTGATCAGGAAGTTGCCGCCGCAGTCGACGCAGGTGTTGAGGATGTAGAACAGGCCGTCGTGGTGGGTGATGGCCGGCGCGAACACCGCCCGCGACAGGCCCAGGCGCTTGAAGTCCAGCATGCCCGGCCGGTCGATGGCGTTGCCGATCTGGGTCCAGTTCACCAGGTCGGTGGAATGGTGGATCGGCAGGCCGGGGAACCAGGTGAAGGTCGAGTTGACCAGGTAATAGTCACCTCCCACCCGCGTGACGCTGGGGTCGGGATAGAAGCCTTGGACGACCGGATTGCGGTACTGGCCCGGGCCCGCCTTGATCGCGTCGGACGGGTCGCTGCCCTGATAGACGAAGTTGCTGAAGGCGGCGGTGTTGGGCGCGGCTTGAGCCGTCATCGGCGCCAGCGCGGGGGCGGCCAGCAGGGCCAGGGTCATTGCCGTTCGGATCATTCGTCTACTCCCTTCGGGGCTTTTGAGCGCCCCCTCCGTCTCGCCGCCCGGTGGCGGCGATCCACCTCCCCCGCTGCGCGAGGGAGGATGATGCGCCCTCCTCCTCACCCGCGACGCGGGGGAGGTGGCGCGGTGCGTATCCGCACCGCGACGGAGGGGGCGCTGCTAAACCCTACCGCGCCGGCGCGGCCCGCAGCGCGGCGGCCACGGCCTCGCGCAGGGGCTTGGGCTTGTAGTCGTCGTCGTAGAGGGTCGGGCGCTTGGGTTTCTTGTCCTCGCGCAGCCATTGGCCTTGCAGCCACGAGTACTTGTCGATCATGCCCCAGGCCAGGACCTCCTTGGTCTGGCGGTAGCTGAGCACCTGATCGAGGAAGGCCTTGGCGTAGGCCGCCACCGCCGCGTCGCGCGGCGCGAACTCGGCCGGCAGGCCCTTGTCGTGGACGTCGAACTCGGTGACCAGCAGGTCATAGCCCATGCCGGTGACGTCGTTCAGGAACGCCGTCCACTCCTTCTCCTGCGGCTTGCCGAAGCCGGTGAAGGTGTCGGCGTTCTCCGCGCCGATGTGGCTCTGGATGCCCAGGGCGTCGACGGGCGTCCCACGCTTCCTGAAGCCTTCCAGCAGCTTGAGCACGCCGTAGCGATGCTTCTCGTTGCCGACCTCCTGGCTCATGTAGTCGTTGTAGACGAGGCGGGCCTTGGGCGCGGCCTGGCGGGCGACGTGGAACGACAGGTCCAGCACCTCCTCCTTGCCCATGGCGTCGGACAGGAAGGTCGAGCGGATCGAGCCGTCCTTGGGGTCGACCGTCTCGTTGACCACGTCCCACGAGATCATCTGCGGATAGCGCTGGCACAGGGCCTGGATGTGCTCGGTGACCATCTTGGCGGCCGCCTGGGCGGGCTTGACGCCGAAGTCGTAGGTCTTGGTCCAGGCCGGGAACCATTGCGGGTGGTGCCACAGCAGGGTGTGGCCGCGCAGGGCCTGGCCGTTCTCCTTGGCGAAGGCGGCGATGCGGTCGGCGCGGCTGAAGTCGAAGGCCTCCGGCCCGGCCAGGCGGACCACGTACCACTTCAGTTCGTTCTCGGGGACCAGCACGCCGCACTCGCGGGCCAGGATGGCGCGGTAGCGGGCGTCCTCGAACGGACCCTGCGTCGCGCCAGGCGGTCCGGCCGGAACCGCCGAGCCGAAATAGAGCCCTTTGGCCTGGGCCAGATCGCGGAGCGGAGTCTCGTCGGCGAAGGCCCGGGGCGCGATCAGGCCGGCGGCGGCGCCGGCGGCGAGACCCAAGGCCTGTCGCCGCGTGGGGTCGATGATGTTGGAAGCCATGGGCCCCTCCCGCTTATCGGCAGCTCGTTACCGCTACCATTTTGACGGCAGATCACCCTAGGCCGGCGGCGGGGTCAACCCATTAGAGGGGGTCATGCAGCCTACGCTAACATCTGCTCGTCTTCCCGGCCGTAGCGCAGCGAAGAGCCGGGACCCAGGAGCCACCGCACTGCCGCATGCCCCTGGGTCCCGGATAGCCTCTGCGAGGCTTCCGGGGTGACGAGGGTTTTTGTCTAGCGTTCGACTGCTCGCCCCTACTTCGCCGTCACCGACAGCACGGCCAGGGTCATGGCCTCGACGCCGGTGCGGATGCTGGGCTCGGGCGTGGGGGCGAAGTAGGGCGAGTGGTTGCTGGGCGGCGTCTTGCCCTCGGCCTTGGCCTTCTCGATCGTGGCGCGATCAAAACCCCCAATACCAAAGTACAGCGACGGCACCCCGGCGATGACGAACTCCGAATAGTCCTCCGACGCCGAGCCAGGGGTGGTCTGGGCCACCGCGCGAGCGCCGAAGGCGGCCTTGAACACCGCCGCCGTCCGCTCGGTCAGGGTCTGGTCGTTGACCACCATCTTGCCGCCCGGGTTCAGCTTGACGTCGGCCGGCGGCGCGCCGGCCATGTCGACCACCGCCTTGGCCGTGCGCTTGACCCCGTCGAGGATCTTCTCGCGCACCGCGTCGTCCTGGGTGCGGATCGTGCCGCGCACCCGGGCGATGTCGGGGATGATGTTGCCCGCGCTGCCCGCCTGGATCGAGCCGATGGTGACGACGCCGAAGGCCGCGGGGTCCTTCTCGCGGCTGATCACGCTCTGGACGTCGACGGTGAAGCGGGCGGCCATCATCACCGGATCGATCGTCGTCGAGGGCATCGAGCCGTGGCCGCCGCGGCCGTTGAAGGTGATGTCGAGCCCGTCCGAGGTCGAGCTGATCACGCCGGCCTTGTAGGAGATCTCGCCGGCCACGCCTGGGCCGACATGCAGGGCGAAGCCATAGTCGGGCTTGCCGCCGATCTTGTCCCACAGGCCGTCGGCCAGCATCGCCTTGGCGCCGCCGATGACCTCCTCGGCGGGTTGGGCGACGAAGACCAGCGTGCCCTTCCACTTGGACTTCATGGCGACCATCTGGCGGGCGGTCCCCAGCCAGGCGGCCATGTGGATGTCGTGGCCGCAGGAATGGGCGACGAAGGTCTGGCCGTCGCGCCAGATCGCGGTCGCCCGGCTGGCGTAGGGCAGGCCCGACTTCTCCTCCATGGGCAGGCCGTCCATCTCGGTGCGGATCAGCACCTTGGGGCCCTCCCCGTTCTTGAGGATCGCCACGACGCCGGTCTTGCCGACGCCCTCGGTGACGGTGAAGCCCAGGGCCCGCATCTCGGTCGCCAGGGTCTTGGCGGTCTGGACCTCCTGGAAGGCCAGCTCGGGATGGGCGTGGATCGTCTTGTAGACCGCCTCCAGCGCCGGATAGTCGCGGTCGAGCTGGGCGTCGATGACCTTCAGCGTCGCCGGCGCGTTCAGCGGCGCGGCCTGGGCGGAGGCGGTGAGGACGAGCGCCAGAGCGGCGGCGGCGAACAGGGGCTTCATGGGACTCTCAAGCGAATGGCGTCGCTTAAGATGACGCATGGCGGACGCTGATCCGCCACCCTTATCGTCATCCCGCGCTTTATGCGCGGGACCCATTTATCCGCCGCACGGGCAGCGAAAACCCATCAGCGCACTTGCGAGCTGAACCATGGGTCCCGCGCATTAAAGCGCGGGATGACGGTGGTTTATTAGCAGCCCCTACAGTCCGTTCCCCGGCGCGAAACGGAACTTGAGGCCCTGGTAGTACTCCAGCGACTTCTCGGGCGGCTTCTCCCCCGCCGGCAGCGGGCGCTTGGAGAAGGTCTGGAACCAGGCGATCGAGGCGTCGCGCCACCACTGGGCCTCGTTGCGCTGGATCTTCAGGAAGTCGGCGACTTCGGCGTGGCGCGGGGCGTCGACATACGGCGCCAGGCTGGCCCAGGTGCGGTTCATGCCGTCCACGTACGAGACGCCGCGCGAGTAGTGCTTGACCATGCCGTCCCACAGGGTGTCGCCGGAGTTCAGGCGATAGTCCCAGGGCAGGTGGTGGAACCACAGCAGGTCCTTCTCGTCGACGCACTTGAGGTCGGCGAAGCAGGCGCCCACGGGCGGCGCGTACTGGCTGGTGGCGTCGCTGCCCGTCGGCGTGCGGTCGAAGCCGATGCCGTCGGGGCCGGCCTTGGCGTAGTAGACGCTGGTCCAGTCGGCGCGCGGACCGCCCGACACCCAGGGACCGGGGCCGTAGTGGTGCCCCTCGCCCATCTGGTGGTGCAGGCCCAGCGGGGTCATGTAGTCCACCGCCGCCTCGCGCGAGCCCATCATCATGTCCACGGCGGGCTTCACGAAGCGCTCGTCGTTGGTGAAGGTCATCTTGGCCCAGTCGCGGGCGATGGCGCGGGTGTCGGCCTCCGGATCCCACGCCAGGCGCCCGAAGACGTACCAGTTGGCCTGGTCGAACTGCGAGCCGCTCCAGTTGCGGTCGGAGCCGATGTTGGCCACGCCCGCCATCACCGTCAGCTTGCGGCCGTCCAGCTGGCCATCGACCACCTTGGCCACGGTGGAGCCCTTGCCCTTGACCATGGTGTCGGCCTTGAGGGTCTCCTCGAACAGCGGGCCCAGATAGACGAGGTGGGTCGCGAAGCCGAGGTATTCCTTGGTGATCTGGAACTCCATGCCGATGTTGCTCTTGGGCATGGCCCCGAACAGCGGGTGGAAGGGCTCGCGCGGCTGGAAGTCGATCGCGCCGTTCTTGACCTGGATGACCACGTTGTCGGCGAACTGGCCGTCGAACGCCTTGAACTCGGTGTAGCCCTGCTTGGCGCGGTCGTCCGGCTGCTCGTGCGAGTAGACGAAGGCGCGCCAGATCACGACGCCGCCGTGCGGGCCCACGGCCTGCGCCAGCATGTTCGCGCCGTCGACATGGGTGCGGCCGTAGTCCTGCGGGCCGGGCTGGCCCTCGGAATTGGCCTTGACCAGGAAGCCGCCGAAGTCGGGGATCTCCTTGTAGATCTCGTCGGCCTTGGCCTTCCAGAAGGCGCGGACGGCCGGGTCCAGCGGGTCGGCGGTCTTCAGGCCGCCGATCTCGATCGGGGCCGAGAAGCGGGCCGACAGATAGACCTTGATGCCGTAGGGGCGGAAGGTGTCGGCCAGCGCCGCGGCCTTGTCGATGAAGGGCGCGGTCAGGCTGTCAGCCTTGGCGTTGACGTTGTTCAGCACCGCGCCGTTGATGCCCAGCGAGGCGTTGGCGCGGGCGTAGTCGACCATGCGCGGATCGACGTGATCCGGCAGCTTCCACCAGTCGAAGATCGACTGGCCCGAATAGCCGCGCTCGACCGTGCGGTTCAGGTTGTCCCAGTGGTTCAGCATCCGCAGCTTGACCTTGGGCGCGCTGGCGAGATCCAGGCTGGCGACGGGCTGGCGGGTCTGGATCAGCTCCAGATAGCGGAACACGCCGTACAGCACGCCGATGTCTCGGTTGGCGGCGATCACCGTGGTCGCCTTGCCGTTCACCGGCAGCGTGCGGATCAGATAGCCGTCCTCGCCCAGGCTTTTAAGCGGCAGGTTCAGCTTGGCCACGGCCGGATCGGAGGCCGCGCCCAGCAGGATCACGCCGTCGCGCGTCCCGGCGGCGGCGGACGCCGGCTTGCCGACGAGGCCCGTCAGGCCTCGCTCCAGCTCGGCGCGGGCGACCTTCATCGTGGGCGTATCACTGGCCGGGGCGATGGCGGCGGCGCGGGCGGCGTAAGCGCCCTTGGCCGAGGCCTCGACCGGCTTGTAGCGCAGCCACAGGTCATAACCGTCCTCGGCGCGCGCGGCCGGAGCGGCGAGCAACAGCAAAGCAGCCGCGAAAGCCCTCAAACGCATCATGTTTCCTACCCTAATCCCGGCTCTTATGACCTTCCGAACCCGGAAAGACGCGACAACTCAAGCGTCTTCGGAGGTCCGGTCTTGTAGTCTTAGAGGTCAGACCACTGGGTTGACAACCTTTATGGTACCGGTACATCGATAAGCCAGGGAGGAAGTCTTGGATAGCTGGCGCGGCTTGTGCGCCTGGCGTCCCGTGCTTTCGACCACCCACTCACGGCCCGAGCGGCCCAGTCGAAGCGCCTCATGCCCAAGATCATCGCCGCCAAGACCATCGTCACCTGCCCGGGGCGCAACTTCGTCACGCTGAAGATCATGACCAGCGACGGCGTGTACGGCATCGGCGACGCCACGCTGAACGGCCGCGAGCTGGCGGTCGAGGCCTATCTTTCGCAGCACGTCATCCCTTGCCTGATCGGTCGCGACGCCCACCAGATCGAGGACATCTGGCAGTACCTGTATCGCGGCGCCTACTGGCGTCGGGGCCCGGTGACCATGGCCGCCATCGCCGCGGTCGACATGGCGCTGTGGGACATCAAGGGCAAGATCGCCGGCCTGCCGGTCTACCAGCTGCTGGGCGGCGCCTGCCGCTCGGGGGTCATGGTCTACGGCCACGCCAACGGCGAGACGATCGAGGAGACCCTCGACAACGCCGCCCACTACGCCGAGCAGGGCTACAAGGCCATCCGCCTGCAGACCGGCGTGCCCGGCATGAGCGGCACCTACGGCGTCTCCAAGGACAAGATGTTCTACGAGCCGGCCGACAGCGACCTGCCCAAGGAGACCATCTGGTCGACCGAGCGCTATCTGCGCAGCACCCCCGCCCTGTTCGAGGCCGCGCGCGTACGGCTGGGCGATGACCTCCACCTTCTGCACGACGTCCACCACCGGCTCACCCCGATCGAGGCCGGGCGCCTGGGCAAGGATCTGGAGCCCTACCGCCTGTTCTGGATGGAGGACGCCACCCCCGCCGAGAACCAGGCCAGCTTCCGGATCATCCGCCAGCACACCACGACGCCGCTGGCCGTGGGCGAGATCTTCAACTCGATCTGGGACTGCAAGCAGCTGATCGAAGAGCAGCTGATCGACTACATCCGCGCCACGGCCGTGCACGCCGGCGGGATCACCCACCTGAAGAAGCTGGCCAGCTTCGCCGACCTGCACCACGTGCGCACCGGCTGCCACGGCGCCACGGACCTCTCGCCCGTCTGCATGGGCGCGGCCCTGCACTTCGACCTGTCGATCCCGAACTTCGGCGTCCAGGAGTACATGCGCCACACGCCCGAGACCGACGCGGTGTTCCCGCACGCCTACACCTTCTCGGACGGCATGCTGCACCCGGGCGAGGCCCCGGGCCTGGGCGTCGACATCGACGAAGACTTGGCCGCCAAGTATCCGTACAAGCGCGCCTACCTGCCGGTCGCCCGCCGCCTGGACGGCTCGATGCACGATTGGTGACCAGAGCGGCGAGAAAGCCTGACAGGAGAAAACACGCCAAGCGTCGCCATGGTCCGTGTTAGAATCCGGACCTAGACAAGCTAGCGTCTTTCGGGCCCTTTCGCCGACCATGTCAGACAACGTCAAGCTCTACCGTAAGATCGCCGACACCGTGGCCGAGGCCATCGAGGCGGGACAGTACCGGATCGGCGACCGACTGCCGACCGAGCGCGAGCTGGCCGAGCAGTTCGGGGTTTCCCGCCCCACCCTGCGCGAGGCGATGATCGCCCTGGAAATGCTGGGCATGATCGAGGCCCGTCACGGTCTGGGCATATACGTCACCGGCAATGTGCGCCCGATCGCGCCCTCGGCCGACATCGACTTCGAGATCGGCGCCTTCGAGCTGATCGAGGCCCGCCGGCTGTTCGAGGGCGAGGCCGCGGCCCTGGCCGCCACCTCGATCACCGACGACCAGATCGTCGAGCTCGAGGGCCTGCTGCGGCGGATGCACGAGGAGGAGGAGATCCGGGGCGAGGACGCCGACCGCGAGTTCCACCTGACCATCGCCCGGGCCACCGGCAACGGCGCGATCATCGCCACGATCGAGAACCTGTGGGACTGGCGCAACCGCTCGCCCCTGGCCCGCAACATCCTGGCCCGCGCCCGCGGCATGGGCCTGGAGCCCCGCATCGTCGAGCACCGCCGCGTGGTCGACGCCCTGAAGGCCCGCGACCCCGCCGCCGCCCGCCAGGCCATGCGCGACCACCTGGAACGCGTCATCGACCACCTGCTCCACGCGACCGAGACCGAAGCGGTCCAGAAAGCCCAGCAGGAAACCAAGGCCCGCCGCAGCGCGATCGCCAAGCGGGTGGCGATCTAGGGCGAAGAGCGCCCCCTCCGTCACGTCGCCTATCGGCGCCACGCCTCCTCCCCCGCAAGCGGGGTAGGATGACGGTCACCCTCCTCACCCGTGCAACGGGGGAGGTGGCGCGATGCGAAGCATCGTGACGGAGGGGGCGCAAAGGCGCACACTCAACCCATGCGATCACTCAGCCGAACCCACACGCGCGCGAAGTCGTTACGCCGCGAGATGACTCCGCCGGAGGTCATACTTTGGGTTCGCCTCCGCTCGCGACAGCCCGGCGGACCTCGCATCCGGCGCCAGCACCCGATCGGCCCTTACATCGCTGACTTCTACTGTTCGCAAGCCCGACTGGTGATCGAGATCGACGGCTGGGGCCACAACATGGGTGGTCAGGGCGCTAGGGATGAGCGGCGCGACGCGTGGATGCGTGACCAAGGACTGGAGATCCTGCGCTACGCCGCTGACGACGTCATGCGCGATCCGACAGGCGTCGCGGACGGGATCTGGGGCACCTGCATGGACCTGATGAGGCAACGCGCCCGAAAGAGCGCCCCCTCCGTCACGTCGCCTATCGGCGCCGCGCCACCTCCCCCGCAAGCGGGGCAGGAGGGGTAAAGCCGGAGGTGGCGCGATGCGAAGCATCGTGACGGAGGGGGCGTCTCATGCCACAGCTTGCCCCATGCGCCTCCCGCCCCTGAAGCCTGATTCCGACCAGATGCTGCATCTCGACGCCCTGCGGATCGTCGGGGCGGTCATGATCGTGGTGTTCCACTTCAACCGGTTCATCAACCTGGACGGCCACTGGCAGTGGGCGGACGATACGATCAAGACCTTCAGCCTGATCGTGGACCTGTTCTTCCTGATCTCCGGCTATGTGATGGCGGCGATCTACACAGGGCGCCTGACCACCGTCGCCAAGTATCTCGACTTCCTGCAGAAGCGCGTGGCGCGGCTGGGACCGCTGCACTGGGCGACCATGCTGGTGTTCATCGCCGTGGCCGCCGCCGGCGCCGCCGGCTGGGTCCAGGACAGCGATCCGCGCCGCTATGACGTGGCCTGCATCGTGCCCAACATCCTGTTCGTCCACGCCTGGGGCGTCTGCCATTCGCAGACCTGGAACTTCGTCAGCTGGGCCATCAGCGCCGAGATGGGGATGTACCTGATCCTGCCGCTGCTGTTCCTGCTGACCGCGCGCGGCCCCTGGGTCACTCTGGGGGCGGCCCTGCTGTCGATCGTGGTCCTGCTGCAGACCCCGCATGGCGACCGGCCGTTCCACCAGTGGACCTGGGACTACGGCGTGCTGCGCGCGGTCCCCGGTTTCCTGATCGGCATGGCCGCCTTCCAGCTACGCGACCGGCTAGCGAGGATCCCACGTCCGAACCTGCTGATGTGGCTGCTGCTGGGCGCCTATCTGGTCGCCTCGTGGGCGGGGACGCCGCGCACGGCCCTGCTGTTCGTCGTCTATGCGATCGGCCTGCTGGGCGTGGCGGCCGACGCCAAGGGCGTCCAGGGCGGCGTCAGCCAGCGGTTGGCGCCCTGGGCCCAGCTGTCGTTCAGCCTGTACCTGCTGCACCCCATCGCCCTGAAGATGGGCCTGGCCTGGGTGGGCCTGGGCATGTGGAACCTGAACGGCGACCTGATGCGCCTGTGGGTCCTGTTCTGGGTCGTGGCCCTGTTCCCGATCGCCTACCTGTCGCTGGTGCTTTTCGAGCGCCCGGCGCGGGACTGGATGGCGGGGCTGGGGAAGAAGCAGGCATGAGCGCCCCCTCCGTCACGATGCTTCGCATCGCGCCACCTCCCCCGTTTCACGGGTGAGGAAGAAGCCGCTCCCTCCTGCCCCGCTTGCGGGGGAGGTGGATCGGCGCGGATACGCGACGAGACGGAGGGGGCGCTTTAGCGCGAAACCCCATCCACCCACGCCGGCAGCTCGCTGATGCTGCCTAGCTCGACATAGCGCGCGTGCCCGACCGGCGCGTCGGCGGCTTCGTGCGACCAGACCAGCGGGTATGGGATCAGGGCGCCCCAGCAGCCGGCTTCGAGCGCGGGCAGGATGTCTGACTTCATCGAGTTGCCGGCCATCACCGCCTGCTCGGCGCCGGTGCCGTAGCGGTCGAACACCCGGCGATAGGTGCTGGCGTCCTTCTCGGACACGATCTCGACGGCCACGAAGTAGTCGCCCAGGCCCGAGGAGGCCAGCTTCTGCTCCTGGTGCAGCAGATCGCCCTTCGTCACCAGGATCAGGCGGTAGCGCTTGGAAAGCTCGGCCAGGGCGTTCTCGACGCCCGGCAGGGGCTCGATCGGCTCGGTCAGCATCTCGCGGCCGACGGCCAGGATCTCGCGGATCACGCGGGTGTCGACGCGGCCGTCGGTGACCTCCAGCGCGGTCTCGATCATCGACAGGGTGAAGCCCTTGGCCCCGTAGCCGTAGACCCGCAGATTGCGCTTCTCGACGGCCGTCAGCTGGGCCTCGATCTTCTCGGGGTCGCCGTGCTCGGACAGCAGGTCCAGGAAGCGCTGGTGCGAGAGGCGGAACAGGCTTTCGCAGTGCCAGAGGGTGTCGTCGGCGTCGACGCCGACGGTGGTGATGCTCGTCATGGCCGACGACATAGCATCGGCCAAGGCGCGACGACACGCCCCTTCCGACACCATGCCGGAGGGCCAGGGCGGATGAGCAGCGTCAGACGGGCGGGGTCAGAAGGTCAGGACGGCGAAGACGACCAGGCTCACGGGCACGGCGGCGGACAGCACCATGCCCACCACGGCCTCGGCGAAGCCAAGGACCAGGCGGGTGGCCGAGAACAGTTCGTGCGGCGGGGTCGGGATCATTCGGTGTGCGCTCCTACCCGATCTAGCTAGCCCGATCCTCGTTAACGGGTCGGAACCCTGACGCCGGAATCGGCTGCGACAGATTGTCCGCGAGAGACCCGCACGGCCCAAAAAGAAGGCCCGGCGCAAGGCCGGGCCAGATGGTCTTGGGGGAGGAAGCGCGGTCCGGGCGCCGAAGAGCCCGGACCAGAAGTCGATGAGCCTAGAAGCTCATCCGCATGCCGACCACGTATTGGCGGCCGGGCTTGTAGTAGGTGAAGGTCGCGTTGTCGTACTGGAAGTGCGAGCGCAGCGCCTCGTTGGTCAGGTTGGTGACGTTGAAGGTCAGCTGCGGCGCGTTCTTCATGCCGAGGAGCTTCTCGAGGTCGTAGCTCGAGGAGAAGTCCGTCTGCTTGTACGTGTCCGAGAACAGAGCGGCCTGAGTGACGCCGTTCTGGTTGGCGCCGCTGGACTGCGAGCCCTTCCGGTACACGTGGCTCAGACGCAGGCTGATCCCGTTGTGCTCGTAGTAGCCCGTCAGGTTGTAGGTGTACTTGGCCACGCCGTAGGCGATCGCCGGACCGTTGCTGGTCTGGTCGACGATGGTGGCGTTGGCGTTGAAGCCCAGGCCCTCGACGCCGAAGCGGCTGGTCAGGAAGTCCAGCGGCTGAACCCACTGGAATTCCAGGCCGTTGATCGTGAGCTTGTTCGGCACGTTGATCTGCGACTGGATCTGGACTTGCGCCTGGGTCGGGCCGCCACGCGAGTTGATGGCCGTCTTCTGGGTGTCGTTCAGGGTGTCGTAGGTGATGCCGTACTGGGCCAGGTACGAGAACGGCTGGGTCACGACGTTGTTGGTCGTGAAGCCGGTCAGCGACTTGCGGAACGCGTTGACCGCGATCACGCCTTCCTGGCCGGTGTAGAGCTCGAAGCCCAGGTCGATGTTCTTCGAGAAGTACGGCTTCAGGGCCGAGTTGCCGATCGTGGCCTGGTCGGCCGACGGGGCGCCGAAGGACACGCCCGGCAGCTGGGCGGCCGGATCCGGACGGGTCATCGTTTCCGAGACCGCGACGCGGGCCACGGCGTGCTCGCCGATGTCATAGGCGATGTTCGCGGCCGGCAGCCACTTCGAATAGGTGTTCTCGGTGTAGACGAAGTTGGTGATGTTCGGATAGCGCGCGCCGTCCGGCAGCTGAGCGCCGCCCGGCAGGGTGTTGCGCGGATCCGCCAGCGAGACGCGGCCGCCGATGGTCTGCTTGGTGTGCACGTAGCGGATGCCGACGTTGTAGCGCAGGTCGCTGTCCAGCACCTGGGTGACGCCGTTCAGCTCGGTGTAGGCCGCGCTGTTCTTCTCGTTGATGTAGCCGCCGCTGGCGCCGGTGTTGGAGCCGCCGGTTTCCGGCGAGGCGTCGTGCAGCGCGTCGTAGTTGGTGGCCTTTTTGACCTTGTCCCAGTCGACCGTGACGAAGCCGGCCGGGCCGGGCTTCAGGTAGCTGGCCAGATTGGCGGTCGGGATCAGCGAGCCGCCGTAGGTCAGCGTGCCGGTCTGGCCGGCCGTGGCGCCCGTGCCGTAGCCCGGATAGGTCGGATAGCCGGCCGGCGCGGCGCCCGGCTGGTTCAGGCCTTGGCAGGGCGGCTGGCCGTTGGGCGAGGTCAGGTTGATGCTGGGGTTGTTGCCGCAGGTCGCGTTCTGCCACGGACCGGTGTTGTCGTAGCCGCGGATGGTGCGCGAGACGTCGTCGTAGTTGCCGCCGAACTTCAGGTTCAGCTTCTCGTCGCCCCAGGTGACGACGGCGCGCGCGCCCTTCGTCTCATACCAGCGCTTTTCGTCCTGCATGTTCAGGCGACCGCCGGTCCACACGAAGTTGGCCGGGTTGTTCAGGTCGACGCTGCTCTTGATCGTCGGCGGGCCGTTCGGGTTGTAGGTGTAGTCCACCGTCGTGCCGAGACCCAGCGCGGTCACCGGACCGAAGGTCGGGCTTTCGCGGTGGAAATTGCTCTTGGTGTAGTTGGCTTGGGCCTCGACCTTCAGCGTGTCGCTGATGCGCCATTCGCCGCCCGGATTGATGCCCCACAGCTCGGTCTTTTCGAGATAGGGGCGGTATTCCAGGAAGAACTGCGAGTTGGCGTACGTGCCCTGAGTGACGGTGCAGCCCGTCGAGCAGTCGGTCTTGTCGTACTTGGTGTTCGTCGGAATGATCGCGCCGTTGCGCACGATCCAGGCCATGTCGATCCGCTCAAGATCGTTGTCCTTGTAGCCGTACATGCCGTCGACATAGAAGTTCATGTCGTCGTTCGGACGCCACTCGACGCTGCCGACCAGGTTGATCCGGTCGCGACGGCCGTACTCGGCCGACGGACGGCCCAGGCGCGGCAGCAGGCCGTTGTCGATCTGCTGGATGGTCGCGCCGGGGTTCTTGGAGAGCAGGAAGTCGCGGTCGATGACCGTGCCGGCCACCAGGCCCGCGCCCGCGCCGACCGGCACCGTGGCCGGGATCGTCCAGTTGCCGCCGCCCGTGGCGTTACAGCCGCTGGTCGCGCCGCACTGGGCGGCCGACAGGTTCGGGTTGGTGAAGCCGATCGTCTCGTAGCCGCGCGTGTCGGTGTGCAGGCGCTGGCCCGAGAACCCGAACAGAACGCCGAAATTGTCCCAGGTCTTGCTGGCGATCAGCGAGCCCTTGGCGCCCAGCTTGGCGCCGTCCGGCTTCACGCCCTGGACGTTCATGGTCAGGTGCTGGCCGGGACGATCGAACGGACGCGCCGAGCGCATGTCGATGTTACCCGCCGCGCCGCCTTCCAGCAGGCTGGCCGAGTAGCTCTTGTTCACCGTCAGCTTGGTGAAGAGGTCGGTCGGGAAGAACGACAGGTCGACCGAGCGGTCGGTGCCCTGCGCGTCGGTCGCCCCCGACGAGGCCACGGCGATCGAGGCGCCGTTCAGGGTCACGTTGGTGAAGTTCGAACCCAGACCGCGGATGGCGACGTTCGTGCCTTCGCCCGTGATGTCGCGGGTGATGGTGATGCCGGGAATGCGGTTGAACGACTCGGCGATGTTGGAGTCGGGGAACTTGCCGATGTCTTCGGCGAAGATCGCGTCGGCGAAGCCGGTGGTCTCGCGCTTGGCGACCGTCGATTGCGCCAGGCTCTTGCGATAGCCGGTGACGACGATCTCTTCGACGGCGGTGTCATCGGCGACGGCGGCCGGGGCCTGGGCGGTCTGGGCGTAAGCGGCCTGGCCGATCGCCAAAGTGGTCAGGCAGGTCGCGCCGATCAGAGCCAGACGACGGGCGGAACGGTTTTGTGGAGTAGTCCGCATGTTTCTCCCCCTAAGGTTGGCGCATCGCGCCAGTTCGTTGTTCGCCGCGACCCGCCGACTCTTTTTAGAGTCTGACGCCCTGCCAAAAGACAGTGGTAGCGGTCACACTGGAAGCGTTACGAGGTATGTCCTCATGTGTCAACGTGGTCAGACCTCGTTGCCGGAGACCTGTCGGACCTTTGGTTGGCCACTGCGGCGCCGGCGCCACGGTGTTTGGTTAGGGGAGGGTTAAGGCGCTCAGCGCCCCCTCCGTCTCGATGCGTATCCGCATCGATCCACCTCCCCCGTTGCACGGGTGAGGATGAAACCGCTTCCCTCCTGCCCCGCTCGCGGGGGAGGTGGCGCGGCGCCGATAGGCGACGTGACGGAGGGGGCGCTCAGGCGGTCGAGCAGGAAAGGGACCCTACACCCACTCCGCCGGCCGCTCCCGCCCAGGCGTCCGGACGGTCGCCGCCGGCCGATGCGCCTTCAGCACCCGCCGAAGCGAGGCCGGGAAGCGATGCAGTTGGACCTCGGGTCGGATCGGGCGGGCGACCAGGCCGCCGCCGCAGTCCGGGCAGACCTCGTCGAAGCGCAGCTCCGCGCAGTCGGCGCAGAAGGTGTGCTCGAAGGTGCAGATTCGCGCGGCGTCGCTGGCGGGCGGCAGATCGCGGTCGCAGCACTCGCAATTGGGACGCAACTCGAGCATGGGCCGTCCTCCCGTGTCCGCCGCGCTTCGATGTCCGGAAGCCGTTTACTATAAGGTGTTTTTCGCCCTCCGCGCGAGGGTCTCCGTTCGCCGATCACGGGAATGTGGAACCTCGGAAAATCCGTGTGATCAGCCGAGGAAAAACGAGGGGTTGACCCCCTCCCCCATACCCCCTAGACACCGCGCCGTTTGCGCGGCGGACGGGCCCAAAGCCCGTCCGCTTTCTTGCAAGGAGACGCCCCTGCGCGCGGGGGCCGGACGGGGGTTACCCCGGGTCCGCCTTTTTGCGAAAATGACCGCCCAATTCCGGGCCCGATTGCGTTCAGGAGCGCTCAACAGAATGTCCCAAGACCTTCTCCCCGGCGTCACCCTCCTTGAAGGCGTAACGGGCGTTCTGGCCCTGGCCGACGGCACGATCCTGCAAGGCGTGGGCTGCGGCGCGGTCGGCGACGCGGTCGGCGAGGTGTGCTTCAACACCGCCATGACCGGCTACCAGGAGATCCTGACGGACCCCTCCTACATGGCCCAGATCGTGGCCTTCACCTTCCCGCACATCGGCAATGTCGGCACGAACGTCGAAGACGTCGAGCAGATCACCGGCGTGGCCGAGACCGCCGCCCGCGGCGCCCTGTTCCGCGACGTCCCGACCGAGCAGGCCAACTGGCGCGCTGGCGGCGACTTCGACGCCTGGATGAAGAACCGCGGCGTCATCGGCCTGGCCGGGATCGACACCCGCGCCCTGACCCGCAAGATCCGCGAGACCGGCATGCCGCACGGCGTCATCGCCCACTCGCCCGACGGCAAGTTCGACCTTCCCGCGCTGGTCGCCAAGGCCAAGGCCTGGGCCGGCCTCGAGGGCCTCGACTTGGCCAAGGACGCCTCGACCACCCAGACCTTCACCTGGGACGAGGGCCTGTGGTCGTGGCCGGAAGGCTACGCCAAGCTGGACAAGCCCAAGTACGAAGTGGTCGTCATCGACTACGGCGTGAAGCGCAACATCCTGCGCGCCCTGGCCCATGTCGGCGCCCGCGCCACGGTGGTGCCGGCCTCGACCTCGGCCGAGGACATCCTGGCCCGTAACCCGGACGGCGTGCTGCTGAGCAACGGCCCGGGCGACCCGGCGGCGACTGGCGAGTACGCGGTGCCGGAGATCCAGAAGCTGGTCGCCAGCGGCAAGCCGGTGTTCGGCATCTGCCTGGGCCACCAGATGCTGGCCCTGGCGCTGGGCGCCAAGACCGTGAAGATGGAGCAAGGCCACCATGGGGCCAACCACCCCGTGAAGGACCTGACCACCGGCAAGGTCGAGATCGTCTCGATGAACCACGGCTTCACCGTGGACAGCGCCTCGCTGCCCGCGCCGGTGCAGGAGACCCACGTCTCGCTGTTCGACGGCACCAACGCCGGCATCCAGCTGGCCGACAAGCCGGTCTTCTCGGTCCAGCACCACCCGGAAGCCTCGCCCGGCCCGACGGACAGCCTGTATCTGTTCGAGCGCTTCGCGGGCCTGATGGACAAGGCGAAGTAGCGCCTCAGGGCGCGTTGAGCGGGGTTGTCGTTTGAGCGCCCCATCGGTGGACGCCGGCCCGCTGCAAGGCGCCATCAAGCGTCTGACGGGCCGCGTCCAGGTTTCCTCGCGCGGCCTGATCGACGATCGCCGCCAGACAGCCATGGAAGAATTCGGCTAGTTCGCCGCGCGGCTCCCATTCAATGCTGTAAGGCCACTGACGCTTCTCCAGGGCTGCGCTCCTGTAAGCGTACCGGCGCGCATCCATGGCGTTGGCCATCAGGGAAAGCGTCGTGTCGGCCTCTAACGCTATAATCCCTATGAAGACGATAGCTAGTACCGCGGCCGACCCGCGTCGCGGCGGCGGCGGCGGCGAATAGCAAGAAGGGTGGCGACTATGGCCGTCACCGCCGCCGCCGCCCAGCCGACCAAGTCGGACGAGCCGCCAAACACCCTTGGGGCCAGAAACTTGGCGGCGATAGCTAGAGCGAGGACGATGAACGCGACAAACCAGTTCACGCGTGTCTCCGATAAGGGCGCATCCGTGAAACTTCGCGCGATGGCGAAGGTTGCAGCGGCGGCGATGCTCACTTTCACAGCCGTCCTTGCGGCATGCAAGTCTCCGGACCGCGCGCCGGAGCGCGGACCTGAGATGCAGCGTTCAGATAAAACGAACTAGCCGCGCGGAAGTCTCGCTTTGTGGGCCGTTGACCGCGCCCGTGGCGGAGGCGCTGGTAGCGACCCTCCCCGACTCCGTCCGGTCCCTGCGCGTCAACTCAGGGGCGGACAGACTGCAGCGGCGATGAAGATCGCCCAGCTGATCTTGGATCGTGGCCTGGATGTTCATGTCGACGGCCTTTGCCAGTCGGCCTGCGCTCGCCGCCCAGAAAGCCCGCCACATAAGTAGCTTCCTGGATCATCGGCGCGAGCCCCTGGCTAGGGGCCGCCTCCCGCAAACATAGGGGGCGCTGCGGGAGGCGGCGGCCAAGCGCCCTCGGCAAAAGGGGGCGCGCTTCGGGCGCTTGGCTGGGGGTAGAGTCCGGCGCTCTTCCGGCGAACCGGGAAAGCGCGAGACCCAAACGCGTGGAGCGGGACTAGGCCTTGATGTTCAGCAGCGCGCCGGTCATCTGGTCT
This sequence comes from Caulobacter segnis ATCC 21756, assembly GCF_000092285.1. Classification (NCBI taxonomy): domain Bacteria; kingdom Pseudomonadati; phylum Pseudomonadota; class Alphaproteobacteria; order Caulobacterales; family Caulobacteraceae; genus Caulobacter; species Caulobacter segnis. The sequence continues at coordinate 1,033,985 of NC_014100.1, read as the reverse complement.
GCGGTCTGAACGACCTTGGCGTTGGCCCGGAAGTCGTATTGAGCGCTGATCTGCTCGACACGTTCCTTGCCGTAGTCCACGTCCTTCAGGTCTTCGGCCGTCTCGGCGCGCACGTCGGCCGATGCAACGCGCTGAGCGCTGGCGGTCAGACGCTCGGCGGCGGCGGTCATGCCGGCGGCGGCGATAGCGAGAGCCTGCATAAAGGCGTCCTCCGTTCTCGCAGCGAGTTATCCGGGCGGTTGGGTTAAGCGGTCGCAACCAAAGATGGTAAAATTTACCGCTTGGTCATCTTTTTTAGCGCCGGTTAACCATAAAGCCGGTCCCTACCCCCACCTCCGCTGGAGGTCGAAACGCCCCCTCAGCCAGAGGTGGAGGACAGCAACGGCGAACGCCGTCGCCGAACGAGCACTTGGCGCACCGACGCAAAGGCTTACGGCGCAAGATCCTGCCGAAGATTACAAAACGTTCAGGCGTCGACGCCTCGACAAGCCGTCATCGTCCCGACATGGTTCGCGGCCGCCCCCCGCGGGCGCCGTTTTTCGATAACTGTTTGGACGCGACCGAGGCCGATGGCAGGGATGACGTCCCGAGGAGCCTCTTGAGAATGTCGTTCACGCGTCGCGCCGCGCTCGCCAGCGCCGCCCTGCTGATGGTCGTCCAGCCGGCCCTCGCGGCCACTCCGTCCAAACCCGCCGTCGCCGCCCAAAAGGTCGCCCCCCAAAAGGTCGCTCCTAAGAAGCCGGCCGCCGGTTCGGACTTCGTCCCCTCGCCCGAGGCGATCAAGGCGCACATGACCTTCCTGGCCGACGACGCCCTGGAAGGCCGCGAGGCCGGCACGCGCGGCTACGACATCGCCGCCAACTACGTCGCCGCCCAGTACGCCCTGCTGGGCGTCAAGCCGGCCGGCGACAAGGGAAGCTACCTGCAGCACGTGCCGCTGCTGGCCTTCCGCCCCTCGGGCGAAGGCGCGGTGTCCGTGACCGGCGCCGACGGCGCGGCGCTGGCCCTGAAGTACGGCGAGGACTATCTGCCGAACGCCCAGGCCCAGGCCGCCGACCTCTCCGTAGAGGCCCCGCTGGTCTTCGTCGGCTATGGTATCGTCGACGCCACGCGCGGCCGCGACGACTACGCGGGCCTGGACGTGAAGGGCAAGATCGTCGTCATGCTGACCGGCGCCCCGACCGCTATCCAGACCGAGGAGCGGGCTCACCTCTCCAGCCCCAACACCAAGCGCACGGAAGCCGCCAAGCGCGGCGCGATCGGCGTCCTGACCATCCCGACCACCAGCGGCGAGAAGCGCCGTCCGTTCGCTCGCGGCCTGAACGGCATGAAGGAATGGCGCGTGACCTGGCGCGACGCCCAGGACGTCGGCGCCATCCGCGCGCCGGCCGCCCCGTCCCTGGCCCAGATCAGCATGGCCGGCGCGGCCAAGCTGTTCGCCGGCGCCCCGACCGCCCTCGACGCCGTCCTGGCTGAGGCCGAGACTCCGCAGGGCGCGGTCAAGGGCTTCCCCCTGGCGACCAAGGCCAAGGTCACGCTGAAGACCGAGATCGAAAAGCGCGAGAGCAGCAACGTCGTCGGCCTGATCGAGGGCTCGGACCCGACGCTGAAGGCCCAGACCGTCATCCTGTCGGCGCACCTCGACCACATCGGGATCAAGGAAAACGCCAAGCCGGGCGAGGACCGCGTCAACAACGGCGCGCTCGACAACGCCTCGGGCGTCGCGACCCTGCTGGAGGTCGCCCGCGGCTTCAAGAACACCAAGGTCCGCCCCAAGCGCTCGATCGTGCTGCTGGCCGTGACCGGCGAGGAGAAGGGCCTGGTCGGCTCGGACTACTTCGCCAACAACCCGACCGTGACGAAGGCCGACATCGCCGCCGACGTGAACTTGGACATGCCGGTGCTGCTGTATCCGTTCACCGACGTGATCGCGTTCGGCGCCGACCGCTCGACCGTGGGCGAGGCGGTCAAGCACGCCGCCGGCCGCGTGGGCGTGGCCCTGTCGGGCGATCCGATGCCCGAGGAAGGCCTGTTCACCCGCTCGGACCACTACCGCTTCGTCGAGCAGGGCATCCCCTCGGTGTTCCTGATGACCGGCTTCCAGAACGGCGGCGAGAAGGCCTTCACCACCTTCCTGAAGACCAACTACCACCACCCGGGCGACGACCTGAACCAGCCGATCGACTACCAGGCGGCCGCCAAGTTCGCCCTCGTGAACTACGAGATCGCCCGCGAGCTGGCCAACACCCCGGCCCGCCCGGTCTGGAAGAAGGGCGACTTCTTCGGCGCCGCGTTCGCCCCGGCGGGGCATCCGTCGGCGGCGAAGTAGGTCCCCTAAATCACCGTCATCCCGGAAGCGCGTAGCGCTATCCGGGACCCAGGGGCCGGCGCATCGCGGTTGCCGTGGGTCCCGGCTCTCCGCTTCGCTGCGGCCGGGATGACACGATGATTTTGCGTTTGGGGTTTGGAGCATTGACCCCTCCCCCATCCAGAGCGATTTTCGGGCTCCCCTTCCGCCCCGAGGCCCTTCCTTGCTCCGCACCGGCGCTTTCCTGAAGATCGGCGTGATCGCGCCGGCCGTGATGGTGGCCGACGTGTGGATCGCCCAGCGGCTGTTCCCCGGCTTCGACGCCGGCGCGCAGTTCATCAGCGAGCTGGGCGGACCGGCCGCGCCGATGCCGGAGGTGTTCAACATCGGCATGGTGATCGCCGGGATCGCGGGCCTGTTCGCGGGCGCCGGCTTCACCCACGCGCTGGAGCACGCCGGCGGCCGCCGCGTGGTCTCGGCCTTCGCGGGCCTGTTCGTGGCGCTGACGGGCCTGGGCGCGGTCTTCGCCGGGATCTTCCACTGGCCCGATCCCATGCACCGCGCCTGCGGCGTGGGCCTGGCCATCCAGTTCGCGCCGCTGTTCACCGCCTGGGCCCTGTGGGGTCAGCCCGAGCACCGACGCCTGGCCAACTTCTCGCTGGGCTGGTTCCTCGGCCTCCTGCTGGTCTTCGCCCTGCTGACCGGCGTCTGGAACGTCCGCACCGGCCACGACGTCGGCTACTGGCAGCGTGGCCATGCGTTCCTGGGCCTGCTATGGCTGGCCGTCGCCGCCTGGACCCTGGAGAAGGGGTGGAGGAAGGCCGCCCTGGCTCAACCGGAACCGGCGGTCGTCTAGCCCGTTGGCCCGGGGCCACGAGGAAAAGCCGCCATGATCCGACACCCCTTCCGCACGCCGTTCATCGGCGTGGCGCTCGCCGTGGCCCTGGCCGCGTGCTCGGAGCGCAAGACCCAGGATCCGCCTGCCTCCGTCGCGCCCTCCACGGCGCCGGCCCCCGCGCCCGCCGCCCCGGAGGCCTCCATCACACCGGCCGGCAGCCAGGTCATCGGCGGGGACGGCTCGCCCGTCCTGTTGTCGGCGCTGACCGCGGCGGACCTGGCGGCGAACGCCCTGCCGGGCGAGCTGGGCTGCGCCTTCCAGGCGGGCGGCCCCGATCCCCTGCTGGTCGCCAAGGGCTTCGTGGGCTCCAAGGACCCCGCGCGGGGCCTCGTGAAGGTCACCGACTATGTCGAACCCATCGCCGCGGCGCGCGGCTTCGACGGCATGGTCAAGGGCGCCAAGTTCAGCGGCCAGGGCAAGACGGTGGTCATCGCCATCACGGGTCCGGCCGCTGGCGGCGGCGAGTCTCCGCCCTATCCCGCGACCCTCACCTACCACCGCGCCGACGGCGCCAAGCATGTGGTCAAGGGGACCTGGACCTGCGGGCCGTAGCGGCGCCCGCTACCGCCAGGCGTAGTTGAAGCTGACGCTGATCCGCTGTTCGTCGGCCTGGTTGGGCGTCACCTCGTGGCGCAGCCAGCTCTCCCACAGAAGGATCGTCCCCGGCGCCGGCTGGACATAGACGAAGGGCTGCAGCGCCTCGGGCGCGTCGGCCAGGCGGTTTGGCGCGGCCATCATCATCGGCAGGCGCGGATCCTCGAACTTCAGGGCCGAGGCGCCCGGCGGGATGGTCACGTAGATCGTGCCGGAGATGACGCTGTGCGGGTGGATGTGGCCGGTGTGCTGGCCGCCCGGCTCGAGAATGTTGATCCAGAAGCTGTCCATGACCAGCTTGCCGGCCCCCAGGTCGAAGCACAGGTCCTTGGCGAAGGCGCCCGCGTGCTTGTCGAGCTTCTTCTTCAGGTCCGCGAACAGGCTGTCGCGCTGCGGGAGGTCGTTCAGCGAGGCGTAGGACGTGTAGCCCAGATAGCCCTTGTTATAGGCCCAGGCCTGGCCGGCCTCGTCCTCCTCGGCGATGGCGACGCAGGCGTCGTGCAGGTCGTCGATGAAGGTCTCGAAGCCCTTCTCGCCGGCGAGGCTGGCTTGGTAGATCGGGGTGGCGAAGAGGCTGCGCGTGGTCATGGGGCGCGTCATACAGGCGCGGCGCGTTGACGACAAACAGGGGATGGAACATGATGAGAACATGGCTATCAAGAAGACGCCCAAGATCGATGCAGCGCCCCACGAAGCGCCCGGTCGGAACTTGGCGGTCTTCGCTCAAAAGCCGCCTGAGAGCGACTTCGTTGAACGTCCCGGCTTCGAGGACAACGAAGCGCACTGGAAAGATGTTCGACGTATTGCCGATGAGACTCTGAGAGACGGGGGCATACCGCTGGAAGACGTCCAGCGTTGGGTCGAGTCTTGGGATACCGAGAACGAACTTCCACCACCCGAGCCGCGCCGTCGCGAGGCTGAATGAGGCGTGTCGAGATCTCGGCGGACGCCCAGAAGGGCATCCGATACCTGCGACGTTGGCTAGCCGAGCGATCTCCGAACGCGTCAAAGCGGGCCGCCGAAACGATTCTGGTGGCGGCCAGATCGCTGGCCGATTTTCACGGGCGTGGCCGTCTAGCGCTTGAGGGGATCAGGGAGCTTCCGGTTTCATTCGGTTCGGCCGGCTATGTCCTACAGTATTTCGTTGAGAGCGACCGTGTCGTGATCTCCCGCGTGTTCCACAGCCTGGAACGTCGCTAGCCCGCCCGGACTCGCCTATATCTGCCCCGTGACCGACACCACGACCGACACCGACGCCTCCCCCCGCCTGACCGGCGCCGCCCTGATCAAGGACGAGGTCACGCGCCTGCCCGACGCGCCCGGCGTCTATCGCATGATCGGCGAGGGCGACGAGGTTCTGTACGTCGGCAAGGCCAAGAGCCTGAAGAAGCGGGTGATCCAGTACGCCCAGGGTCGCTTCCACACCAACCGCATCGCCCACATGGTCGACGCCACGCGGTCGATGGAGTTCGTCACCACCCGCACCGAAGCCGACGCCCTGCTGCTCGAGATCAACCTGATCAAGTCGCTGAAGCCGCGCTTCAACGTGCTGCTGCGCGACGACAAGAGTTTCCCCGAGATCGTCATCCGCCGTGACCACGACGCCCCGCAGCTGCGCAAGCACCGCGGCGCCCACACGATCAAGGGCGACTATTTCGGGCCGTTCGCCAGCGCCTGGGCGGTGAACCGAACGCTGAACACCCTGCAGAAAGCGTTTTTGCTCCGCTCGTGCAGCGACAGCGTCTACGAGACGCGCGACCGGCCCTGCATGCTGCACCAGATCAAGCGCTGCGCCGCCCCCTGCACCGGCCTGATCGGCAAGGACGACTACCAGGCCCTGGTCGACCAGGCCGAGGCCTTCCTGCGGGGCAAGTCCCGCGCGGTGATCGCCTCGATGGCCAAGCAGATGGAAGATGCGGCCGAGGACCTGGAGTTCGAGCGCGCCGCCAGACTCCGGGATCGCATCCGCGCCCTCTCCAGCGTCGCCCAGGAGACCCAGATCAATCCCGAGACCGTGGAGGAGGCCGACGTCGTGGCCCTGCACGTCGAGGGCGGCCAGGCCTGCGTGCAGGTGTTCTTCTTCCGCGCCGGCCAGAACTGGGGCAACCGCGCCTACTTCCCCCGCATCACCGGCGCGGCCGACGAGAGCGAAGAAGAAGGCGTCACCGAGGAGCAGCGGATCATCACCGCGTTCCTGGGCCAGTTCTACGACGACAAGCCGATCCCCCGCCTGATCCTGGCCAATATCCAGCCGGCCGAGAGTGAACTTCTGTCCGAAGCCTTCGCGCTGAAGAGCGGCCGCAAGGTCGAGATCAGCGTGCCCAAGCGCGGCGAGAAGGCCGACCTCGTGCAGCACGCCCTGACCAACGCCAAGGAGGCGCTGGGCCGGAAGATGGCCGAGAGCGGCGCCCAGACCAAGCTCCTGGCCGGGGTCTGCGAGGCCTTCAAGCTGGAGGCGAGCCCCGAGCGGATCGAGGTCTACGACAACAGCCACATCCAGGGCACCAACGCCGTCGGCGGCATGATCGTGGCCGGCCCCGAAGGCTTCATGAAAGGCCAGTACCGCAAGTTCAACATCAAGAGCACCGAGCTCACGCCCGGCGACGACTACGGCATGATGAAGGAGGTGCTGCGCCGCCGCTTCGCCCGCCTGGTCAAGGAGGAGGAGGAAGGCGACAGCGAAAACCGCCCCGACCTCGTGCTGGTCGACGGCGGCAAGGGGCAGTTGGACGCGGCGCTGGAGATCATGGCCGACCTGGGCGTCGACGACATCGCCGTCGTCGGGGTGGCCAAGGGTCCAGACCGCGATGCGGGGCTGGAGCGCTTCTTCCTGCCCGGCCAGCCGCCCTTCATGCTCGAGCCCAAGTCGCCGGTTCTGTATTACCTGCAGCGCCTCCGCGACGAAGCCCACCGCTTCGCCATCGGCGCCCACCGCACGCGCCGGTCCATGGACCTCAAGAAGAATCCCCTCGACGAGATCGAAGGCGTCGGTCCGGGCCGCAAGAAGGCCCTTCTCCACGCCTTCGGCTCAGCCAAGGGCGTGGGCCGCGCCAGCGTCGAGGACCTCGTGAAGGTCGAAGGCGTCAGCCAGGCCCTGGCCGAGCGCATCCACGGGTTTTTCCGGAAGGGGTGAGCGGCGCGCTCTAGCGTCCCGCCGGCGCCGTCGGCAGCACCACCGTCGCCGACAGCCCGCCGCCCTCGCGGTTGGCCAGGACGAGCCGCCCGCCATGCGCCTGGGCCAGGGCCTGCACGATCGAGAGGCCAAGGCCCGCGCCGCCGGTGCGGCGGTTGCGCGAGGCCTCGCCGCGCTCGAACGGCGCAGCGATGCGGGCCAGCACCGCGTCGGGCAGGCCGGGACCGCGATCCAGCACGGCGATGCGCGCCTCGCCGTCGGCGACCTCGGCGTCCAGGGCCACGCTCCCGCCATAGGCCAAGGCGTTGTCGACCAGATTGTCCAGCATGCGTCGGAGGGCCACGGGAGAGACCAGGGCGGTGACGGGCGCGCCCGCCGACAGGGTCACCGCCTGGCCCATTTCCGCGCGCAGAGCGACCAGCCCCTCCAACTCGCGTCGAACCTCGACCGGCCCCGCCACCTCTCCGCGCCCCGCCTCTTGGCGGGCGAACAGCAGGGTGTCGTCCAACAGTTGGGACATCTCGGCCAGGTCGCGGGTCGCCTTGGTCCGCTGCTCGGGGTCGGCGATGAACTCGGCCCGCAGGGTCAGGCGGGTCAGGTAGGTGCGAAGGTCGTGAGCGATGGCGGCCAGCATGCGCGTGCGCTCGTCCATCAGGCCCCGGATCTGTCCGCGCATGGTGTTGAAGGCGCTCGACAGCTCGCGGATCTCGCGGGGACCGCCGGGCGGCAGGGGCGCGGCGTCCAGGTCGTCGCCGAACCGAGCCACGGCCCGGGCCAGGCTTTCGACCGGCCGGGTCGTCTGGCGCATGGCCACCAGGATCATCAGCAGGGTCACCGCCAGCAGGGCGGCGCAAGCCAGGGTGATGCGCCCCAGATAGCGCCGCGCCGCCTCCGGCGCGCGGCGGCGCAGGGTCAGAACCGATCCGTCCTCCAGCCGAACCGAAAGGCGCAGGGCCGCGCGTCCGGGCATGAAGCCGTCACGGAGCCGGCCGCCGCGCAGCACCTCGATCCGCCAGTCGCGCCCCACCAGCGCCCGGTCGTAGGCCCCGTAGCCGGGATCGCGCGCGTCGGCGGGACGCGCACGCCGCAGCGAGGCGGGAAAGTCCGCGCCGAGCGTGGCCCGGATCACCCCGGTGTCCAGCGCCTTCATCACGGCGGGGCGGGCCGAGGGCGGCGAGGCGTCCAGGGCCTCGACCATGGCCACCGCCTCGGCCGGCTGGGGCAGTTGGTAGAAGCGCACCCCGCCGCCATCATCTGAGGGCCAGATCAGCAGCGCCGCGCCCAGGACCAGCAGGATCATCAGGCCCGCCAGCAGGATGGCGGCGATGCGCGAAGAGAGGTTGTCCAGCATCACCATCGACGGCGCGCCCTCAAAGTCGCTCGACCGGCGCGCTGAACAGATAGCCGCCGCCGCGCACGGTCTTGATCAGCCCCTCGCCGCCCGCGCCCGCGGCCAGCTTGCGGCGCAGGCGGCCCAGCAGGACGTCGATCGAGCGGTCGTATGGCGTGGCGCTGCGGCCGCGCGTCCAGTCCAGCAGCTGGTCGCGGCTGAGCACGCGCTGGGCGTGGCGCAGGAAGGCCATCAAGAGGTCGTGCTCCCCGCCCGTCAGCACCACCGGCGCGCCGGCGGCGTCGAGGAGATCGCGGCTGGCCGAGTCCAGCCGCCAGCCCGCGAAGCCATAGACCTCGCCCGGCGGCGCGACGGCCACCCGATGGACCTCGCGCGTGCGGCGCAGGATGGCGCGGACCCGGGCCAGAAGCTCGCGCGGCACATAGGGCTTGGGCAGGTAGTCGTCGGCGCCGATCTCCAGCCCGACCACGCGGTCGATGTCGTCGCCCTTGGCCGTGACCATCAGGATCGCCATGTCGCCCGTGGCCCGCAGGCGGCGACACAGCGACAGGCCGTCCTCGCCGGGCATCATGATGTCCAGCAGCACCAGGTCGACGCGACGGCGGGCGGCCAGTCGGTCGAAGGCGGCGGCGTCCTCGCAGCCCACGGCCTCCCAGCCCTCCCGGCGCAGCAGGCCCAATGTCAGGTCGCGGATTTCGGCGTCGTCCTCGACGACCGCGATCAGGGTGTTGTCGATCATGACCGAAGCCTTGCCCCAGGCGCGCGGCGCGGAAAAGGCCAAGCGGCCCACGATTACATTTCGACACGTTTCGTCGGCGAGGAAACATCAGGGCGAGCGCGCCGGCGTGTTTTCTGTCCAGCGACGAGGGACGTCACCCAAGAGATGGAAGACACCATGCGTAAGACTGTTTTCGCCGCCGCCGGCATGACCGCCACGGCCCTGTTTATCGCGCTCGCCCCCGCCGCCGAGGCCGGCCAGCACGGCCGCACCGTTCGCGTTCAGGGCGCCTACGGCCGTGGCTACGTCCACGACCGCCATGTCAACCGCCAGCCGGGCGCCGTCTCGGTCTCCCGCGGGACCCAGACCAACAGCGGCTACGGCGTCGCCAGCCAGCGCGCCGCCAGCTGGGGCGACGGCGCCTATTCCGGAAGCGCCTCTCGGACGTTCAACAACGGCGCCTCGGCCAACCGCGCGACCAGCGTCGTCAACAACGGCGACGGCACCTACAGCTACAACGCCAGCCGCACCGGCTATGACGGCGACACCCGTTCGGTCAGCGGCGTTGTGAGCCGCCCCTGATCGAGGCCGGAGCGCGTCGGCGGCGAAACCCCCGCCCGGCGCGCTCCGGACGCCAGAGTCCGAGCCTGTCCACGGACGGGCGCCGGAGGCCGGCGCGCGGCAGCCCCCCTAGTATCGCGCGTCGGCCATCGCTTTCTCGCTGGAGCACTGACCTTGAAGAAGACCCGCCCGCTGACCCTCGCCCTGGCCGCCGCTATGACCGTCTCGCTGACCGCTAGTGGCGTCGCCGACGCCCAGATCGGCCCGCGCGGCAAGATGCGCGAACGCATGATGCAGCGCCTGCAGGAGAAGAAGGCCGAAGAGGAGCGCCCGATCGACCTCCAGGCCATCCTGCCCGGCGCCCGCAAGCTGACGGCCTCGTACGGCGCCGATCCGGCCCAGGCTGTCGACATCTACATCCCGCCGAACGTCCCGCGCGACGCGCCGGTGATCGTGATGGTCCATGGCGGCGCCTGGAAGATCGGCGACAAGGCCAATACGGGCTCGGTCGAGAACAAGCTTCGCCACTGGCTGCCCAAGGGCTTCGTGTTCGTCAGCGTCAACTATCGCATGCTGCCCCAGGCCATGGCCTATACGCAGGCCCAGGACGTGGCCGCCGCCCTGCGCTGGACGCAGAGCCACGCCGCCGACTGGGGCGCCAGCAACCGCAACATCATCCTGATGGGCCACTCCGCCGGCGCGCACCTGGTCGCCCTGCTGTCGTCCAAGCCCGCGATGGTCGGCCAACCCTGGGCCGGGACGGTGGTGCTGGACTCGGCGACGATGAAGGTCTCCGAGACCATGGCCGGCCGCCATCCGAAGTTCTACGACGAGGCGTTCGGCGGCGATCCCGCCGGCTGGGCCAAGGCCTCGCCGATGGACCAGTGGACGCCGTCCGCCGTGCCGATGTTCCTGGTCTGCTCGACCAAGCGCCCCGACAAGCCCTGCGACGACGCCCGCGCCTTCCAGGCCCTGGCCAAGCGCTCGGGCGTGCGGATGCCCGTCTTGCCCCAGCCCCTGACCCACGCCGACGTCAACCGCACCCTGGGCCTGCCGGGCGCCTACACCGACGCCGTGGACGGGTTCATCGGAGAGCGGCTGGCGCGGTGAAAGGGTCAAGCGGGTGACGGTGGACGCCGCCGCCCTGACCACCATCCAGCCTTCCGGCTCAGCTTCCTGGGAACCGATCCCCCGCGCCGCGCGTAACGGCGGAAAGCGATCTCGCGATCGCAAGCGGGAGCTGCAGCCATGACCGGCCAGATCGTCGACACCTCATCCCACCGCGAGCGGGACGCCAAGGCCCAAGCCATCGCCAAGGCCAAGGCGATCGCGCCGGACGTGGCCGCGCGCATCGGCAGCACGCCGAAAACCACGTTCCGGGGCGATCCCGACATCTTCGGCCGCCTGGTCGAGGACCACGACCGCCACCGCGCCCTGCTGGCGATGATCGAGGAGACGCAAGGCGACTCCGAGGACCGCCGCGCGCTGTTCGCCGAGCTGACCTACGAGCTCAAGGCCCACGCCGCGGCCGAGGAGCAGGCGCTGTGGTCGACGGTGCTGCGCGATCCGGAAACCACCGACTTCGCCCGCCACGCCATCTCCGAGCACAAGGAGATCGAGGACATGCTGGAAGACCTGGCCGCGCGCGACATGGCCTCGCCCGGCTGGCTGCGATGCTTCGCGGGCCTGAAGGAGGAGTACCTGCATCACATCCGCGAGGAGGAGCAGGAACAGTTCGTCGCCGCCGAGAAGCGCCTCAGCGCCAGCGACGCCCAGCACATGCGCCAGGTGTTCGAGCGCCGCAAGAAGGCCGAAAAGGCCGACGCCGAGATCGAGAAGAAGATCAAGCTGAAGGACTAGGCCGCCAGACGCGCGCGGATCGAGCGGCGTGACGTGAAACGCCCCCTCCCGCTCCGCGCGCAAGACGGCTAAACCGTCGGCATGGTTTCCGCGCCGCCCGCCGTCCAGGCCCCGTTTTCCGTCCCCGCTCGCGCTCGCGCCGGCAAGCGGCTGTCGATCGTCGCGCCCTGCTTCAACGAGCAGGAAGTGCTGGACCTGTTCTTCGCCCGGATCGAGGAGGAGCTGGCCAAGCTGGGCCTCGACTACGAGATCGTCTGCGTCAACGACGGCAGCCGCGACCACACGCTGGCGGTGCTGCTGGCCCACCATCAGCGCAACCCGCGCATCAAGGTCATCAACCTGGCCCGCAACTTCGGCAAGGAGACGGCCCTGTCGGCGGGCCTGGACGTGACCACCGGCGACATGGTCGTACCGATCGACGTTGACTTGCAGGACCCGCCCGAGCTGATCGGCCAGTTCGTCGAGGCCTGGGAGGCCGGGGCCGACGTCGCCTACGGCGTGCGCGTGGACCGGCGGGCGGACACGCCGCTGAAGCGCTTCACGGCCCAGGGCTTCTACCGCGCCTTCAACCGGCTGTCGGACGTGGATTTGCCCTACAACGCCGGCGACTTCCGCCTGATGGACAAGCGGGTGGTCGAGGTGCTGCGCAAGCTGCCTGAGCGCAATCGCTTCATGAAGGGCCTGTTCGCCTGGGTCGGCTTTCGCCAGGAGGCCATCCCCTATGCGCGTCCCGAGCGCGCGGCCGGGACCAGCTCGTGGCGCTATTGGAAGCTCTGGAACTTCGCCCTGGACGGCATCACCTCGTTCAGCACCGCGCCGATCCGGGTGTGGAGCTATGTCGGCCTGATCGCCGGGGTGCTGGCGGTCGGGGTCGCGGGCCTCCTGGTGCTGCGCACCCTGCTGTTCGGCCGCGACGTGCCCGGCTATCCGTCGCTGATGGTGGTGATCCTGATGAGCTTTGGCCTGCAGATGCTGGCCATCGGGTCGCTGGGCGAATACGTCGCCCGCATCTATCAGGAGGTGAAGGGTCGGCCGCTGTACGTGGTCATGGACCGCTACGGCTTCGACGACGCCCCACCCTTCGCAGGGGGCCCCGTCGCTTGAGCGCCCTGCTGACGCCGGCGCGGCGGGCGTTCCTGGTCTCGGCCCTGCGCTATGGCCTGGCGGGGGTGGTCAACACCCTGGTCGGCTTCTCGATCATCGTGGCGCTGGACGTGGGCCTGCATCTGCCGGCGCACCTGGCCAACGCCATTGGCTACGCCGTCGGGATCTGCGTCAGCTTCGTCTTGAGCAAGCTGTTCGTGTTCCGCGCCCGCCGCACCGCCCGCTCGGCGCCCGTCCGCTATATCGTGGCGGTGGCCGGCGCCTTCGCCTTGAACCAGGGGGTCCTGACCCTGGCCAAGGCGCTGCTGCCGCACGGAGACCTGTGGAGCGTGGCGGCGCAAGGCGCGGCGGCGGTCAGCTACACCGGCGCCCTGTTCCTGCTAAGCCACTTCTGGGTCTTCGCCCATCAGGACGACGCGGCGGGCCCTAGCGCGACGCCCTGATCTCCTGAACGGCGATGCCGAGCATGCGCGGATCGGCCCGGCTGGTCCGCGCGTCGGGAAGGTCGAAGGTGAACGTCATCGTCTCACCCGGCCTGGCGACGTCGGCGGGCACCACGAAGCGATGGCTGCCGAAGGTGGAAGTCTCGACCTCGCGCGCGCCCACGGCTCGGCCTTCGGCGTAGAGCGTCACGCGCTGGGGACGCAGAGGCAGGTCCGAAAAGCCGATGGCGACCACGTCGATGAGGAAGCCCTTCGCGCCGATGTCGGCGGGCACGTCCAACTTGAACGCGGCCTTGTGCGCGGTCGTCCAGATGCCCTTGCCGCCCGGATCCAGGGTGGACCACCCCGACAGCAGCGCCGGCGATTTCGGCGGCTGATCCAGCCGGATGGTCTGGAACGGCGTGCGGGACGCGGTCAACTCGCCCGGCGCCACGGGGGTCAGCCCCTCCACCCCCTCGAGGTCGCGGCCGCAGATCACCCCGCGCTCGAAGCGGTAGCAGTCAGTCCGCTGGCCGACCGGCTGGAGGAAGCCGCCTTCCAGCTTGTCGTCCGCCAGCACGATCGTCATGCGCCGATCGCCCGGCGCCGCGTCGCGGGTGAGTTCGGGATCGACCACGTCGCAGGGCAGAGGATCGTTGTTTCGCGCCATGGCGAAGGTGTTCGCCGTCCCGCCCGTGCGGGTCGCGACCAAGACCATCTGGCTGATGACCTGCAGGTCCGCGGCGTTGACGGTGCAGAAATAGGTCGGGCGGAAGACCCAAGGCCGGTCGCGGACGGCGGGGTCGCTGAGCAGACCGGCCGGAACCATCAAGGCGTCCGGCGCGGCGAAGATCGCTCGAACGCCCTGGCGCAGCGGGCTGGTGTCGTAGGCCTGAAGCAGGAGCGCGCCGGCCAGCACGGCGACCGCGACGGGCCGGCGCATCAGGCTGACCTGCCGGATGGCCAGGGCCAGGATCAGATAGCCCGGCGCCCAGAAGAAGCGGCCGTGGCCTCGGAACGTCGAGATCAGGTCGGCGACCTTGCCCTTGGGCTTGGGAACGTCGAACAGATGCCAATAGCCGGCATAGACGACCCAGCCGATGGCCCAGATCGTCAGGAAGAGCATGGCCAGGGCCAGCGGCGTCCAGCGCGCCCAGGCCTCGCGCTCGACCACGGGCGCCTGTCGGACGCTCCTGACCTTGAGACCCAGGGCGAGGGCCACCAGCAGCACCACCCCCACGCCCATGAACTGGAAGCCTTCGAAGTACTGGCCCGTCGGGGCCATGGTCCCCTCGAACCACCCGCCGTTCCAGTGCTGGCCGAAGACGTTGGACGCCTGCGGCCAGACCGGGGCCAGGACGTTCATCGAATAGACGCCCAGCGCATCGGCGCCGCCGGCGGCGCCGTCTCCGCCGCCATAGCCCAGGATGAAGGCCGGGACGCCGACCGAGGCCAGGACCGCCACGCCACCCGCCAGCACGCGCGTCCAGGCGCCCTCACGGCGCTGCAGCAGCTCGGCGAGCAGGGCCGCGCCGAAACAGGCGCCGATCGGAACCAGGTGATAGGCGTGGATGCCCGTGGCCAAGGCCGCCAGGGCGGCGAAGCCCCCCACCCGCTTCCAGGTCAGGCCAAGGCGCGCCGACGACACCGCCAGGGCCAGCGAGAACAGGATCAGCCAGTGGCCGCACAGGGCGATGTGGCCGAACTGACGCGCGATCCAGGTCGGGAACAGCAGGGCCATCAGGCCGCCGATCGCCAGCGTGACCCGGTCCTGGACGCCCAGCGACCGCAGCAGGGCCACCATGCCCCAAGCCTGCAGCGGGTAGGACAGCATCAGGAAGACGCCCAGCGGATTGAAGGAGGGTCCCAGGCCCGAGGCCTTCAGCAGGATCGCCAGCCAGGGGATGCTGTCGCTGAACACGATCGAGAACGGCTTGGGCGACAGGCCCGAGACCATGGTCAGCGGGAACGTCCAAGGCTGCCGGACATAGGCCTCATAGGCCCCCGTCATGGCGAGCATGTCGTTCTTGGGCGTCCGCCAGAAGTCGGCCGAGGCCAGCGGAATGTCGAAGCCGAACATGAAGCCGCACAGCAGGATCGGAACGATCGTCAGGACGGCGGCGAACAGCACCTGCTCGCGGGAAAAAGACTTCGGCGACCGCATGGATTCCCTCGGGACACAGGAGGGCTGCATAGCATCGAAGGCGCGCGGGGACACCCCGGCTCGCGCCCTACGGTTGACCCCCCGCGTCGCCCAAGGGGGAAATTACAGCGATAAATAATTTAAACTTGTAATTTCATGGGGAGCCGCCAATCTGCTTTTCGCGGAGGGCGGCGCCATGACGGTCAAGGACTTTGGAACGCGGGTGGTCAAGCGGTCTCGGACCCCGCTGGTTTTCTCGGCCGTCGCGGTCGTCGGGGCGCTGGCCGCGCTGATGTTCACGGTGATCGACCTGGCGCGCTTCGAGCATGATAACGCGATCAAGCGCGCGCCGACGCCCGTCCAGCGCACCCGATACGCGCCGGCCGCGCGGGCGGAATGGCGGCAGGTCCGGACCCATCTGGAGACCCGCCTGAACCAGACCCTGCCGCTGGAGCTCGGCGCTGTGTGGGCCACCCGCTCGGGCCAGGTCTGCGGTCTGGTCAACGGCCGGGGCAGCTTCGGCGGCCTGACCGCCATGGCCCGCTTCTACACGGTCGATCAGCGGCCGGTGTTCCACCAGGACGTCGATCACATCGCCTTCCAGAAGGCCTGGTTCGAATGCCGCCGCGACCAATACGTCATGCTGCACGAGGGGACGACCGAGCCCGGCTTCTGCGGCACCGAGCTCGGCAAACGCCGGTGCTACGCGGTGAAGAACGGGGTTCGGGTGGAGTAGATCAGGCTAGTTCCTCCCCCGCTTTGCGGGGGAGGTGGCCCAGAGGGCCGGAGGGGGCCAGCTCGGCCTATGCGGCGTTCGCCCCCTCAGTCACTCCGTGACAGCTCCCCCGCAGCGCGGGGGAGCATCCTTGGATCAGGCGTAGCTCTGCAGCGGACGGACGTCCAAGGACTCCGCCGGCGCGCCAGCGATGGCCTGGGCGGCGGCCAGGGCGCCGGCCGAGGTGGTGTAGTACGGCACCTTCATCATCAGGGCCGTGCGGCGGATCTCGAAGCTGTCTTCCAGCGCCTGCTTGCCCTCGGTGGTGTTGAACACCAGCTGGACGCCGCCGTTCTTCATCACGTCGACGATGTGCGGACGGCCTTCGAGCACCTTCTTGACGTGCTCGACCTGGACGCCCTGCTCGGCCAGATAGGCCTGGGTGCCCTCGGTCGACAGCACCTTGAAGCCGGCCGCCAGCAGCAGCTTCACCGGCTCGACGATCCAGGGCTTGTCGCTTTCCTTGACCGACACGAACGCCGTGCCCGAGCGCGGCAGCTTCACGCCGCCGCCCAGCTGGCTCTTGGCGAAGGCGCGGGCGAAGGCCGGGCCCATGTCGGTCTCGCCGTCACGCTTCCAGTCCAGGCCCATGACCTCGCCGGTCGAGCGCATTTCCGGGCCGAGCACCGTGTCGACGCCGGCGAAGCGGGCGAACGGGAAGACCGCTTCCTTGACCGCGATGTGGTCGTAGGGAACGTCCTTCAGGCCGAAGCTGGCCAGGGTCTCGCCGGCCATGATCTTGGCGGCGATGGCGGCGACCGGCTGGCCGATGGTCTTGGCGACGAACGGCACCGTGCGCGAGGCGCGCGGATTCACTTCCAGCACGTAGATGCGCGGGTTGTCGCTGTGCGGCTCTTCGATCGCGAACTGCACGTTCATCAGGCCGCGGACGTTCAGGGCCAGGGCCATCTGCACCGTCTGGCGCTTCAGCTCCTCGACCGTCTCGGCCTTCAGCGAGAAGGGCGGCATCGAACACGCCGAGTCCCCCGAGTGGACGCCGGCTTCCTCGATGTGCTCCAGCACGCCGGCCACGAACACGTCCTTGCCGTCGCACAGGGCGTCGACGTCGACCTCGGTGGCGCGGCTCAGATAGTGGTCCAGCAGGATCGGGTGCTCGAGCGAGATCTCGCCGGCGCCGGCGATGTAGCGCTCCATGGCCTCGTGGTCGCGGATGATCTCCATGCCGCGGCCGCCCAGCACGTAGGACGGACGCATCACGAACGGGAAGCCGATCTTGTCGCCCTCGGCGCGCGCCTCGTCCCAGGTGCGGGCGATGGCGTTTTCCGGTTGGGCGATGTCGAGGCCGTTCAGCAGCTGCTGGAAGCGCTCGCGGTCTTCGGCCAGGTCGATGGCGTCGGGGCTGGTGCCCAGGATCGGGATGCCGGCCTCTTCCAGGGCGTGGGCCAGCTTCAGCGGCGTCTGGCCGCCGAACTGGACGATGACGCCGGCCAGCGTGCCCTTGCTCTTCTCGACGTGCAGCAGCTCCAGCACGTCCTCGGCCGTCAGCGGCTCGAAGTACAGGCGGTCGGAGGTATCGTAGTCGGTCGAGACGGTCTCGGGGTTGCAGTTGACCATGATCGACTCGACGCCGATGGCGTCCAAGGCAAACGCCGCGTGGCAGCAGCAGTAGTCGAACTCGATGCCCTGGCCGATCCGGTTCGGACCACCGCCGAGGATCACGGCCTTCTTGCGGTCGGACGGATCGCTCTCGCACTCGGGGACCTGGCCCAGCGCGCCGGTCTCGTAGGTCGAGTACATGTACGGCGTCGAGGCCAGGAACTCGCCGGCGCAGCTGTCGATGCGCTTGAACACCGGGCGGACGGACAGCTCTTGGCGCAGGCTCCGCACGGCGGCCTCGGTCTGGCCGGTCAACTTGGCCAGGCGGGCGTCCGAGAAGCCTTGGGCCTTCAGGGCGCGGAAGCCGGCGGCGTCCTTGGGCAGCCCGCCGGCGCGGACCCAGCCTTCCTGGCGGATCAGCTCGGCGATCTGGCGCAGGAACCACGGCTCGTAGGAACAGGCGGCGTTGACCTCTTCCACGGTCAGGCCGTGGCGGAAGGCCTGGGCGATCACGCGGATGCGGTCGGGGGTCGGCGTGCCCAGGGCGCGGACGACGGCGGCCTTGCCGGTGTCGGGATCATCGGCGCCGTGGATCTCAATCTCGTCGAAGCCCGACAGGCCGGTCTCCAGGCCGCGCAGGGCCTTCTGGACGCTTTCCTTGAAGGTCCGGCCGATGGCCATGACCTCGCCGACCGACTTCATGGCCGTGGTCAGCAGGGGCTCCGAACCCGGATACTTCTCGAAGGCGAAGCGCGGGATCTTGGTGACGACGTAGTCGATGCTGGGCTCGAACGAGGCCGGGGTCGCGCCGCCGGTGATGTCGTTCTTCAGCTCGTCCAGCGTGTAGCCGACGGCCAGGCGCGCGGCGACCTTGGCGATCGGGAAGCCGGTGGCCTTCGAGGCCAGGGCGGACGAGCGCGACACCCGCGGGTTCATCTCGATGACGACCATGCGGCCGTCGGCCGGGTTGACGGCGAACTGCACGTTCGAACCGCCGGTCTCCACGCCGATCTCGCGCAGCACGGCGATCGAGGCCGCGCGCATCCACTGGTATTCCTTGTCCGTCAGGGTCAGGGCCGGAGCGACGGTGATCGAGTCGCCGGTGTGCACGCCCATCGGGTCGATGTTCTCGATCGAGCAGACGATGATGCAGTTGTCCGCCTTGTCGCGGACGACCTCCATCTCGTACTCCTTCCAGCCCAGGACGCTCTCTTCGACCAGCACTTCGGTGGTCGGCGAGAGGTCGAGGCCGCGCTCGACGATCTCCTTGAACTCCTCGACATTGTAGGCGATGCCGCCGCCGGTGCCGGCCAGGGTGAAGGACGGGCGGATGATCGCCGGCAGGCCGACGAACTCCAGGCCTTCCATGGCCTCGTCCAGGGTGTGGCAGGCGCGCGAACGCGGGCTCTCAAGGCCCAGCTTGTCCATGGCGTCGCGGAACTTCTGGCGATCCTCGGCCTTGTCGATGACCTCGGCCTTGGCGCCGATCATCTCGACGCCGAACTTCTTCAGCACGCCCTGCTCTTCCAGGGCCAGGGCGGTGTTCAGAGCCGTCTGGCCGCCCATGGTCGGCAGCAGCGCGTCGGGGCGCTCCTTCTCGATGATCTTGGCGACCATCTCCGGGGTGATCGGCTCGATATAGGTCGCGTCGGCCACGTCCGGATCGGTCATGATCGTGGCGGGGTTCGAGTTGACCAGGATGATCCGGTAGCCCTCGGCGCGCAGCGCCTTACAGGCCTGGACGCCCGAATAGTCGAACTCGCAAGCCTGACCGATGACGATCGGACCGGCGCCGATGATCAGGATCGAGGAGATGTCTGTTCTCTTGGGCATGGCTAACTCGCGCAAAGACACGGTCGCGCACATCCGCGCGCCCGCTGTCGACCATCTTGCAGGTTAAGGCGCCCGTGTAGAGACGGAGTCGGCTCGGCGCAACCCCGCATCTTATGAAGGGGTTAACGCCAGCTTTGCCGAACATTGTTCAAAGGCCGAGCGAGGCCGACTTTGCGTCCCGCGACGGTGCGGCGAAGAGCCAGACCTCGGCCAGAAGCAGGTTGGGGACCCAGCATAGGAACGAGATCGCGCGGTAGGCGTCGACGAACGGGATCGGCCCCACGGCGGCCAGCGGCAGGTAGAGGCGCAGGGTCACCGCCGCCAGGGTCAGGGCCAGCGAGCGGATCATCCAGGCCCGGTGCTCGGCGATGCGACGCGCCATCGCCATGCGCCAGGCCTGCGCCGTCGTTCCGATCCAGGCCACGGCCAGCAGCCCGAACCCGGCGGTGGCGATCGGACCGGCGGTCGACCCGAAGGCCAGGGCCAGACCGCCGACGCCGCCCGCCAGGCAGCCGGCCACATAGATCCGTCCCATCACGCGATGAAGCGCCGGCCGACGCGCGCGCAGGCCCGGCAGCACCTGGAACGGCGCGATCAGCAAGGCGGTCGCCGCGCCGGCCACATGGACGACCAGGAACGGCCTGGCGAACAGATTGGCCAGCACGTTGGGGGCCAGCGGCCCGACGTTCAGCACATAGCGGTATGAGATCAGCGCCACCGCCAGGCTCAACAGGGTCATCAGCGCCCAAGCGGGACGGGACAGGATCTTCGACATCTTCGGCTCCGGTTTCGGGCCGAGATTGCAAGGGTCGAGGAGCCGCGCTACGCCAAGCCCGTGAGCGGCGCCCATTCTGCGCGAACGGCGCCGCGGCGGAGAGACATGGGTTCCATCGCTAACGGTCTGCCCCTACGGCGTCTCGCCATCGACCTGGCGCTGCTGACCGCGCTCAGCCTGGTGCTGGCGGTCCTGGCGCCGTTCGACACCGTCAAACTCACCCCGTCGGGGCGCGCCACGTACTGGTTCGAGTGCATCGTCGGCGGGGGCATGATCGGCGTGCTCGTCGACGAACTGATCGGCCGGCGGCTGGACGGCTTTTTGCGTCGGCTGCTGGTCGTCACCACCCTGATGACGCCCGGCGTGGTGCTGCTGGTCGGGGTCATCGACATGGACACCAACGGCCGCTTCATCGCGCCGCCCGTCCTCTGGTGGCGGGTGTGGGTGATCAGCGGCCTGGTCATGGCCGTGCGCATCCTGGCCTGGCGCAAGCCGGCCGCGCCGCCGCCCGTGGTCGAGACCCGGGTGCTGGTCGAGCCGCCCCTGCCCGAGGCCGAGGCCGCCTTCCGTCGCCGGCTCTCGGCCAAGCGGCGGACGGCCAGGCTGATCGCCGTCGAGGCCCACGACCACTACCTGCGGGTCCACACCGACGCGGGCCCGGAGCTGCTGACCTTGCGTTTCTCCGACGCCCTGGCCGAGCTGGCCGGCGCCCACGGCTTCCAGACCCATCGCTCGTGGTGGGTGGCGGGCGAGGCGATCCGATCGGCCCACTGGCGACGCGGCGCGGGCGAGCTGCGCCTGTCGGGCGATCTCGTGGCCCCCGTCAGCCGCCGCCACGCCCCTGTCCTGCGCGCGGCGGGCTGGCTCTAGTCAGCCGGGCGTCTTCTCGCGCGTCGCGGCGGCCTTGACCTCCGCCGAGGGATCGCTCGGCGCGACCCAGGCCGCGCCGGACTTGCCGAGGTCGTAGCCCAGCTTGAACAGGGCTCGCCGCCCCTCCGACGCGAAATTCAGGCCCGAGAAGTCGCCCTTGGCGTCGTCGGGAATGGCGGTGTAGCGAAACACCCCGCCGTTGCGCCGGGTGAAGGCGGCGTTGGCGGTCAGGTGGGTGCGCAGCTGGGCCTTGTTCATGGCGATCCATGACCGCCCCAGGATCGACAGGGCGTCGCCCTTGGTGAAACCGAAGCCGCCGTCGATCTGGCCGTTGACGATCACCGACACCTCGCCCGGCCCGGTCTTGTCCTGGCCCGGCAGGATCGACAGCAGCAGGGTCTCGGGCGCGACGAAGAACGGCGTGGTGACGCTGCCGTCCACGTGCATCTCCGAGAACTTGCGGTTGGGCCCCTGGACCTCGATCAGGCTGGGCGGGAAGACGCCGGGGATGCTGGCCGAGGCGACCAGCACGTCGCGGAACAGCTGCAGCGCCGCCGCGTCGCCGCGCGAGGCGATCGCCCCCATGTCCCAGATCATCGTCTGCTCGGTGTCGAGATTGGTGGTGGCGATCATCAGCCGCCGCCCCTTGGCGTGCTCGATGGCCACCGCATAGAGCAGCGGCGGGTCGACGTATTTGCCCACCAGATCGCGCAGGGCGTGGTTGCGGAAGATGCTGGGCGCGAAGAAAAGATCCAGCCCCCGCTTCTGCAGGATCCGGTCGGCGGCCTCGCTGGTGTAGGCCTCGGTCAGGCGCCGGTCCCAGTCCTTGCCCAGATAGGCGAACGGCGCGGTCAGGGCGCCCGTCGAGACGCCCGTGACGATGTCGAAGTCCGGCCGATCGCCCGCCTCCGTCCAGCCGACCAGCACGCCGGCGCCATAGGCCCCGTTCGAGCCGCCGCCCGAGATCGCCAGCACGTTGACCTTTCGTCCGGCGGTGTGGTCATGGACCTCCTTCGCGAACTTCAGGCCCGCGGCGGGATCGGCGGCGCTGAACCGCACGTCGGCCAGCCCCTGCGGCGCGACGGCTCCCAGGTCCTGGGCCGTGAACGCGTCACGCGACACGGTCCCGCAAGCCGAGAGGGCGAGCGAGAGCGCCAGGGCGGCGAGGACGCGAAAGCCGCGCATCGAGTGCGTCTCCGAAGGTCGAGCGCGATGATTAGCCGCGAAGACCCCTTAGGGGAATTGCCGCCTTGTCATCGCCCATATTTGCGAGTCATTCTCAATATTAGATGCAAGGGAGTCGATCATGGTCTTGCGAACCACGGGCGTGAGCGTGCTGGCCTCGATGATGAGCGCGGACCGATGCCGGCGCGGGGCGCGGGAGCAGGATCTGTCCTGGCTGTTGCACGGCCCGTCCGATCCCGAAGTCGTGGAGACCGAGGAGCTCGAGCCCCCACGCCTCCTGGCGGCGGAATAGTCCCAAACGCAAACAGGCCGGCGCGAGCGCCGGCCAGAACCCTGAAACAAAACAGGCCGGCGCACGCGCCGGCCAGACCCTTAAAACAAAACAGGCCGGCGCACGCGCCGGCCTGTCCGTTGCGAACCCGGGGGTCCGCGAAACCTTGGTCGATTAGACCGCCTGCAGCTGGCCGGCCGAGGTCTTGCCGCTACGGCGATCGACTTCAGGCTCGAACGACAGCTTTTGGCCTTCGTTCAGGCCGTTCAGGCCAGCGCGCTCAACGGCCGAGATGTGGACGAAGATGTCCTGGCCGCCGTTGTCCGGCTGGATGAAGCCGAAGCCCTTGGCGGAATTGAACCACTTCACGGTTCCAGTAGCCATGGTGAGTATCCTTGTAGACATGGGTGTTCGTCGTCCGAAAACGTCTCGGGCGACGATCAAATTTCGTTGGAAGTTCGGAAGGCGCGTCCGGCGCTCCGGCACGCGGAGCAAGGAATAGCAGGCCGAGCGGCAGCGAATTCGATGGCCTTATCTTGAAGCACTTCTAGGAAATAACAAGAAAAATATTTTCGGACGACTTTAGCCGCGCCGCCGGAGCCAAGCTGCGCCTCAAGCGTTTTCATGGCGATGCGTCGATTTCTCCGACGTCGAACAAGAGTTTTCCATGACCCTTCTCGAAAAGATTCCGACGCTTGGCGACGCCGAACTGAAGGTCCTGCTGGCCAATGCTCGTCGCCTTGACGTGACCGGCACGCCCGAACAGCGCCGCGCCGTCGCCGAGGTGATCACGCCCCTGGAACGCGAGGCCTCGCGTCGTCGCTCGGTGGGGCGCGGGGGGCGTTAGAGACTTCAGCGCCGCCGCCTCCCATGCGGGGAGGCGGAGCGGCGCGGATATGCGAACGGACGAAAGGGCCCTTCGCCCCCGCCCCTCAGGCCAGCGCCTTGCGCGCCGCTTCCCAGTACTGGGCGCCCGTGATCAGGGTCACCAGGGTGGCCAGCCACAGCAGGCCGTGAGCCACCAGCGTGAAGCCCCCGATCACCGTCGGATCCTGCGACAGACCAAAGGCCCCCCACGAGGCCAGGATCATCTCGGCGCCGATCGACACCAGCTGCAAAGTCGTCTTCCACTTGGCCAGCAGCGTGACCGGCAGCTTGACGCCCTTGCCCGCGCCGACTTCGCGCAGCGCGCTGACCGCGAACTCCCGGAACAGGATCAGGCCGGCCGGCAGCACGACCAGAGGATTCGGGCCCAGGGCCATCAGGCCCAGCAACGCGCCGCAGACCAGGATCTTGTCGCCGATCGGATCGAGGATCGCGCCCCAGACACTGACCGCGTCCAGCTTGCGCGCCAGCCAGCCGTCGAAGAAGTCGGTCACCGCCGCGACCACGAAGGCGTAGAACGCCCAGCGCTCCAGGCGCAGCTGGGCCTCGGCCGTCAGTTGGTCGCTCACCCACGGGACCGCGCCGGCCGCCGCCGCCAGGGCCACGAACATGAACAGCGCCATCACGAGGCGCGAGCTGGTGAGGATGTTGGGCAGGGATTTCATGAGCTCTCATAACCCACAAACCCGCAGCGGCGATACGGTTCCGCTGCGCCGAGCCCGACGAAGACCGTCGATGAAAAACGGCGATTTTTGAGACGCCGTCAACGACTCGCTCCGATATACAAGTCATGAGGGCGAAGCTGGGCCCTCGTCGAGGCGGGCGCGCCAAGGCATGGCACAGAGGGATCGCGGCGATTTGGACGGCCGCCGCCGCGTCAGCACGGTGCGTGGGCGCCTGGTGCTCCTGACGGTCAGCCTGCTGATCCCGGCCATCGTTTCCATGGTGCTGCTGCTGGCCGGCGCGGACCGGGAGTCGCGCGGCCAGCTCTATCAGCAACTGGTCACCACCGCCCGAGCGCTGTCCGGCGCCGTCGACCGCCAGGCCGCCGTCGGCGTGGCCGTCGTCGAGACCCTGGCCAGCGACCAGGCCTTGATCAATGGCGACTGGGCCGACTTCCACACCCGCGCCCAGCGCGCCATCCAGCGTCGTCCGGGCTGGATCGTCGTGTCCGACATCCACGGCCAGCAGATCCTCAATACGCTCAAGCCCTACGGCTCGCCCCTGCCGGTCTCGACGCGCGCCAACGAGCTGACCAGCGCGCTGCTGGCCGGGCGCAGCAAGATCTCCGACCTCCGCCAGGGCAAGGTGGCCCGCAAGCCGGTGATCACGGTCGCCACGCCGATCCTGGTCAAGGGCGAGCCCTACGTCCTGTCCTACGTCGTGGAGTCGGCCTCGTTCACCTCGGTGTTCCGCCAGCAGCGCGTGCCCGACCGCTGGGTCGCCACCCTGCTGGACAACAATCGCCGGGTCATCGCCCGCTCGCGCCTCAATGAGAAATTCACCGGCGCCCTCGCCTCCAAGGACATGGAGGAGAACCTGCGCCATTCCACCGAGGGCGTGAACAAGAGCCAGTCGCTGGAAGGCGTGCCGACCATGGTCGCCTACACCCGCTCGCCCCAGACCGGCTGGACCCTGGTGGTGGCCATCCCGCGCGACGATCTGGCCAGCACGGTCAATCGCTCGGTGGTGATGGCCGGCGCGGTGTTCCTGCTGCTGCTGGTGCTGGGCATCACCCTGTCCCTGGCCTACGCCCGCCGGATCAATGGCGAGATGCGGCGGCTGGTCAGCGACGCCGCCGCGATCGGGCGCGGCGAGACCCTCCCCTCGTCCGATCCCGACAGCCTGGAAGAGATCGCCGCCGTCCACTCGGCCCTGCGCGAGGCGTCACGCGAGCTGAAGACCCGCGAGGAGCGGCAGGTGGTGATGATCAACGAGCTGAACCACCGGGTGAAGAACACGCTGGCCACCGTCCAGGCCCTGGCTCGCCAGACCTTCCTGAAGACCGAGGGCGCGCCGGTCGACGTGTTCACAGAGCGGCTGATCGCGCTCTCCGGCGCCCACGATCTCCTGACCAAGACCGGCTGGCGCGAGGCCGACATGGATCAGCTGGTCCAGAAGGCCCTGGGCGCGCATTCCGGCCGCGTGCGGCGCGAGGGCCCGACGGTG
The DNA here is from genome assembly GCF_000092285.1 of Caulobacter segnis ATCC 21756. NCBI lineage: Bacteria > Pseudomonadati > Pseudomonadota > Alphaproteobacteria > Caulobacterales > Caulobacteraceae > Caulobacter > Caulobacter segnis. The sequence continues at coordinate 1,008,573 of NC_014100.1, read as the reverse complement.
GCCTTGGCGCCGCACACGGCGGTCGGCCTTTCGATGGTGTTCCACGAGCTGGCCACCAACAGCGCCAAGTACGGCGCGCTCTCGGCGCCCGGCGGCACGGTCGAGGTGACCTGGCGGCTCGATCCGGTGACCGGAAACCTCGCCTTCACCTGGCGCGACGTCGGCGGGCCGCCTGTCTCGCCGCCCAAGGCCCGAGGCTTCGGCACCCGGCTGATCGAAAGCTCGATCCGGCGCGAGCAGAAGGGCCACGCCCGCTTCGACTTCCACCCCGACGGCCTGGTGTTCGAGGCCAGCCTGCCGCTGCCCGAAACCGTGCGCTGGGCCAACCCGTTCTGATGGCGTCCGAGGCGGCGATCGTCGCGACCTTCGCGCGCGAGGAGGGTCTGCCGGAGGACTTCGCGACCCTGGCGGCCCGCCTGCATCGGCCCCTGGCGGCGCGGATCGCCGGCTGGGCCGACGAGGGCCGCTCGCCGCTGGTGGTCGGGATCTGCGGGCCGCAAGGCTCGGGCAAGTCGACCCTGGTCGCCCTGGTCGAGCGGCTGCTGGCCGCGCGCGGCCTCAAGGTCGCCGTCCTGTCGATCGACGACCTCTACCTGACCCGCGCCGAGCGGACCCGGCTGGCGCGCGAGGTTCATCCGCTGCTGACGACGCGCGGCGTTCCGGGCACCCACGACCCGGCCCTGGGGCTTGCGGTGCTGGACGCCCTGGGAAGGCCCGGAGCCACCGCCCTGCCCCGCTTCGACAAGGCCCTCGACGACCGCGCGCCGGAGGCCACATGGCCGCGCGTGGCGGGTCCGGTCGACATCGTGCTGCTGGAGGGCTGGTGCGTCGGCGCGCGCGCCCAGCCGGCCACGATGCTGGACGTCCCCATCAACGCCCTCGAGCGCGACGAGGACCCCGACGGCGCCTGGCGCGGCTTCGCCAACGCGGCGCTGGCGGGGCCCTACGCGCCGCTGTTCGCGCGGCTCGACCGCCTGGCGCTGATGACAGCCCCGGACTTCGCCACGGTCCGCGTCTGGCGCGGAGAACAGGAAGAACGCCTGCGCGCGCGGCTCGCCGCCGAGGGTCGGGACCCCGCCCTCGCCATGGACGAAGCCGCCCTCGATCGCTTCATCGCCCACTACGAGCGCCTGACCCGCTGGATCGCGGAAGACCTGCCGGGCGTGGCGGATGTCGTGGTGAGGTTGGATGAGCGGCGGTGGCCAAGAGAGGCGCTTTAAGCCCTTTTCCAGTGTCATCCCGGCCGAAGCGCAGCGCAGAGCCGGGACCCAGGGGCGGTTCGCACGGCGTTCACGCACCCCCTGGGTCCCGGATAACCTCTGCGAGGCTTCCGGGATGACACGGTGATTGGAGTTGGACGGCCGTGATCGCACCCGCTCTAGCCTTCGCCGCCCGCCATCGGCTAACACCGTTTCATGAGCTACGCCGACGAAGAGATCGCCGCCCTGGCCGAGGGGCTGGTGGGCCGCACCCTGCCCAAGGAGCGCTGGACGCACGCCGCGCACCTGGCCGCCACCCTGCGCCTGGTCCGCACCCGCGACGCGGAGCTGGAGCGCGACCTGCCTGGGATCATCCAGACCTACAACGTCGCCGTGGGCGGCGTGAACGACGACACCAGCGGCTATCACGAGACCATCACCCAGGCCTATCTGGCCGCCATCCGCGCCTTCGTCGGGGCCCTGCCGGCCGGGACTAGCGACAGCGACGCCGTCGCGCGCCTGCTGGCGACCCCGATGGGCGACAAGGCCTGGCCGCTGACCCACTGGTCCCGCGAGCGCCTGTTCTCGGTGGAGGCCCGGCGAGGCTGGCTCGCGCCGGATCTGAAGCCGCTGGAGCATCCGCCCATGGAGGCGGCGGCCGGCGACGAATAATGTCCGATCACCGGCCTGAGACCAAGACGGGCTTTCGACCCTAGTCGGAAGTCAGGCAGGTCTGCTTAGAGGATTGCCGAACCGATATTCTCAAGGAGCTGGCGTAACTCATCTCGCTCTGCGCCTAGGCGTGTCGCAAACTCGGCGTCGTCAATATCCCCACCGTTGCACACTTCGTTCAGCGCGTTGCTGAGGAGCGTCAGTTCATGGATGGAAAGGCGGATGTCGGAGAAGGTAGCCGTCTGGCGGAGCTTGATCATTGGTGGCGTTTACTCCGTGCCGAGGCCGAGCCGGTCGAGTGGCACTTGGTAGGGATGCAGCGCCCGTTGCACTAGCTCGGCGAGCGGCGTCGCCGGTTGGTGTCGCGCCTGGAACTCCCTGACCTCCCCGACGACGTCCAGAAAGGCGGGGGGCGTCAAAACTCCGGGCTCCGACCAGTCGATATTAGGTGGGTAGGGAGTGACCTTCAAAACGGCGTCGATTAGCTCCTGAACGAAGGGGCTTAGGAGTATTTCAGCCGAGACCTGGGTCTGGAACTTCGCTGTCAATGCGATGCGCATCAACGTGTGTGCGGCGGCTGATCCACTGATCTCGATTGCACCGTCCTCGCGGACCCGGACATCGAATGCTTTTGTATCGCTCGTGCTCATGGCCGAAGTCTGAGGCGCGCCGAGCTCGTCCGCAATCCACCCAAAGCCGACCTTCAGGTCTTCAGTTCAGAGGCGAGCCTCGCGGCCAAGGCCGGCTAGGCCGGATCGGCCTTCGGCGCTCTCGGCTTGCGCTTGGGCCTAGGCAGCGGCTCGGCGGCCGTCGGAACCTCCACCTCCATCCGCGCCAGGATCTCGCGCGCGGCGCGGTCGGTCTCGTTGACCGGCTCGTAGGTCCAGCCGTGGAAGGCCCCGCCGTAGGGACGCGCCGCGCCCATGCGCTCCAGCTCTTCGTGGAACAGCCGGAACTTCAGGCTGGAGCCGTCCATCTTCAGCACGAAGAGCGGCTTGCCGGTCGAGGCCGCCTCGGTGGCCATGTTGGTCGAGTCCTCGGTGACGAGGATGTAGTCGGCGGCGGCGAGGAAGGCGAAATAGGGGTTGGCCCCCTCCCCGTTCCAAATGACCCCCGGCAGGTGGCGCAGACGGGCGGTGATCAGGGCGCGGGCCGGTTCGGGCGTGCGGCGCGAGAAGGTCATCATCAGCGACCCGCCCTCCTGCTCCAGCGGGATCTGGATGGAGTGGGCGATCTGGGCCGCGCGCTCGCTGGAGAGATCGAAGGCCTTCGACTTGCCGCCCACCAGCACGGCCACCCGCGGATGCGGCAGCGGATCGGTCAGGCGCTTGAAGGCCTTGGCCTCCTGTTCCAGCCGCTCGGGCGTCACCCGGTGCGGCGAGCCCATGATCGGCAGGACGTTGTCGCCCGACAGGCGGTCGTGCTTGGGCGGGATCACCAGGTCGAACATGGTGGCCGGGACGCGCGGATCCTGGATCTGCACGACATAGGTCTTGCCGCCCGACCAGCGCTTGGCCCGGATCGACAGGGGCAAGGTGGCGCGGCCGGCGGCCAGCCAGACGTCGGGCCAGGCCTCGGAATCCTTGGGGCCGGGAATGTCGCTCTCGGGCGCCAGCCAGCGGCGGGGGAAGAGGTTCAGCCACCAGGGCAGCCGCCCCGTGCGGCCCTTCCAGGCCACGCGCTTGACCGTCACTTCGCAGGGAACGAGGCGCGACAGGGCGTCGGCCAGGCCCACGACCTGGGCCTCGATGCCGGCGCGACCGTCGGACACGGCCCAGACCTTGAGCGGAAGGGCGGGCGGAGATTTCGGCGTTTCGGCCAAGTCGTCACCCCGGGCAACGAAAACGAAACAAGGCCGTCCCTGGGCGGAGTCGCCTGGAACGGCCTTGTCTAGGTCTATCAGACTTGTGGCGTCGCTAAGGCGGGAAGCCTTAGAGCCACTCGACCTTGGTGATCTCGTAGGCCTTCACGCCGCCGGGCGTGTTGACCTCGACCACCTCGCCGACTTCCTTGCCGATCATCGCGCGCGACAGCGGCGAGGACAGCGAGATGCGGCCCGACTTCACGTCGGCCTCGTGGTCGCCCACGATCTGGTAGCGGGCCTCTTCCTCGGTGTCCTCGTCGATCACCGAGACGGTGGCGCCGAACTTGACCTGTTTGCCCGAAAGCTTCGACACGTCGATGACCTGGGCGCGGGCGATCTTGTCCTCGATCTCGGCGATCTGGCCTTCGATCCAGCCCTGACGCTCCTTGGCGGCGTGGTACTCGGCGTTTTCCGACAGGTCGCCGTGCGAACGCGCCTCGGCGATCGCGGCGATCACCGACGGACGTTCGATGGTCTTCAAACGCTTCAGTTCTTCGTCGAGGGTTTGATAACCCCCGACGGTCATCGGCACTTTTTCCATTGCGGATTTTAGCTCGGACGCCTTGAGAGGAAAGACTTCCGGTCGCGGGCGCTCGTGACCGGGGGCTGGGAGGATAGGCGCCCAGTTCTGGATAAGCAAGGGGGGCGGGCTCAAGGTCAAGCTTAGCTTGGCCGGTAAGTCCGAGCTTCCGAGCGATCCGGAACGTTTAGGGCTAGCGGCTCAAAACGCGGCGCGCACGCGTCAGTTCCCGCGAGGGCGATCCGCCCCGGCGTCCGCCGGCCGCGGCGCGCCCTAGGCCCGCAGCCGCTCGATGGTCGGCGGCCCATGCGGCAGGTCGAACTGGTCGACGAGGTCGGCCAGCAGGGCGGCGTCGGCGTTCAGGGTCTGGGTCGCCTCAGAGGTCTCCTCGACCATGCCGGCGTTCTCCCGCAGCCCCTGGTCCATCTCGGCGACGGACGTATTGACCTGCGCCAGGCCCTGGGCCTGGGCCTGGGCCGAGCCGGCGATCTCCGAGACCAGGGCGTCGATCTCCGAAATCTGGGTGACCATCCGCTGCAGGGCCTCGCCGGTGCGCGCCACGAGGCCGACGCCGGTTTCGACCTGGCCCGTCGAGGTCGAGATCAGTTGCTTGATCTCCTTGGCCGCCTCGGCCGAGCGCTGGGCCAGGGCCCGGACTTCCATGGCGACGACGGCGAAGCCCTTGCCGCTCTCGCCGGCCCGGGCGGCCTCGACCCCCGCGTTCAGCGCCAGCAGGTTGGTCTGGAAGGCGATCTCGTCGATCACGCCGATGATGTTGGTGATCTCCTGCGACGAGCGTTCGATGGCGGTCATGGCGGAGACGGTCTGCTCGACGACCTCGCTGGAGCGTTCGGCGTCGTCGCGGGTGCGGGCCACGACGTCGGCGGCGCGCTTGGCGCCCGAGGCCGTCTGGCCGACCGTGGCGGTGATGTCGTCCATGGTCGAGGCGGTCGCCTGCAGGCTGGCGGCCTGGCGCTCGGTGCGGCGGGCCAGCGATTGGACGGCGTCGGCGATCTGGTCGGAGCCCGAACGCACGCCGTCGACCCGGCCCTCGATCACGGTCAGGGCGTCGGCGAGACGGTCGGCGGCTGTGTTGTAGTCGGAGCGCAGGGCCTCGTAGGCCTCGGCGAACTGGGTGTGCAGCCGCGCGGTCAGGTCGCCGCGCGCCAGGTGGGACAGCGCCTGGCCCAGGGCGGCGATGGCCGCGTCGCGTTGGGTCTCGGCCTGCCTATGCGCGTCGGCGTGGCTGAGGCGGGTTTCCTGCTCGGAGCGGCGCGCGCCCTCGGCGGCGTCCTGGGCGGCCCGGGCCTCCTCAACGGCTTCCTCGGCCTTGGCGCGCGCGCCTTGAGCGACGGCGAACATGTGGTTGACGCTGGCGCTGATGGCGATCAGGGCCCCCGCCTCCACGATCAGGATCACGGCGTGGACGATCACGCGCCCCAAACTGGCGGAGCCGGGGAAGACCGCCTGCGGCAGCAGATAGCTCAGCCCCAGGTGATGCACGGCCACGGTCGCGGCCGCGGCGGCGATCACCAGCCAGTCGCAATAGACCACCAGCACGGCCAGGGCCGCGAAATAGGCCATGTGCATGTCGGTCTGCCACGCATGGCCGCCCAGCGCGGCGACCAGCAGCGAAACCTGCGCCATCAGGGCCACGCCGAGCAGCGCCCGGCCCGCCGATCCCTGCCCCCCGCGCCGCCAGGCCAGGGTGGCGGCCGCGGCCGCGATGACAACGGCCACGGCCAGGCCCAGAAGGGCGCCGTGGGCCAGCAGGCGTGCGCCCAGCACGACCGGAACCATGGCCCAGGCCAGCACGACGATCAGCTTGCCGCCGATCTTGCGTTGCTCGTCGAGGCTCGAGAAGACCAGGTTGAAGGGCGCTTTCATGGCGGAGGGCGCTTTCATGGCGTGGCGTCCGGTGAAGACGGGCGAGCGCAGACGCCGGCCAGGGCCGGGTCCAGCAACAGCAAGGCGCCGGCCTCGCGCGCCCGCTCCGAAAGGCGGGCGGGATCGCCGCGCAGAATGACGATGAAGGGCGCGCCGCCGGCGTCGGCGATGTCGCCGGCCGTTCCGGCCGCGCCGAAGATCCGGGCGGAGGACCACCAGGGCGGGAAGATCGCCGCAACGCGGCCGGGCGTCCGGGGCTGGGCCTCCACGGCCACGGCGGCGAACAGGCCCAGCAGCGCGCCCGAGACGCCGAGCGCGACAGAGCTCAGGATCGTCGCCACGCGGCGGCGTTCAGCAGGCTGTGGCGTCGAGGCCGAGATCAAGGCGGGCGTGCTCCCTCTCCGCGCCACGGACGGAGGCCGCGACGCTAGGCTCACGATTGCTCGGGCGTTGGTTTGCCAAGCCTTAACTTTAACGCCACGGCGACGCTTGGTCGCAGGCCGCCAAACCCGTTACGCGTAAGCGTATGGCCCGCCGCGCTCCAGGGCCCGCTGGTAGGCCGGGCGGGCGTGGATCTTCTCCAGGAACGCCTTGATATGCGGGCGGCTGGCGGCGCCGGCGCGGTCGGCGCCCGCCTCCAGCGGGAAGCTCATGGCGATATCGGCGGCGGTGAACTCGGGGCCCGCGAACCACGGCGACTTGGCCAATTCGGCTTCCCAGTAGTCGATGTGGGTTTTCAGCTGCGGATCGACGAAGCCGGCCTGGGCCTTGGCGGCGATCGACTTCACCAGCGGCTTCATCAGACCCGGCGCGCGCTTGGGCAGGGCCGAGAACACCAGCGTCAGCAGCAGCGGCGTCATGGCCGAGCCCTCGGCGTAGTGCAGCCAGTAGGTGTAGCGCAGGCGCTCCGCCGAGCCCGCCGCCGGGATCAGACGCCCCTGGCCGTGAACCTCGGTGACGTACTCGATGATCGCGCCGGTCTCGGCGATGACCGTGTCGCCATCGCTGATCACCGGCGACTTGCCCAGCGGGTGGATCGCCTTCAGCGCCGGCGGGGCCAGCATGGTCTGGGGATCGCGCTCGTAGCGCTTGACCTCGTAGGGAACGCCCAGCTCCTCGAGCAGCCAAAGGACACGCTGGCTCCGGGAATTGTTCAGGTGATGGACGACGATCACGACGCGTTCCTCCGGTCTCTGGGTCTAACCAATGACCAGCCGTTCAGCGTTCGGCAAGGCTCCACGTCTCGCCTCGCCTGGCGCTAGCCTTTCACGGCGAGACACCCCATCATCCGCGCATGATCGTCGCCATCCTCCAGGCCCGCATGAGCTCCACCCGGCTGCCCGGCAAGGTGCTGATGCCCATCGTGCGCCAACCGATGATCGTGCGGCAGATCGAGCGCGTCGCCCGCGCCCGCAAGATCGACAAGCTGGTCGTGGCCACCTCGGACGGCCGCGAGGACGACGCGATCGAGAAGGCCGTGCTGCGCGAGGGCATCGCTGTGTTCCGCGGCTCGCTCTACGATGTGCAGGAGCGGTTCCTCGGCGCGCTGGACGCCCATCCGGCCGAGCATCTGGTGCGGCTGACCGCGGACTGTCCGCTGGCCGATCCCGACCTGATCGACGCCACCATCGACCTCTGCCTTTCCAGCGGCGCCGACTACGCCAACAATGTCGCCGAGGGGCGCGCCTGGCCCAAGGGCACCGACGTCGAGGTGATGCGGGTCTCGGCCCTGCGCGAGGCGGCCAAGGTCGCCAGCCCCGAAGCGCGCGAACACGTCACCTGGGACCTGCGCACCCAGCCCGAGCGCTGGCGGCAGGTGTTCCTGGCCTGCCATCCCGACCAGGGCGCGGTGCGCTGGACGGTCGACCGCCCCGACGATTACGCCTTCGTCGCCGCCGTCTATGACGCGCTCTATCCGAAGAACCGCGCCTTCACCTCGGACGACGTGCGGGCCTTCGTGCGCGACCGGCCGGATCTGCAGGAGTACGGGGGCGACCGGCGGGTATGAGCCGGATCCTGTTCGTCTGCGGGGCGGGCGCCGCTGTCGGCGGCGGCCATGTGATGCGGTCCCTGACCCTGGCGCGGGCGCTTGAGCGGGCCGGCGCGGCCTGCGCCTTCCTGGCCCGTCCCGAGGTCGGCGCGGTGCTGGACGCCTTCGCGCCCGGCATGGCGCGCGCAGAGGATGATCGGGACTTCGACGCCATCGTGTTCGACCACTACGGCCTGGGCGCGGACGACCATCGCGCGCTGGCCAAGGGCCGCCCCGCCCTCGCCCTCGACGACCTCGCCGATCGCCCTTTGGCCGCCGACCTGGTGCTGGACTCGGGGCCGGCGCGCAACGCGGAGGACTATGACGGCCTGATCCCGTCCGGCGCGCGCCTGCTGCTGGGACCGTCCTACGCGCCGGTGCGGCCCGCCTTCGCCGCCTTGCGCGACGCGGCGTTGGCGCGGCGGGCCGAGCGACCGCCCGTGCGGCGCATCCTGGTGTCGCTGGGCCTGACCGACGTCGGCGGAATCACCCAGCGCGTGGTCGGCCTGCTGCGCCCGCTCGCCGGCGAGGCGGCGCTGGACGTGGTGGTCGGCGGGGCGGCGTCCAGCCTGCCCGCCCTGCGCGCCCTGGCCGCCGAGGACCCGCGCCTGGCGCTCCACGTCGACGCCCAGGACATGCCGCGCCTGACGCTTGAGGCCGATCTCGCCGTCGGGGCCGGCGGCTCGACCACCTGGGAGCGCTGCGTGCTGGCCCTCCCGACCCTGGCCCTGATCCTGGCCGACAACCAGGCCCCCGCCGCCCGGGCTCTGGAGGCCGCCGGCGTCGCGCCTTGCCTGGACGTCGCCGCCCAGGACTTCGAGGCGGCCTTCGCGCGGGAGGTCTCGGACCTGCTGGAGAAGGGAGAGCGCCGCGCCGCGCTGTCGGCGGCGAGCGCGACGGTGTGCGATGGCCTTGGGGCCGAGAGGGCGGCGAAGGCGTTCCTGGAGATCGTCGGCGGGATGAGTTCTTAGCCTCGAAACCCTGTTCCTTCGTCATCCCGGCCGCAGCGTAGCGGAGAGCCGGGACCCAGGGGCGGCCGCATCGCGCTTGGCCCCTGGGTCCCGGGTCGGCTTCGCCGCCCGGGATGACGAGAGAATTTAGCCTGCGCCCACCGCTCGCCACGCGACATAGACCGCCGTCACCACGATCATGCCGGCGAATAGACGTCGCGCCAGCAGGACCCGGCTGGCCATCAGCGGCGCCAGCTTCGCGCCCGCCAGCACCCCGACGCCGCCGCCCGCGACCACCGCCAGGAACACCGGCCAGTCGACCAGGCCCGAGGCGGCGTAGCTGGCGCTGGTGGCCGCCCCGAACAGGGTCACCGAGACCAGGGACGAGGCCGCGGCGTTGGCCAGGGTCATGCCGGTGGCGGCCATCAGGCCGGGCGCGATCAGGAAGCCGCCGCCGATGCCGAAGAAGCCGGCCGCCAGACCGGTCAGCAGGCCGATCGGCGCGAGCTTCATCGCCTTGGCCGGATCGATGCGCACGTCCGGGTCGCCCGGCGAGCGCGGCGCGCGCAGCATCGAGAGCCCGACCGCCGCCATGGCCACGGCGAACCAGGCCAGCAGATGCTGGGCCGGCAGGGTCTTGGCGATCTGGGCGCCCAGCAGCGCGCCGACCAGCCCCGGCGCGCCGAAGGTCAGGGCGCAGGGCCACTTCACCCGTCCCGCCCGCGCCTGGGCGGCCAGGCCGGCGGCGGCGTTGACCGCCACGGCCGCGGCCGAGGCGCCGATCGCCATGTGGGCGTCGCGCAGGCCGACGACATAGAGCAGCAGGGGCGTGGCCAGCACCGAGCCGCCGCCGCCGAACAGGGTCAGCAGCAGGGCGACCAGCGCGCCGCTCAGGGCGGCGGCCCCGTATGTCCAGACGGGGTCCATGACCTCACGCGCTCGCCGGACGGTTCCAGGGCGCCAGCGCCAACAGGCGCGCCATGCCGCAGAAGCCGGTGACGCCGGCGAAGGTCAGGCCCGCCCCGACGAAGCCGGCGATCCCGAAGAACAGCGGCGAGACCAGCAGGCCCAGGACCACGCCGGTCAGCACCAGCAGGCCGGCGGCGATCTGCACCTGGCGCATCATCTCCAGCGGCGCCTTGGCGTCGACCTCGACGGGCAGGCCGGCGGCGTCCCAGGCGTCAAGCCCGCCGTCCAGCACATAGCCGCGCGTCCCGCAGGCGGCGGCCAGGGCCCCGGCGTGGGCGCCGGTGCGCATGCCCGAGCGGCAGGTGAAGATCACCTCCCGGGCGTCGGGCGCGCCCAGGCCCTTGGCGGCCAGGGTGGAGACGGGACGCGACAGGGCGCCCCGCGCGCGGCGGCGGGCGAACTCGTCGGGCTCGCGAATGTCGATGAGGACGGCGCGGCCGTCGGCGACGCGTTGGGCGGCGTCTTCAGGTTTCAGCGGGATCAGTTGGGCGGTGGTCATGGGCGGCGCTCTCTGCTGGGGGACAGAAGATCTCCGCGAGGACGCCCACCACCTTGACGGCGGCGGGGTCGGCGATCCGGTACCAGACCGTTTGGGCTTCGCGGCGCGCGGCCACGACGCCCTCCTCGCGAAGCACCGCCAGGTGCTGCGAGAGGGCCGATTGCGACAGGCCGACCAGGGGCGTCAGTTGCCCCACCGACCGTTCGCCCTCGGCGAGCTGGCACAGGATCATCAGCCGGCGCTCGTTGGCCAGGGCGCGCAGAAGCTTGGCGGCTTCCGCGGCGCTGGCCTCGAACTGGCTGACATCGAAACGCGAGAGATCGAACATGAGCGCCATATATTAGCTTGTGCTAAATTAGCAAGTCCTTATATGAAGGCCGTGCTGATTGGAGGCTCTAGCCATGCGTCCCGACGTTCAAGCGTTTTTCGATCCCGCCACCTTCACCGCCAGCTACCTGGTCAGCGACCCCGCGACCGGCGTGGCGGCCATCATCGACCCGGTGCTCGACTTCGAGCCCAAGGCCGGCAAGCTCTCGACCACGTCCGCCGACGCGCTTGTCGACGCGATCAAGGCGCGCGGCCTGACGCTGGCCTATGTGCTGGAGACCCACGCCCACGCCGACCACCTGTCGGCCGCCGACTACATCCGCGGTGAGACCGGCGCGAAGATCGTGATCGGCGCCCGCATCGTCGAGGTGCAGAAGACCTTCATCCCGGTGTTCGAAGCCGACGCCGACGCCAATGGCGCGGCGTTCGACGTGCTGATGAACGAGGGCGACACCCTGCCGCTGGGCGAGCTGTCGATCGGCGCCCTGCACACGCCGGGCCACACGCCGGCGTGCCTGACCTATCTGATCGGCGACGCGGCCTTCGTCGGCGACACCCTGTTCATGCCGGACTACGGCACCGCCCGCGCCGACTTCCCCGGCGGCGACCCGGCCACGCTCTATCGCTCCATCCGCAAGGTCCTGGACCTGCCGCCGGAGACCCGGATCTTCGTCGGCCACGACTACCTGCCGGAGGGCCGCTCGGACTATCGCTGGGAGACCACGGTGGCCGAGGAGCGGGCCCGCAACATCCACGTCCACGACGGCGTCGAGGAGGCCGACTTCGTGGCCCTGCGCCAGGCCCGCGACGCGACCCTGGCCGCGCCCACCCTGATCCTGCCCTCGCTGCAGGTGAACATCCGCGCCGGCGCCCTGCCCGATCCCACGCCGGCGGGGAATGTGTTCTTGAGGATCCCCGTGACTCGGGCGGCCTAGAGGTCTGTCCAGGCGTCAGTCGAGGTCAGGGTGCGCAGGACGTTCCGGCGACGGGCCAGGCCGTCGCCGACGCGCGCGCGGGTATGGACGCGCATGTGGCTCGGAAGGTCGTCGGCGACGAAGAAGCCCAGGGCGGCGATCTCGTCGTCCGGCTCCCGCTGGCCGTGCTCGACGATGCGAGCCTCGAAGTGCAGCACGACGTCGGAGCGGAACACCGAGACGTAGGTCCCTATGAAGCCGGTCACCTCGGCCGTGCATCCCGTCTCTTCCAGGATCTCGCGCAGCACGCCCTCAACCGGGGTTTCGCCGACGTCCAGACCGCCGCCAGGCTGCGTCCAGGCCTGCTCGCCATAGGCCTGGCGCACCAGCAGCACGCGACCCAGATCGTCGAAAACCGTGGCGAAGACCCCGACGGTGTAGGCCATGGTCAGCCGACCATCGACCAGTCCAGCGGTTCGCCGCGCGCGATGTCGCGGGTCGCCGGGCGGCCCAGCACCTTGTCGAGCTCGCCGGGCGGCAACCCCGCGCCGGGGCGGACCGAGCGGATATTGGCGCGGCTCAGGGTCTGGCCCACCTTGACGTCGGCGGTGACATAGAGCGAGCGGCGGAACTGCAGGTTGGCGCGCTCGGCGCCCAGCACGTCGTAGTGCGCGACGCCCAGGGCGGCCCAGGCGTTCTTGGTGTCGTCGACTAGGGCCTTGAACTCAGCCGGCTCCAGGCTGAAGGCCGCGTCGGGACCGCCGTCGGCGCGGGCCAGGGTGAAGTGCTTCTCGACGCAGCAGGCGCCCAGGGTCACCGCCGCCACCGAGGCGGCCGTGCCCGGGGTGTGATCCGACAGGCCGATCGGGCAGCCGAAGCGGGCGGCCATGTCCGGCACGGTCCGCACATTGGCGTCGGCGAAGGTCGCCGGATAGCTGGACACGCAGTGCAGCAGCAGCACGCCCGCCGCGCCGGCGGCCAGGGCGGTGTCGCGGGCGGTCTTCATCTCCTCGAGATTGGCCATGCCGGTCGAGATGATCAGCGGCTTGCCCTTGGACGCGGCGTATTTGATCAGCGGCAGGTCGACGGCCTCGAACGAGGCGATCTTGAAGGCCGGCGCGCCCAGGTCGTCCAGCAGGTCGACGGCGGTCTCGTCGAACGGGCTTGAGAAGATCGTCACGCCGCGCTTGTGGGCGCGCTCGAAGATGGCCGCATGCCATTCGAACGGCGTCTGGGCTTCCTGGTAGAGTTCGTACAGCGTGCGGCCGTCCCACAGCCCGCCGTGGATCTTGAACTCGGGGCGGTCGACATCCAGCGTGATGGTGTCGGCGGTGTAGGTCTGGATCTTGATCGCGTCGCAGCCGGTGTCCGCCGCCGCGTCGACCATCTCCAGGCAGCGGTCCAGGCTGCCGTTGTGGTTGCCGGACAGCTCGCAGATCACATAGGGCGGATAGTCGGCGCCGATGCGGCGACCATCTATTTCAATGAAGGGGGCGGACATGACGGATCACCGGAAACGTGGTTGCCGCCAGCTTAACCCGCCAAAGGTGGACGAGCCGTCAATCTCTTCAGGTCTGAATCCGCCACGGAAAAACACCGTCATCCCGCGCTTTATGCGCGGGAACCATGGTTCAGCTTAGTCGAGAGAGAACGATCTCGCGCCGCACGTGCGACGGATAGATGGGTCCCGCGCATAAAGCGCGGGATGACGGGTTCTGTTGAGAAGAACCCTATTCGGGATGAGGCTCGTAATCAGAGAGGTTGGGCCGGCGGCCACGCCGTTCTTCGTATTCGCGCTTGCCGACAAGGGCGGAAACGCCGGCCAGGGCGGCGAAGATCGCGATCAGCGCCAAGCCCAGCTTGACGTCGCCGATCCAGAAATTGGCCAGTCCCGCGAACAGGACGACCAGACCCACGCCCAGCATGACTCCGAGCTTCATGAGTGTTCCTCCGGTGGCTTTTGTCGCCACTAAGATGGAAGTCCACACCAAAAACAGGGTTATGTCTACGCACCTTCACCGTGACATGATCACGCTGGAGGGGAGCCAATCTGGCGCGGAGGCGGAATCGCGCCTAGATATCCGCCATGTCCACGACCGCTCCCCGCCAAACCCGCTGCCTGATCATCGGATCGGGTCCCGCCGGCTACACCGCCGCCATCTACGCCGCGCGCGCGCTGCTCAAGCCCGTGCTGATCGCCGGCATCCAGCCGGGCGGCCAGCTGACCATCACGACGGACGTCGAGAACTATCCGGGCTTCGCCGACGTCATCCAGGGCCCCTGGCTGATGGACCAGATGCGCGCCCAGGCCGAGCATGTCGGGACCGAGCTGGTCAACGACATCGTCACCTCGGTCGACCTCTCCAAGCGCCCGTTCACGGTCAAGACCGACAGCGGCCAGGACTGGATCGCCGAGACGATCATCATCGCCACCGGCGCCCAGGCCAAGTGGCTGGGCCTGGAGAGCGAGAGCAAGTTCCAGGGCTTCGGCGTTTCGGCCTGCGCCACCTGCGACGGCTTCTTCTACCGCAACAAGGAAGTCGTGGTGGTCGGCGGCGGCAACACGGCCGTCGAGGAGGCCCTGTTCCTGACCAGCTTCGCCAGCAAGGTGACCCTGGTCCACCGCAAGGACGAACTGCGCGCCGAGAAGATCCTGCAGGAGCGCCTGCTGGCCCACCCGAAGATCGAGGTGGTCTGGGACAGCGTCATCGACGAGGTGAAGGGCGACACCGATCCGATGGGTGTGACCGGCGTGCGCCTGAAGAACATCAAGACCGGCGCCACCACGGACCTGGCCTGCGACGGCGTCTTCATCGCCATCGGCCATGCGCCCTCGTCGGAGCTGTTCGCCGGCCAGCTGGAGACGGGCCCCGGCGGCTATCTGAAGGTCAAGCCGGGCACGGCCTCGACCGCGATCAAGGGCGTCTACGCCGCCGGCGACGTCACCGACGACGTCTACCGCCAGGCCGTCACCGCCGCCGGCATGGGCTGCATGGCCGCCCTGGAAGCCGTCCGCTTCCTGGCCGAGGAAGACCACAAGAAGGCCCACCACCCGATCAGCCACGCGGAAGCGAACAAGATCGGGGTTTGGTGAGGTAGGCAGCGCCCCCTCCGTCACGATGCTTCGCATCGCGCCACCTCCCCCGTTTCACGGGTGAGGAGGAAGGATCATCCTCCCCCGCGCGCGGGGGAGGTGGATCGGCGCGTAGCGACGAGACGGAGGGGGCGCTTCCCTTCCCTCTAATTCAGCGGATTCAGCAAACTCGGCGGACGGGGCTTCGGCTTTGGCGGCGGAGGGGGCGGCGCGGGCGGCGCCGTGACGGCGGGTGGCGCGGGTTCGGTCACCGCCTCCAGCGCCTTGTTGATCCGCGCGATCTCGTCGGCGGTCGGAATGCGGCGGCCGGCCACCACGCCCTGCGCCACGACGCGCTCGCCCGTCGGGGAGTTGGCGTCAGGCACCGTCACCAGCTTGGCCTCGGGCAGGACCAGGTTCGCGACGCCCAACATCTGCGCCGCCGCGCCGGTCGCCAACGGCGCCGCGGGTCCGGCCTGGGCGGCCAGCACCTCGGGCGGCGCGGCTTCCAGGGTCCGCGGGTCGGCGGCCAGCAGGATGTCGGCCGAAACCGTCTCGTTGCCTGAGTAGCGCCCGCGGAACGCCGCCAGCGTCCCCGACGGTCCCGTCCAGCGATAGAAGATGTGCTGGCCGAACTGCTTCAGCTTGACCAGGGTCGGCGCCCAGTACGGCGCCACATAGTCGGCGTGGTAGTGGGTGGCCGTCCCGACCGGCTTGAACACGAAGCCCTTGAGGGCGCGCCGCGCCACGGCCTCGGCGTTCGCCCAGATGGTCGGAACCGGCTCGCGGGCCAGGGAGCCGTCGCAGGCGAAGCTGAACTGGCAGCCCGTGACCCGCGCCGCGCCTTCGTAGATCACGCCGCAGATCGACTTTGGGTAGCCCGGATGGCGCATCCGGTTGATCACCGTCTGGGCCACGGCCATCTGGCCCTCGCCCGGCTCGAAGCCCGCTTCGTAATAGACGGCCTGGGTCAGGCACTTCAACGCCTTGGCCCGCGCGTCGGCCGATCCGGTCAGCACGAACGGCTTGGCCGCCTCCAGCCCGTCCGGAGCGACGGGGCGCAGCGCGTTGATGATCCGCGCCTCGTCGAAGTCGGGGGCGCGATCGCCCAATCGAGGAATGACCTTGAGGTCGATGACCTCCCAGCCCTCGACACGGCCCCAGTAATCCTTGTGCGGACGCGGGTCGTGGCGCTTGGCCAGGGCCAGCATCGCCGGGTCGTAGTCGGCGACATAGCGGGCCAGGCCCTTGTCGCTGAAGCTGCCGGTCACGCGCACCAGCCCCGCCTCGCGTCCCTCGCCGGCGGCGACGTAGTAGGTCGTGGTCGAACACGCGCAAAGACCGCCGACGACCAGCAGGGTCGCGGCGGCCTTGTGAGCTTTAAAGGCGTCCAGGGTCCCCACCCCGCCCCCTCTGACGGCTACTTGCCGCCGAGGGTGGAGCGAAGCATCCAGGCGTGCTTCTCGTGGGCCTGCAGGCGCTGGGTGAACAGGTCGGCCGTGGCCTCGTCGCCGGCGTCGTCGGCGACCGGGAAGCTGTCGCGCAGGGTGCGGATCACCGTCTCGTTGTCGGCCAGCAGCTCCTTGAGCATCGCTTCCCAGTCGTTCTCGGGGTTGCCGTCCTTGATGCTCGAGAGGTTGCCGAAGGCGGCGTAGCCCTGCGGAGCCAGCTCGCCCAGGGCGCGGATGCGCTCGGCGATGGCGTCCAGCGCCGTCCATTCCTCGGTGTACTGGCCTTCCAGGAGGACGTGCAGCGACTGGAAATTCGGGCCGCGAACATTCCAGTGATAGCCGTGCGTCTTCAGATAGAGCGCATAGCTGTCGGCCAGCACCTTGTTCAGCGCCGCGGCGATGTCGGAACGTTGTTTGGCGCTCAGTCCGGTGTTCAGCGCGTCGGCCATCGTGATCTCCCGTGTTGCTTGTCTTAGGTAAGCGTGCCCATCTTCCGCGCAAGACATCTTTGCTGGGACGAAGATGGAGAACAAAGACGCCCCGTCCCTTGTCTCTGACGAGCAAGGACGCATTCACGGCCTGATTAGCGCTTGGCTGATCCCTCCGGTTCCCCCACCGGCGCCGCTTTGCGCCCTGGCGGCCCTGATCGGCGTGGGGATGGCCGTCCTGATCCGCGTCGCGCTCCTGGGGCTGCACGGCGGCGTCGGCGCGACCCAGCCGTTTTTTCCCGCCGTGATGATGGTGACGCTCTACGCCGGATGGCGCTGGGGGCTGGTTCCGACCTTGTCGGGCGCGGCGTTCGGCTGGTGGCTGTGGGGCGGCCGCGAAGGCGTGCCGCTGTCCGAGGACGAGTTGGCCACCATGGTCATTTATCTGATGTGCGCGGTGATGGTGGTCGGCGTCGCCGAAGGCCTGCGCGGCGCCCTGCGCGGCCTGGCCAAGGTCAAGAAGGATCTGAACGACGCCGAGGACCGCCTTCGCGTGACCCAGACCGCCGCGGGCGTCGGTCCCTGGGAGTTCGATCTGGAGACGGGCGAGCTCTATCTCTCGTCCGCCGCGCGGCGGAACCTGGGCGCGCCGCTGGAAGGGCCGATCAACCTGGCCGACATGGCTGACTACGTCCATCCCGACGACCGCGCCATGGCGCGCGAACGGGTCCGGGCCGCCTTGGCCGGCGCCGAGGACTACGAGGTCGAGTACCGCCTGGCCGACACCAGCCAGGGTGAGCGCTGGGTCCACGGCCGGGGCGAGGTGATCCGCGACGAGACCGGCAAGCCGACCCGGATGATCGGCCTGAACTTCGACGTCACCAACCGCCGCCGCGCCGAGGAGCAGGTGCGCGAGAGCGAGGCGCGCTTCCGCAGCCTGGCCGACAGCTCCCCGGCCTTGATGTGGACCACCCGCCCCGGCGGGGTCCGCGCGTTCGTCAACCAGGCCTATGTCGCGTTCGCGGGGCTTTCGTACGACGAGGCGCTGAACCTGGACTGGCGCTCGCGGCTCATGCCCGAAGACCTGCCGGAGATCCTGAAGGCGCAGATCGAGGGCGAGTCGTCGCGCAAGCCGTTCAGCCTCGAAGCGCGCTACCTGCGCGGCGACGGCGAATGGCGCTGGCTGAAGTCGTTCTCCCAGCCGCGCTTCGATCCCGCCGGCGTCTTCACCGGCTTCGTCGGCATCGCCTTCGACATCACCGACGCCAAGCGCGCCGAGGAGAATCTCACCAATATCAACGAACTGCTCAGCGAGCGCGTGGCCGCCGCCGTCGCCGAGCGCGACGCCGCCCAGACCGCGCTGCTGCAGTCCCAGAAGCTGGAGGCGATCGGCCAGCTGACCGGCGGCGTGGCCCATGACTTCAACAACCTGCTGACGGTGGTGATCGGCGCCTTGGACGTGGTCTCGCGCCATCCCGATGACGTGCGCCGGCGCGAGCGGATGATCGGCGCGGCGCTGGCGGCGGCCAAGCGCGGCGAGAAGCTGACCCAGCACCTGCTGGCCTTCGCCCGCCGCCAGCCGCTGAAGCCGGAGGTCCGCCGGGTCGACCGCCTGATCGCCGAAAGCGAGGAGCTGCTCAAGCGCGCCCTGGGCGACGCCTACGGGTTCAGGCTGCGGCTGGGCGCGGGCGTGCGCTCGGCCCGTATCGACGCCGGCCAGTTCGAGGCGGCGCTGCTGAACCTGGTGGTCAACGCCCGCGACGCCACGCCGCCCGGCGGTTCGGTCACCATCGAGTCGGGCGCGCGGCGACGCTCGCCGAACGGACCGGCGAGCTCGAGCCCGGCGCCTATCTGAAGGTCTCGGTCCGCGACACCGGCTCGGGCATGGACGCCGCCACGATCGCCCGCGCGGTCGAGCCTTTCTTCACCACCAAACCCCCCGGCGAGGGCACCGGCCTCGGGCTGTCCCAGGTCTACGGCTTCGCCCGCCAGAGCGGCGGCTCCGTCGAGATCGAAAGCGTGGTGGGCGAGGGCTCGACCGTCTCGCTGCTGCTGCCGGTGGTCGAGGTTGCGCCGTCGGGCGATCCGGCGGTGAAGGTGGACCACATCCGCGCCCAGACGCCGTCCCGCGTGCTGCTGGTGGAGGACGATCCCCAGGTGGCCGAGCTGATCGAGGCGATGCTCAGCGATCTGGGCCACACACGGTCGTCCGCGCCAGTGGCGTCGACGAGGCGCTCGCGCGCCTGGAGCAGGACCCGGACATCCAACTGGTGCTCAGCGACGTGATCATGCCGGGCGGCAAGAGCGGCGTCGATCTGGCCGAGCAGCTGGCCGCCTCGCGTCCCGGCCTGCCGGTGGTGCTGTGCTCGGGCTATGTCGGCGGCGACCAGAGCCGCGCTCGCGCCGGCGACTGGCCGTTCATCTCCAAGCCCTTCTCGCTGGAGACCCTGGCCCAGGCGTTGGCTCAGGCGCGGCCGCACTAGGTTCGATGATCGAAGGAGCTTTGGCCTCATGGGCAAGATGAAACCCGCGCCCGAGGGCGTTCCCGTCTCGGACCTGATCGACCAGGCCATCGCAGAACTGGGCGACTGGCGCGGCGAGATTCTCGCCAAGCTCCGCAAGCTGATCCACGAGGCCGATCCCGACGTGGTCGAGGAGTGGAAGTGGGGCAAGCCGGTGTGGTCGCACGCCGGCATCCTCTGCACCGGCGAGACCTACAAGGCCTATGTGAAGACCACCTTCGCCAAGGGCGCGTCCGTGCCGGATCCCTCGGGCCTGTTCAATTCCAGCCTGGACGGAAACGTCCGGCGCGCGATCGACTTCCGCCGGGACGAGGCCTTCGACGAGGCGGCGTTCAAGGATCTGATCCGCGCAGCGGTGGCGGTGAACACGGCGGGGAAGAAGAAATAGTCCCTCTCCGCTTGCGGGAGAGGAGGGCCGCCCAAGGCGGTCGGGCGAAGGGTTGCGCTCCGCTAGACGGAAGGACTTTCAACCCCTCATCCGTCGGCTTCGCTGACACCTTCTCCCGCAAGGGGAGAAGGAATCCCCCCTCAAGTAAGTAAGCCTTCACTGAAGTGACATGGAAGCCGCCTATAGCGCGAGCGTGTCGGGCATGGGGTTTGGACGCGAGACGAATCGCGCGCGCCCCGCTAGCTCCACGCGTCTCTCGAACGACGGCCAAAAGGCCGCGAACAAGGTCTCTTTCATGCGCACTCAATCCTCCCTCAAGCTGGCGTGCCTCTTGGGCGTGTCCCTGCTGGGCGTCGCCTCGGCGGCCCAGGCCCGTCAGGCCGCCGAGCCCACCACGGCTCTGGAAGAAGTCGTCGTCACCGCCGAGCGCCGCTCGGAAAACCTGCAGAAGGTTCCGCTGTCGGTGGCCGCGGTCGGCGGCGACCAGCTGCGCGCCGTCCAGGCCGGCGGCGAGGACATCCTGGCCCTCTCCGGCCGCGTCCCCAGCCTGTACGCCGAAACCACCACGGGCCGGATCTTCCCGCGCTTCTACATCCGCGGTCTCGGCAACATCGACTTCTACCTGGGCGCCTCGCAGCCCGTGACCATCATCCAGGACGACGTCGTCCTGGAGCACGTGACCCTGAAGTCGAACCCGATGTTCGACATCAAGCAGGTCGAGGTGCTGCGCGGCCCGCAAGGCTCGCTGTTCGGCCGCAACACCACCGCCGGCATCATCAAGTTCGACACCGCCAAGCCGACCCAGGACCTGCAGGGCCGCTTCTCGGCCTCGTACGGCAGCTACGGCACGACGACGTTCGACGGCGGGATCGGCGGTCCGATCGTCCAGGACAAGCTGGCCTTCCGCGTCTCGGCCCTCTACCAGCACCGCGACGACTGGGTGGACAACACCTTCAGCGGGACCAGCGCCGACGGCACCGTCACGCCCAAGAAGAACGCCATGGGCGGCTATGACGAGAAGGACGTCCGCGTCCAGCTGCTGGCCACGCCGAACGACCAGCTGACCGTGCTGGCCTCGGCCCACGCCCGCGACTACGACGGCACCTCGACCCTGTTCCTGCGCAACGCCCTGACCAAGGGCTCGAACAAGCCGAACGCCCCGCGCGACAGCGTCGCCTACGACGAGGCCGACAACAATCCGCAGGCCTACCAGATGGAAGGCGCCAGCCTGAACATCGCCTACGACTTCGGCCCGGTCACCCTGACCTCGATCAGCGCCTACGAGGCCGCCAAGGGCAAGAGCCGCGGCGACACCGACGGCGGCGCGGCGGCCAACTTCCCGGTCAATGGCGTGCCGAACGGCTTTGGCCAGTCGATGGGCCAGCTGAAGGACCTGGACCAGGTCAGCCAGGAAATCCGCCTGGCCAGCAACAGCGACGGCCGTCTGAAGTGGCAGGTCGGCGGCATGCTGTTCAGCTCCGAGGACCTGACCAACTTCTATCAGCGCGCCTACTTCACCAAGGCCAATCCGAACAACTGGGTGGCGCTGCGCAACGAGAACACCTCGTGGGCCGTGTTCGGCCAGGCCAGCTACAAGGTCACCGACAAGCTGACCGTCACGGCGGGCGCTCGCGAGACCAAGGACGTCAAGAAGACCAACCTCCTGAAGACCGCCGACACCGCCGCCGGCGTCGTCACCTACACCGGCCGCCGCTACGTGCGCCTGGCCGACACCCAGCCCAGCTGGGACCTGTCGGCCCTGTACGAAGCCACCGACGACTTCAGCGTCTACGCCCGCGTCGCCAAGGGCTTCCGCGGCCCGACCATCCAGGGCCGCTCGGCGGTGTTCAACGCCGACTTCACGACCGCGAATTCGGAAACGATCCTGTCGTGGGAAGCCGGCTTCAAGAGCCGCCTGCTGGACAACACGCTGCGCCTGAACGCCTCGGCCTTCACCTACGAGGTCAGCGACATCCAGCTGAACGGCAACGACAGCAACGGCAACGGCGTGCTGTTCAACGCCGACAAGGCCAAGGCTTATGGCCTGGAAGCCGACGCCGAATGGCGCCCGATCCCGAACCTGCTGCTGACCGCCGGCGCCAGCTGGCTGCATAGCGAGATCAAGGACAAGCGCGTCTACGCCCAGGTCTGCGCCCTGAACGGCGTCGTGGTCTGCACCGTGGAGAACCCGACGATCAAGGTCGGCGCCAACACCTTCGCCCAGATCGACGGCCAGCCGCTGCCGAACGCGCCGAAGTACAACCTGAACTTCACCGCCCGCTACGACGTGCCGGTGGCCGACGACCGCCGGGTGTTCATCGCCACGGACTGGAACGTCCAGGGCTACACCAACTTCGTGCTCTACAAGACCCGCGAGTTCTACTCGAAGGGCAACTTCGAGGGCGGCGTGAAGCTGGGCTACGAGAACCTGGACAAGGGCTACGAGATCGCCCTGTTCGGCCGCAACATCACCAACGAGAAGAACCTCAAGGGCGTGATCGAGAACTACATGGCCGCCGTCTACAACGAGCCGCGCGTCATCGGCGTCTCGCTGAGCGCCAAGCTGAACTAGCGACTTCCTCCCCCTGCCCCGTCGTTCCGGCGGGGCAAACCTCTCGGCCCCGTGGCGAAAGCCGCGGGGCTTTTTCTTTGGGCTTCATCCCCGCTCCCAATTTCCGTGTCATCCCGGCCGTAGCGCATAGCGCGGAGAGCCGGGACCCAGGGGCGGTGCGCACGGCGCTCTTGCACCCCTAGGTCCCGGATAGCCTCTGCGAGGCTTCCGGGATGACAAGGAAATTGAGCGTGGGAGTGGGAGGCCTGCCCCCTCACGCCGCGTCGGGCTCGGCGAGCGGTCGGATGCGGCCGCCTTGGGCCATAAGGGCGTCGATCGCGTCGGCCGAGACCGGCGGGCTGAACAGGAAGCCCTGGGCCTGGGCGCAGCCGATCGCCTTCAGGATCTCGCGCTGCGCCAGGGTCTCGACCCCCTTGGCCATGACCGAGAGGCTGAGCGCCTTGGCCAGGCGGACGATCGCGGCGACCACGGCCTCGGAGTCGGCGTCATGGCCCAGCGGCGCGACGAAGCTGCGGTCGATCTTGATCCGGTCGATCGGGTAGCGGCGGATGTAGGACAGGCTTGAGCAGCCGACGCCGAAATCGTCCAGCACCAGCGAGAAACCCACCTGCCGCAGACGGTCGACCGTCTCATGTACGCCCTCGCCGTCGCCCAGCAGCGCCCCCTCGGTGATCTCGAGGGCCAGCTGACGCGGATTGGCGCCCGTCTCCCGCAGCAGCTCGGCCAGTTCGTCGACGAAGCCGGCGCGCTTCATTTGCCGGGCCGAGATGTTGATCCCGACCTGCAGGCTGCGCCAACGGACGCTGTCCTCCAGAGCGCGCTTCAGGACATAGCGGCCCATCTCCTCGCTGAGGCCGCAGTCCTCGGCCAGGGGGATGAAGGCGTCCGGCGGGATCTCGCCGCGGGTGGGATGCGACCAGCGGGCCAGGGCCTCGACCCCGACCACGCGGTCGGCGGCGTCCACCTGCGGCTGGTAGTCGAGACGCACAGCGCCCTCCCGCAGGGCCGTGCGCAGGTCCTCCTCCAGCGCTCGGCGGGCCTTCAGGGCCGCGTCCATGGCGTCCTCGAAGAAGCAGTAGCGTCCGCGCCCTTCGCTCTTGGCGCGATAGAGCGCCACGTCGGCCCGTCGCGCGGCCTCGGCGGCGCCGATGTGGGCCTCTTCGGACCCGACCAGCACGACGCCCACCGAGCCGCTGACGAAGTGGACGCCGAACGACATTTCCATAGGCCCGCACAGGGCCTTCAGCAGCCGCTCGGCGACGATCGCCGCGCCGTTGGCGTCGAGGTCCGAGGCGACCACGCCGAATTCGTCGCCGCCCAGGCGCGCGACGGTCTCGCCGCCACGGCACACGCTGGCCAGGCGCTCGCCGACCTTGCGGATCAGCTCGTCGCCGGCGGCGTGGCCATAGGTGTCGTTGACGGCCTTGAAGCGGTCGAGGTCGATCGCCAGCACCGCCATGGGCCGCCGCTTGCGATCCAGGCTGTCGATCGCCTGGCGCAGCCGCTCCTCGAACAGCAGGCGGTTGGGCAGGCCGGTCAGGCCGTCATGCAGAGCCAGATGCTTGGCGCGCGCCTCGCTGGTGATCAGCCCCTCGGCGATCATCCGTCCGCGCCGGGCCAGCAGAATGGTCGCCAGGGCCAGGGCGCAGACCACGCCCATCACCGGTCCGATCATCCGGCGCAACAGGCGCTGGCCGGGATGCGGCGGACTCCAGTCCAGCGTCGCCACGACCTTGCCCGCCGCGTCGCGCAGCGGCAGATGGCTGTAGGCCGGCTCGCTGGCGCCGCCATGGTGCAGATGGGTCCCGGCCAGCAGGAAGCGATCGGCGAAGGCCTCGATGAAGGGGCCGTCCAACTTCATCGCCGTCAGGACGATCGGCGCCCGCGCGTGCCGGAGCGCGGCGTGGTTGAAGTCCGGTCGCACCAGGCTGGCCGTCACGAGATAGACCTTGTCGTCGATCTTGGCGAAGGCGCTGACCTGAGCGGGATGCAAGGCCAGCGCGCCGATCGGCGCGACGCCGGAGTCTGACCTTATGGCCTGCTCGTTGCGGCGGAGCTTGGCCACCAGCGGCGCCAGCATGGCCACGCGCCGCTCGCCCTCGGCCGGCGACAGAACCGCGTGTTCGGCTTGGGCCAGCCGCATCCGGTCCTCGCCGTCCAGGACGAGCACCTGCTCGAAGCCGCTCTGCTGGACGAGATAGGCGGCGACGTTCTCTTTGGCCCAGGCCAGGTCGAACTGGTTGTCCAGGCGTCGCACGGCCTCGTCCCAGACCACCTGGGGCGCGATCGCGTGTTCGATGTCGCGCGTGGTCGCGATCAGGCCGCGCTCGACCAGATTGCGGTCGTGCCGCTCGGCTTCCTGGTCGATTTCCCCGGCCAGGATGATCATGACCGATAGAAGCAGCCCCACCGCGGACAGGGCGATCATCGCCAACGGCGCCGACAGCTTCCTTGAGAGGGCCGTCATTGCGCGGCTGTCCCTTTCTTGAAACTTCGCGATCACCGTTCGCTGAAAATGGCTAAACTTGGCCTAAGCGGTCACCTTAACCAAACCTGACCGGCCGCGACCCGCCGTCGCACCCCTGGCCGGATCGCCCGCAGGGTTCTTGGGGCCGACCGTTCACTTTGGGCCGGAAAGGTTCTAGAGAGACCGACCCGTCCTCACAGAGCTGCGCGAAACCTCCCTTGCGACTTCCCCAGGCCCGTCTCGACCAGGTTCTCGATCGTTTCCGCGAAGTGGAGGCGCGCATGGGCGCGGCCACCGACGGGACCGAGATCGTCAAGCTCTCCAAGGAGCACGCCGAGCTGAAGCCGGTGGCCGAGGCCGTCGAGCGCCTGGCCAAGCTGAGCGCCGAGCGCGCCGAGCTGGACGTCATGGCGGCCGATCCGGAAATGGCCGACATGGTCCGCGACGAGATGGCTGAGCTCGACGAGAAGCTGCCGGTCCTCGAACGCGACCTGGCTTTGATGCTGGCCCCCAAGGACAAGGACGAGAACGCCTCGGCCATCCTGGAAGTGCGCGCCGGAACCGGCGGCGACGAGGCGGCCCTGTTCGCCGGCGACCTCTTCCGCATGTACCAGCGCTACGCCCAGCTGCACGGCTGGCGCGTCGAGATCGACAGCATCTCGGAAGGCGAAATGGGCGGCTACAAGGAAATCGTCGCCTCGATCACCGGCGACGGCGTGTTCGGCCGGCTGAAGTTCGAAAGCGGCGTCCACCGCGTGCAGCGCGTGCCGGCCACCGAGGCGCAGGGCCGCATCCACACTTCGGCCGCCACCGTCGCGGTGCTGCCCGAGGCCGAGGATGTCGAGATCGACATCAAGGAAAGCGATCTGCGGATCGACACCTACCGCTCGTCGGGCGCGGGCGGCCAGCACGTCAACAAGACCGACTCGGCCGTGCGCATCACCCACTTGCCGACCGGCGTGGTGGTGACCAGTTCGGAAAAGTCGCAGCACCAGAACCGCGCCCGGGCCATGAAGAACCTGAAGGCGCGCCTCTACGACATGCAGCGCGAGGCGCTGGACAGCGCCCGGTCCGAAGCCCGCAAGAGCCAGGTCGGCAGCGGCGACCGCTCCGAGCGCATCCGCACCTACAACTTCCCGCAGGGCCGGGTGACCGACCACCGCATCAACCTGACCCTCTACAACCTGTCGCGGATCATGGAAGGCGACGCCCTCGACGACGTCATCAACCCGCTGATCGCCGAGGACCAGGCCGAGCGCCTGGCCAGCCTGGAAGAGAGCTTTGGCTGATGGCTTGGAGCATGATCTCGTCCGAAAACCGGTTCCCACTTTTCGGGATCACGCTCTGATGGCCTTCACCCGCACCTACGACGAGGCCGAGCCCCAGCGGGTCAACAAGTGGCTGGCCCAGAGCGGCGTGTGCTCGCGCCGGGAAGCCGAACAGCTGATCTCCGACGGCCTGGTGTCGATCGACGGCGAGGTGGTCGAAGACGTGGGCCGCAAGATCCAGCCGGGCCAGACCCTGGTCCTGGCCGATCGCGCCACGGCCAAGCTGGACGGCACGCCCACCTACCTGATCCACAAGCCGCGCGGCGTGGTCTCGTCCCAGCCGGATCCCGGCCAGGTCCCGGCCGCGCGCCTCCTGACCCGCGCCAACCTGTGGGGTGACGCGCGTGGCGTGGCCATCCCGCAGTCGGGCGACCTGATCCCGCCGGTCGGGCGCCTGGACAAGGACTCGCGCGGCCTGCTCCTGCTGTCCCAGGACGGCGTGGTGGCCAAGGCCGTGATCGGGCCGCAGTCGGACCTGGAAAAGGAATACCGCGTCGCCGTCATGGGCGAGCTGACCGAGGAGAAGCTGGAGCTGCTGCGCTTTGGCCTGGAACTCGACGGCCGCGAGCTGCGCCCGGCGGAGGTCGAGGTGATCTCGGACCAGCGCCTGAGTTTCGTGCTGCGCGAAGGCCGCAATCGCCAGATCCGCCGGATGTGCGACCTGGTGGATCTGAAGGTCGTCGACCTGTTCCGCGTGCGCATCGGTCCGCTGGACCTGGGCGACATGCCCGAAGGCCGCTGGCGCCCACTGACGAGCGCCGAGCGCGCGGCCCTGCTCAGCGCCGCTTAGCCTCAGCGAACCTTCGTCACGACCTTGACGATCCGGAGGGGGGCGTCGCCCGCCTCCAGCACCAGCTGCAGGTCATAGCTGTGCGCGCGCAGGCTTCTGGGCGCGACGAAGGTGACCGTCTCCTCGCGATGGCTCGACGGCGTCCAGGCGCCGAGGACCGCATCGCCCAGGCGCACCGTCACCGGCTGCTGGCGCGGCGGCGAGGCCAGGGTCAGCGAGACCAACACCTCGCCATCGAACGACGAGGTAGGCGGGTTCAGGTGGGCCTCGGGCGCGGTCGACCATGATCCCTCCCCCCGGACCGGCGCCGTCCAGCCGCTGCCGAGCACGCTGGTGGGGGTGGTGCGATCATAGAGCGTCAGCACACGCCGGCCTTCGACGCGGATCGCCGTGGCCTCGTCGTAGGTCCGGTCGGCCCTCTGGCTCAGCTGCGTGAGCACCAGCAGCGAGACCAGGCCGATCAGGATGCCGAGGGCGACCGGCCCAAAGCCGCGCGCCGTCAAACCGTGATCCCCAAGGCCAGTGTCCAAGCCGCCATCATGAACCCGTTCAGCATGGCCAGCGACGCGATGGTGACCATCGTCGACCGGGGCCGCTCGCTCAGCAGATGGCCGGCGACCATCCACAGCGGCAGGACCACCAGGGCGTAGCGCGAGAACGAGGTCACGCCGGTCGCCAGCGGCGCCAGGACCAACACCGCCGACAGCAGCAGCCATCCCCAGCGCCTCAGCAGCGCCAGCGCCAGCAGGAGGCCCAGCGCCAGCCAGGCGATCGCGAAGCTCAGCAGCTCAGTATCAGGGATGGACGAGGGATGAACCAGGCCTTGCACGAGGGCGGCGAAGGGCTGCTCGAGGCTCCGGCCCCACGTCTTTTGAATGTGCAGGAACGCCAGGGCGTCGCCAGTGCGCGACTTCAGATGCAGCAGGAAGAGCGCGACGCCCGCGATCGGCGCCAGGCCGCCGAGGACGATCCGGACGCTCTCCGCCCGGCCCAGCGGGGCTTGGTCCCGAGCCCGCCAACGCTCCAGGACCGCCCAGCCATAGGGCAGCAGCAGGGCCAGGCCGAGGTTGCGGGTCAGGGCGGCCAGCGCGGCGACGAGGCCCGCGGCCAGCCACCTGCGGTCGCGGATCAGCAGCAGGGCGCCGGTCAGCGACGCCAGGAACAGCGCCTCGGTATAGGCGGCGGAAAAGATGTAGCTGGCCGGCGCGACGCACAGCAGCACGACGGTGACGTCGGCGGTCTTCACGTTGAAGGCCTGGCGCGCGAGGCGATGGACCAGGATCAGGGCGACCAGGAAGCTGAGGTTCGAGACGACCAGCATCGCCTCGAACGGCGTCAGGCTCGTCAGGCGCGCGAGGCCGGCCGCCAGCCCCGGCATGGCCGGAAAGAAGGCCCAGTTGGCCTGCCCGTTGGCGGCGGGGACCAGCTGGTAGCCGTTGGTCGCGAGATCGAGGTACCAGCCGCTGTCCGACGCCCCCCAGATGTTCAGGACCTGGTGGGCGCTTTGGCTCAGGGCGTTGCCGGTGTTGGTGAGCGGTCGAATGTTGACCAGGGTGAGCAGCCCGACCGCCAGCAGCATCAGCCGGCTGGCCAGGAAACTCCAGATCACGACGGCGTGGCGGTCGTGAAAGGCCCTCCAGGCGTCGAGCGAAAACCAGGTTTCGCGGCGGGTCGCCAAGGGGGCTCGGCTTTTCGCCGCGGTGTTCGCCAAGCTCGCCTCCGCCGGTGAATGGGACAGAGGCTAGATCGACGGAAGCCCGAACCACGTCAACCGGCGATCGAACCGCCGGGCGCGTGTCGGTGGGGAGGCTTAGCCGATCTGGTCGATGATCTCGGCGCGCAGAGCGGCGCGGGTCATGCCGGGCCAGGCCCATTCGCTTTGAGCCGGACGCGCCGGCGACAGCGCGACGCGCTGCGGGGTTTGAGTGCGGGGCTCACGCCGAGCGGCGGCCTCGCGGATAGAAACGATTTTCATGAAGTTCCAAAACAGGGGCCGGCGACAGTGCGGGCCCCAAAACGCTAGATGGGTGGGAAATCGCTCAAGGCCATCTGTAACGGCGCGGAGCGAGCGAAGCATCGCCCTGACATCCGGCCGATAACAGGCGCGGAAACGTAAGCGGGCGATCGCTTATGGATAACAGATGGTGCGCCACCCGTCCCGTTCAAGGGGCGCGGCTGAAGATCGCAGCGGGCGCGGCGCAGGACGACGACGCCACCCACCAATCTGCGAGACCTAAACCGAACGCCTGGCTCTCGGCGAGCGGTTAACGCGCGCCCTAGCCTTCAAAGCGGCTTCGACGTGCGATTGACACGTAGCACACTTTACGGTTGTCTGTTAAGACTATTCGATCTGGCAGGGGGGTCAGATTTGAGTACGCTTCCCAAATGGCGTGTCTTTGCCGCCCTGTGCGCCGCGGGCGGTGTTTTGCTGACACCGAACGCTTTCGCTCAAAACGCCAGCTTCGGCGGCCAACCCGGCCTGGGCCCTGCGTTGGGTCCGGGAGCGAGACCCCTTGGAAGCGGAACGCTCCAGCGCCCCGCCGCCCCGGTCGATGTCTCGACGACGGATAATCTAGAGGACGTGCTGAAGAAGCTCAGTCTACCCGGTTATCGCGGACCGGAGTTCGGTGTCGTCGACCTCGGATCGACGATCACCCTGGGTCAGATTCTCCGGCGCAACGAAACGATCCAGCGCCCGCTGAATCCGAGCTACGGCGCGAAGTATCTCGAAAAAGAACTGAAAACTCTCGAGAGCGAGTGTGCTCTCAAACTGGGGAGCCCCAGCTGCCAACGCGCCCGCGACCTGAATCGGTCGCTCACGTCCATGCGCGACGCGATCAGCCTCCACCCCGACTGCTCGGCGGCCGCCGACGCCTATCTCGGATACTATCCCAAGTCCCGGCCTCCAGCCTCGATTGCCGCGCGCTTTGATTTGGCGTGCCTTGGCAGTTACGAGCCACGAGCCCAGGGCGGCTCGTACAGTCCCGATATCCCCCCAGCCATCCTCGCGCGCAGCTCCACCAGCGCGCTCGCCGCTGTTGGCCTACTCGAGGACGAGAACGGGCCATTCTGCGCCGGCCTGCTGCGTAACGATCGCACCCTCATCACCGCCCGCCACTGCTTCGAAGGCGCCAGGAACGTGGCCTGGACCAGCGGCAAAGTCTGGGTGCGGCCCGCGGATGGACGCGCGGCCCCCTGGCCCGTGGCGCCCCGCTTCAAAGACCATGGCTCTGGCCAGGCCGTCGAAGCCGATTGGGCCGTAGTGGAAATTCTCACCACCGATGCGATCGCCGCGCCCGCGACCAATCTGCGCCAGGAAGCGGCGGCGGGACCGGTTTCGCTTGTAGCCTATTTCGACGACCACAAGGCGGCGGACTATGGCCCCGCCGTCAGCTCGGCCCCCTCTTGGCGCAAGGGACTGCGGTGGCCGAGAGAGGGCTTCTGCCAAGTCTATCGGGAAGAAAAGACCAAGTGCGTGAAGCTGCTCTGTCAAACCGTCGAAGGCTTCTCGGGGACCCCCGTCTTCATGAACACGACGGCCGCCGATCAGCCCTTGCAGGTCATCGGCTTCATCAGCCGCCCCTCCATGGCGGAGGATGCCGCGTGCGGCGTCCGCGAAACCTATGTGACCACCGCAACCGCCTCCAGCGCCGTGCGCCCCTAATCTCACTCCGGAGATGATCTCATGCTTCGCCGCTTCGCTCTCCTCGCTCCCGCCGTTGGGTTGATCCTCAGCCCGACGGCGGCTCTCGCGGAGCGTGCCGAAAGCGTCACGACCGCGCGCGCCGCCGTTCGCGCTCAGTGCCCGCTCAGCTCCGCGACGGCGACCGAAATGGAGCGCAGCGATAAGAGCCGCGAAACACTGGGCCTGGCCTTGGCCATGGTCGGCGCGAACATCGCTGGTTCCCTGGCCAGCTCGGGAATGACGGCTCTCGGCAATGCAATTGAGAAGGCGAGCGTAGAGAAGGGCTTCGTGGCGGAGGGCGCCACGACCTTCCGCTTCTACGATCTGAGCCATCCGGCGGAGGGCGAACGATTGGCCAGGCTTGAGCAGCCCCGCTCATGCCTTATCCTGTTTCTTCCGGCCGACGCCGACGGCGCCAAGCAGAGCAAAGGCAAGGCGCCGTCGCCGAAGAGCTTGAAAGAGGTCGGCGCCTTGCAGCGGCTCAACGCTAAGGCGCCTGACGCCGGGCTGGAGCTACGCCCTTTCCTCGACGACGCCGCGGCGGACGCTACGACCAATACGCTTAAGGATCTCGGGGCTGGAGTAGATCCACGTCTCTATGTCGAGGCCGAACTCATCCCCACTGACGAAGGCATGATGGTTCGTCCGGTCCTCGCCTGGTACGGCGCAGCGTGGAAAAAGGGCGCGCCATCCAAGGCTGCGCCGACCGAGTTACATGTGACTTTCGCCACCCCGGCCGCCGGCTCCGACGCTCTGGATATCGGCGCGCCGTTCGCCTCGGTCCAGATCCCCCTGCCCTCGTTGGCGCCCGACAACGCCGTGGGGTCGTGGGATCTTGCCGGGCGCAAGTTCATCGCCTTGCCCCAGCGCCCCATCGCCGGCGCCCCCGAGAAGGCGCTCGCCGACACCAACGCCTTGTACGCCTCCGTCGCGACCCTCGAGGCCGAAAAGAAAACCGCGACTCGCGTCGCCGAAGAGGCCCAGCGAAAAGCGTTGGCCACCAAGAAGCCCGACGACAAGGAGGCCCAGCGCTTGGCGGAGTTGGCGCTAAGCGACAAGGTCAAGGAGCTTGATGAAGCTTCCAACCGCTTAAAAGCATTGAAGGAAGCCGATGCGCAAACCGTCCGCACCTTCGGCGTCACCAACGTTAAGGCGAGGTTCGTGGTCATCCGCGACGCAAACGGCTTTGGTCTGGCCGTGGCGGCCGCGCTCAAAGGCCAGTCTGAAAACGTTGGGAAAGCGGTCCAGGAAGCCGTCGCACCTCAGCCGAAATGGTCGACGGCGGATACCACCATGGTCTCGGCGATGACCGCCGTCGCCGCCAAGCAGCGCGAACTCAGCGCGGCTCAAGAGAAGGGGGACGCCACGGCCGCCGCAGCCCTTGCCGACGAACTCACGATCCTCAAGGCCAAGGCTAACGAAGCCGCCGTCGCGCTGGGCGATCGGCCGCCCTATCCGAACTTGCTTCCTGTGACTTAAGGTCGACCGCAGAGCGCGAGGGCGAAGCGTCAAGGTGTAACCCCTACCCCGCCGGGGTCAGCGCGATGTCGACCATGATCTCGCCGGAGATGGCTTCCAGCGCGTCCTGGACGGCGGCGGCGGTCAGGCCGCGCGGCAGGCGCAGGCGGGCGTCCAGGTGGAACAGCGGCGCGCCCTGGTGGGGCTCGATGCTGAGGCGCGAGCCGAAGCTCTCGATATTGGCGCCCAGGGCGCTGAGCACGCCGGTGACCTGGTGGACGATGCCCGGACGGTCCTGGCCGACGACGCCCAGCTGCAGCAGCTCGCCCGTCGCGGCGGGGGCTTCGACCGTCGGGGCGATCCGCACCTCCAGTCCGTGGGCGTCGACCGCCGAGACCGCCGCGCGCAGGGCCTCGACCTTGTCGTCGTCCAGCGCGACCAGCACCGAGCCGACATAGAGCCCGCCCAGCTGGCTGAGATGGCTCTCCAGCCAGTTGCCGCCGGCCGACAGCACGGCGCTGGCCAGGGCTTGGGTCAGGCCGGGCCGGTCGCTGCCGACGACGCTGAGGATCAGGGTGGTCATCGAGGCGCTCCAAAACGTGGAGGCGGAGCCCGCCACGCGGCCGCGCCGCTGTCAATGCGCCGACGCAGACGTCGCCCCCTATATCCGCGCATCGATCTTCCCTAGGCTCGCCCGATCGAGGCGGCGGGGGCGCGAGGTTGCACGACTTGGTGTTCGGCTGGCGGACGGCGGTGCTCAGCGTCGCGGCGCTGGTCATCCTGCCGATCGCCGGCGGCCTGTGGAGCACGCTGGCCAACCGGACCGCCAACCGCGACCTGGCCTTGCTGCTGGTGGTGCTGGTCGGGGTGTTCACGCCGTGGCTGATCGGCTTCGCGGGCTTCTACGACCGCTGGCGCTGGCTGACCTTCCTGCCCGTCGCGGTTCCGCTGCTGGGGCCGCCTTTGCTGTGGCTGTACGTCGAGGCGCTGGTCGTCGGCGAGACCCCGCGCGGCGCGGGGCGACACCTGCTGCCGGGCCTTGTCCAGTTCGCCTGGCTGCTGGGCGGCTTCGTGCTGCCGCTGGACCTCAAGAACCGCTGGGCGGACATCGCCATGCAGCCGGGCGACCTGGTCTTTTCCCTGGCCCTGATCGTCAGTTTCGCCGCTTACGGAACAGCGAGCTGGCGGCGCCTGGTCGCCTACCGCGCGGCCCTGGCCCAGGGGCGCAGCGACGACAGCCGCTTCGCCGCGCGCTGGCTGACGCGGGCCCTGGCCGCCGGGGCGCTGCTGGCGGCGATCTGGACGGTCTACGCCCTCTGGGACCTGGTCCGGCCGCTCGACTACAAGGGGCTGATGGGCCTCTATGTCGGGGTCGCCGCCATCGCCGTCTATCTGGCGATCGAAGGCTGGCGCAACGCCGCCCTCCCCTTCCCGCCGTTGCGCGACCTGACGCCCGAGCCGCCCGCCCAGGAGCGCGACTGGGCGGCGCTGGGCCAGGCCTGGCGGGAGAAGATCCGCGCCGAGGGCTGGCACCGCGAACCCGACCTCAGCCTGCGGCGCGCCGCGCGCCGGCTGGGCGCCAACACCGGCTATGTCTCGCGCGCCTTCAACCAGGGCCTGGGCCAGAACTTCTCGCGCACCATCAACGCCCTGCGCTGCGAGGAGGTCGCCGAGCGGCTGACCAGCGCGCCGGCCGGCGCGATCCTGGACCTGGCCCTGGAGGCCGGCTTCAGCTCCAAGGCCAGCTTCAACCGGGCGTTCCGCGAGCGTTACGGCATGACGCCCCAAGCCAAGCGGCGGATGCTGGAAGGTCTCAAAAGCTGAAAATCACGCCGCGCCCAGGGTTCTGAGACGATCGCCGCGCGAGGTTGCGGGAAGACGAGGGTCGTTCTTCCGGAGATGCTCATCCCATGTCGCTCGACCGCCGAAGCCTGCTGACCGCCCTGACCGCCACGCCCTTCGTCCAGGCGGCCCCGCCGATCGAAGGCGAGACCCCGCTCCCGCGAGACGCCGTCGCCGAGGACGTGGCGCTGATGCGCGAGGCCTACGGCGCGCTG
Organism: Caulobacter segnis ATCC 21756; assembly: GCF_000092285.1. Taxonomy (NCBI): domain Bacteria; kingdom Pseudomonadati; phylum Pseudomonadota; class Alphaproteobacteria; order Caulobacterales; family Caulobacteraceae; genus Caulobacter; species Caulobacter segnis. Next base: position 974,524 of record NC_014100.1, on the reverse strand, counting down.
CATCCGGGCCTGCTGCGCTACAACGATCCGGCGACGATCGAGGCTGGCTACGCCGCCCTGACCGCGCCAGGCCCCAGCGATCTGGCCGGCTTCTACCTGCGTCTGTCGCGGTTTCTGACCACGATCCGCTGCGGGCACACCTACGCCAACTTCTACAATCAGCGCGCGCCGGTGCGGCGGGCCTTGTTCGAGGGCCCCGACCGTCTGCCGCTGCGGTTCGTCTGGCTGGGGTCGCGCATGGTCGTCACCGGCGATCCGCTGGGCCTGGGCGTGTCGCCCGGCGACGAAGTGGTCACCCTCAACGGTGTTCCCGCCGGCGAAGTGCTGGCCGCCCTGATGACCGTGGCTCGCGCGGACGGCGGCAATGACGCCAAGCGCCGCCAGCTGATGTCGGTCGGGGGCGAGGACAGCTTCGAGAGCTTCGACGTCTTCTACCCGCTGATCTTCGGCGCCCGGACGCGCCACGACCTGGTCATCGAGGGCCAGGATGGCCGCCGGCGGCGTCTGCTGGCGCCGGCCATGACCCTGGCGCAGCGGCGCGCCCAGCGGCCGCCGCAGATCGACAAGGATCACGACACGCCCGCCTGGACGATGCGCCGCGAGAAGGACGCGGCGATCCTGACCATGCCGGGCTGGGCGCTGTACGGCGCGGCCTGGGACTGGCGCGCCTGGCTCGACGCGCGGATGGACGAGCTGATCGCCCAGAAGGTCCCCCGCTTGGTGATCGACATTCGGGACAATGAAGGCGGCCTCGATTGCGGCGACGCCATCATCGCGCGCCTGACCCAGACGCCGGTGCGCAAGGACGACATGCTGCGGCTGACCCGCTATCGCCGCATCCCGGAAAACCTGAAGCCCTATCTCGACACCTGGGACCGCGCCTTCGACGACTGGGGCGACGACGCCCAGCCCTATGACGACCGCTTCTACACCCTGGCGCGCCGCGACAGCGAGGGCGCCGTCATCGAACCGAAGGGCCCGCGCTATGCGGGCGAGGTCCGGGTGCTGATCGGGCCGCAGAACAGCTCGGCGACCTTCCAGTTCTCGCAGCTGATGCAGCGGGAGAGGCTGGGGCGGCTGTACGGCGAGACGACCGGCGGCAGCCGGCGCGGCATCAACGGCGGCGCGTTCTACTTCCTGCGCCTGCCGCGCACGGGGATCGAGGTCGACCTGCCGCTGATCGGCTACTTCCCCAGGACGCCCCAGCCGGACGCGGGGCTCGCCCCTGACGTGTTCGTCCCTCGACGGCGAGAGACAATCGCCGCAGGCGTCGATCCGGCGCTGATGGCGGCCTTGGGCTAGGCGACGGACGCTCTAGGGGCGCGGCTTGGCGTAGGGTGTGAACGTCCCGAGGCTGATGGCGCCCGATTGGAAGCGCGAGCCCTGATCCACCAGCGTGACCATGTCCATGCGGCACAGCTGGCTCCCGTTCATCTTGGTCACCAGCACCTGGTCGCGGCGAAGGCTGTCGGCGCCGATCGACGGGCGGTTCACGTACGCCACGCCGTTCTTCATGCGGTAGACGATCGCCACGCCGTCGATGATCTCGATGGAGTCGGTGTTGCTGGCGTTGATGCAGTTGACCGGCTCGCCGGCCACGCGGCCGTCCAGCAGCCGCGCCAGCTTCACCTCCGGAGCCTCCTTCGGCGCGGCGACCGCGCCGGACGCCGCCGCCAGAACCACAACCGCCGCCAAGGCTTTCGGCATCGAACGCATCGCGCTGTTCCTATTCCGCGGCCAGGGCTCCGGCCGTCTTGGTCGCCTGGATCTCGGCGGCCTTCTTCTCGACGAGTTCGACGATGTGATCGATCATCCCCTCGTTGGATTGTTTGTGATCCGGCTTGCCGGCCATGTAGACCATCCCCGCGCCCGCGCCGCCGCCGGTGAAGCCGATGTCGGTCATCAGCGCCTCGCCCGGGCCGTTGACGACGCAGCCGATGATCGACAGCGACATCGGCGTGGCGATGTGGGCCAGGCGCTCTTCCAGGGCCTCGACCGTCTTGATGACGTTGAAGCCCTGCCGCGCGCACGACGGGCAGGCGATGATGTTGACGCCGCGGTGGCGCAGGCCCAGCGACTTGAGGATATCGAAGCCGACCTTGATCTCTTCGACAGGATCCGCGGCAAGGGAAACACGAATGGTGTCGCCGATGCCGGCCCACAGCATCGAGCCGATGCCGATCGAGCTCTTCACCGTGCCGGTGCGCGTCGCGCCGGCCTCGGTGACGCCCAGGTGCAGCGGGCAGTCGATGGCCTCGGCCAGCTGGTAGTAGGCGGCGACGGTCATGAACGGGTCGGACGCCTTCACCGAGATCTTGAACTCGTGGAAGTCGTGGTCCTGCAGGATGCGGGCGTGGTTCAGGGCGCTCTCGACCATCGCCTCGGGGCAGGGCTCGCCGTACTTTTCCAGCAATTCCCGTTCAAGCGAGCCGGCGTTGACGCCAATGCGCATCGAGCAGCCGTGGTCGCGCGCGGCCTGGATCACGTCGCGCACCCGGTCGGGGCTGCCGATGTTGCCCGGATTGATCCGCAGGCAGGCCGCGCCGGCCTGCGCCGCCTCGATGCCGCGCTTGTAGTGGAAGTGGATGTCGGCCACGAGCGGGACCTTGGCCTCGCGGGCGATGGTCTTGAACGCGGCCGTGCTCTCGACGTCCGGGCAGCTGACGCGGACGATGTCGGCGCCGGCCTCCTCCAGCTGGCGGATCTGCTCCAGCGTCGCGGCCGCGTCGCTGGTCAGGGTGTTGGTCATCGACTGCACCGAGATCGGCGCGTCGCCGCCCACCTCGACGGAGCCCACGCGGATCTTGCGCGAGGGCCGACGCGTGATCTGGCGCCAGGGACGGACGGACGTGTGGTCTGCGGACATGGCGCTAATTTAGAGGGTGTTGAGCCGCGATAGAAGGGGCTTACCCGCCCCCCTTCTCCCCTTGCGGGAGAAGGTGTCGCCGCCAGGCGACGGATGAGGGGTCGCGAAGACGTTGACGGACGGGGGTTCAACCCCTCATCCGCCCGCTTCGCGGCCACCTTCTCCCGCAAGGGGAGAAGGGACTACTGTGGCGGCGTCGCCGCCGGCGCAGTCTGCGCCACGGCCGGGGCGGCCGGAGCCACCTTCGGCGCGGGGACCAGCTTGGACAGCGCGGTCGAGTTGGACGGCAGGTGGCTGACCAGGGCGCCGCCGTAATAGACCTCGAACACCATCGGATCCGAGACGTCGGCGATCAGACCCGGCGTGCGCGGCGCGCGATAGGCGTCGCCAGCCGTCAGGGCGCGGGCGAAATAGACCTGGCCGTCGACGCCGCGCACGACCAGCGTCGCGGGCTTGCGCGCCTGCAGCACCACGCCGGAGCCTTCGCCCTGCGCGGCGCCCAGCATGACGCCACGGGGCTTGAACGGCGCGCCGACCTGGACCTGGTGAGCGGGATCGACGATCCCCGCCCGCGCGTCGGCCTCGGCGCGCGCCTTGGCGGCGGCCTTGGCCGCGTCGACCGAGCCGCCATTGGCGGCGGCGTCGTCCAGACCGGGCGTCTTGTAGGGTTCGGGCGTGGTCGACTCGACCGGCGCCGGCAGCGGCGCGCCCAGCGCGACCGAGCTGTTGTTGGCGTGGGCCTGGACCTGGGTCGAGGCGGCGGCCGGCGCGATCTGCTGCGGCGGCTGATCCTTGGCGATGGCGCGCTGGGCGACGTTCCAGAGCAGGATCGCGCCGACCACCAGCACGCCGCCGGCCAGGATCAGGGCCAGGCGCGGATCGCGCTCGCGGCGAACGCCCACCGGCTCGCGCAGTTCGGCGCCCTCGTCCGGCGCGTCGGTCTTGAAGCGGGCCACGGCCGTGTCGCCATCCATGCCCAGCAGGGCCGCGTAGGCGCGAACATAGCCGATGGTGAAGGGGCGCGAGGGCAGCGCCTCCAGGCGCATCTCTTCCAACGCCTCGACATAGCCCTGACGGATGCGGGTGGCTTCGGCGACCTGCTGCAGGCTGAGACCCCGCGCCTCGCGAGCGGCCTTCAACGCGGCGCCGATGTCGGCGGGTTCATGCTGCATGGGTTCGCTGACCACGGCCTCGGCGACGGCGAACGGCGCCGTTTCAGCCTCGACGTCGTCGAGATGCAAACGCTCTACGTTGCCCATATCTCGCGGCATACTGACTAAGCGCCCCCGAAACTCGCCTGGAACTTAAAACCGCCTGGCGCCGATCGCCGGTAAAGCACGGCGGCTTCGCCGACTCCATCATGCACGGAATTGTTAACGAGTGTTTGTGGGTAGCAAACTAAGTATCCGGATTCAATGTACTTACCGGCCACGCTTGCCTAACCGCATAACAGCGTTCTACACCGCGACGTAGAGCTTTCGCGCGAGCGTCTCGATTTCGCCGCGCAGCGATCCGCCGGAGCCCTTCAGCAGGGCCTCGACATTGCGGCGAGCGGCCTCCCGATCAAGCGACAGGACCATCTGCTTGACTGGGCCGATGCCCGCCGGCGGCATGGAAAGACCCTCGAAACCCAAGGCCACCAAGGCGAAAGCTTCCAACGGACGCCCCGCCATCTCGCCGCAGACCGACACCGGCGTGCCCGTGTCGGCGCAAGCCTGCTGAATGGTCTTCAGCGCCCTCAGGGCGGCCGGCGACAGCGGGTCGTAGCGGTCCGAGACCTTCGGATTGCCCCGGTCGGCGGCGAACAGGTACTGCATCAGGTCGTTGGTGCCGACCGAAACGAAGTCGGTCATCGGCAACAACGCGTCCAAATGCCACAGCAGCGACGGCGCCTCGATCATGGCGCCGACATCGAGACGCGCCGGCGCGGGACGACCGCGACGCTGGGCCCAGGCGACTTCCTGGTCGACGAACGAGCGGGCGGCGCGGAACTCGTCGACATTGGCCACCAGCGGGAACATCACCCGCAGCGGCCGGCCGGCGGCGGCCTTGATCAGCGCGCGGATCTGCATGCGCAGCAGGGCCGGACGGTCCAGCCCCATGCGCACGGCCCGCCAGCCCAAGGCTGGATTGTCCTCGCGCTCCAGCTCCATGTACGGCAGCAGCTTGTCGCCGCCGAGATCCAGCGTGCGGAAGGTCACCGGCATGCCGTTGGCGGCCTCCAGCACCTTCTCGTAGAGGCTGGTCTGGGCCTCGAGGCGCGGCAGCTCCTCGGCCACCATGAACTGGAACTCGGTCCGGAACAGGCCGATGCCCTCGGCGCCCGTCTCGGCCAGAATGTCGAGATCGACCGCGAGCCCCGCGTTCATCAGCAGGGTGATCTTGGCGCCGTCCTTGGTGATCGGCGGCGTGTCGCGCAGGCGGGCGAACTCGGCCTTGCGCTGGGCGCGGACCTCCATCCGGACCTTCAGCGCCTTGACCACGTCCGGACGCGGCCGCAGCCAGGCTTCCTGAGTCTCGGCGTCGACGACCACGGGGTCGCCTTCGCTGACCCGGTCGCGCAGGCCGGCCAGGCGGCCCACGCACGGGATATCCAGCGCCCGGGCCACGATGCCGGCGTGGCTGGCGGCGCTGCCCTCCTCCAGGAGGATGCCCTTCAGCTTGGTGCGGTCGTATTCCAGCAGGTCGGCCGGACCCAAGTTCCGGGCGATCAGGATGGCGTCGTCAGGCAGCTGGCGCACGTGGTGGACGTCGCCCGACAGGTGGCGCAGCAGCCGATCGTTCAGGTCTTCCAGGTCGTGCAGCCGCTCGCGCAGATAGGGATCGCGGGCCTGGCCCAGGCGCGCGCGGTGCTCGGAGCGGACACGCTCGACGGCGGCCTCGGCGGTCAGGCCCGAGCGCACGGCCTCCTCGAGGCTGCGGTTCCAACCCCGGTCGTGGGCGAACAGGCGATAGGTCTCGAGCACCTCGTAGGACGCGCCGACCAGGCCATGCTGGCCTTCCAGCATCTGGTCGATCTGGGTCTGCAGGGTCTCGATCGCGTATTTGAGCCGGGCCTCCTCGGCCAGGGCGTCGTCCGACAACAGTTGCTCGGGCGCCACCGGCTGCTCGTGCAGAACCGCCACGCCATAGGCCAGGCCCTCGGCGAAGCGCGCGCCCTTCAGCCGCTCGGGCTTGTGCGGCGCCAGCTCGACGTCCTTCAGCTCATCGGCGCCAAGCAGCTCGCTGGAGCTGACCATCTCGGCCAGCACCATGGCGATGATCTGCAGGTCCTCGACCTCTTCCTCGTCATAGACCCGCTCGGTGCGGTTCTGGACGACCAGCACGCCGATGGCGCGGCCGCCGCGCAGCAGGGGCACGGCCAGGAAGGCGTGGTAGGGATCTTCGCCCGTTTCCGGACGGTACGAGAATTGCGGGTGGCTGGCGGCGTCGGACAGGTTCAGCGGCCGGCCCAGGCGCATGGTCTCGCCGACCAGGCCCTCGCCCGGCTTCAGGCGGGTGACGTGGACGGCCTCGCGCGCCAGACCCTCGGTGGCGAACAGTTCGAGATCGCCCGAGGCGCGGCGCAGATAGATCGAGCAGACTTCCGCCACCATCGAGATGGCGATGGTGCGCACCACCATGTCGAGCTTGGCCTGGGCGGGGCCGCCCCCGGCCATGGCTTCTCGAATCTGCCGAAGCAGGCTTCGTGGTCCTCGAACGGCGATGCCGGATGCCGCCATGAGCCTTAAGCGCGCTCCCTAACCCAGGAACAGCCGGTCCCGCTTAGCGCCGGGCCCGAACCACTCTTTCCTCAAGAGGGGGCTATAGCAGATTTCGCCGCCGCGATAGCCGCTGGTGTCAACCAAACGATGTTTAGGTGTGGCGGCACGAAAAAGCGCCGCCCCGGTCCGGGACGGCGCAGTTTGCTCGCGGGAGGAGGGATCGAAACTCCAACGAGGAAGGCTTAGCGGTTAACGGCGATAGCCGTAGGCGTAGCGGTTGTCGTAGCGGTCGTAAGAGCGATCGTTGCGACGGTCGTAGCGATCGTAGGCGTAGCGGTCGTTGCGATAGCCGGCGTTGTAGTAGCGGTTGTCGTAGCGCGGCGCCGTGCGATAGCCGTGGCTGTAGCGGCGGTCGTTCTTGTCCTTGGCCGTCGTGGCGCCCAGGGCCGCGCCGGCGACCGCGCCGATGGCGACCGCATCGCCCTTGCCATTGCCCAGCGCCGCGCCGGCGACGCCGCCGATCACCGCGCCCAGGATGGCGCGCTCGGTCTTTTCGCCGGCGAAAGCGGCGGTGGCGGGAGCGACCAGCGCGCCGGCGACGGTGACAGCGATCGCGGTCTTGGTGAACTTGCCGATGGTGGTCATGGCGGGTCTCCTATCTCTGTTGATAGCTGTTCTAGACCCCCGCATCTGAACCCGATCGGGACTGGCCGTTCAGGTTCGCGTCATGTTGCGAGCGCCTCGGTCGGGGCCCGATGCCGCCGCGCCGACCACAGCACGCCGGCCAGCATCAGCACGATGGCGACGCTCTCCAGGGGGCGCGGCCACCGCCCCTCGTGCAGGAAGCCGTAGGCCAGCGCGAACACCGTCTCGAACACGATCAGCTGGCCCGACAGCGACAGCGGCAACAGGCGGCTGGCGGCGTTCCACAGGCCGTTGCCGATCACCGATGCGCCGATCGCCACCGCGAAGCTGACGCCCCAAAACAGGCCCCAAGCGCTGGCCGCATGCGCCTTCCCCCCGAGGGCGAAGGCCGGGACCACGATGACCAGGGACAGCAAGCCCGTCGCGACGCCGGTCAGCAGAGACCACTCGTGGCTGTTGAACTTCGGCGTGGCGGCCAATCGCCGGGCGTTCCAGACGGCGTAGGCGGTCCAGACCGCCAGGGCCAGGAGCGCGCCGGCCAGGCCGACCAGCGTCCGCCCCGCGCCGGCCCGTCCAGCGGCGGCGAAGGCGTCCAGGTTGATGCAGACCCCGCCGGCGACGATCAGGGCCAGGGGCGCGATCAGCCGGCGTATCGGCGTCCCCTCCCCGGGCCCATCTTTCCTGGAGGGGGCGCCGACCAGGGTGATGGTCACGGGCAGCAGGCCGATGACCAGCGAGGCCAGGGCCACGCCGGCGCTCTGAACCGCCACGGCCAGGCCGACATAGTAGATCAGGTTGCCCAGCAGGCTCAGCAGGAAGAGGTCGCGCCAGTCGCGCCCGTCCATCCGGGCCATGACGGTCTTCCAACTCGGAATCAGCAGCGCCGTCGCCGCCAGGCCATAGGCCAGATAGCGCCCCGCCGTCGCCTGCAGCGGCGTGAAGTCGGCCAGCAGTCTCGGCGCCAGGAACACGCCGCCCCAGAACGCCCCGGCGATCACGCCGCATAGCAGGCCGAGCAGGAGTTTGCGGGACGGGGTCATGGGTTGGGAGTTAGCAGGCCCGGCGGCGGCTGACTTTGGCGAAAACTCCGGGAGACTTGGCGAAGGCTCTCGTGCTCGAATTGAACGCACACGTTCAAAGAACGACGGCTTGCCACTCAAGCGTCGCTTTTCGTAAGGAGCTTGGCGTCCCGCCAGGATTCGGCGTCAGCTGAACTTGATCGCCATCGGAGCCTTCCATGATCGCCGCCATGTTCGCCGCCCTGCTGCTCAACAGCGCCGCCACGCCGGCGATGGATCCGGCGGCGGTGAAGGCGGTCGAGGCCGTGGCCTACGACTATGTCGACGGTCAATTGGAGGGGGATGTCGCGCGCGTCACCCGCGCCCTGCACCCAGACCTCGCCAAGCGCGCCGTGCGCAGCAAACCCGATCCCGACGAGACGCTGGCTCTGCGCCGCATGAGCCGAGACGAGCTCATCGACCTGACGCGGCAGGGAGCCCTGAAGACGCCGCGCGATCAGTGGGACCGCAGCGTCAGGGTGTTGGACATCGCCGGCGACGCGGCGGTGGCCCGCGTGGAAACGCCCTGGTTCGTCGACTACCTCAACCTCGGGCGGTTCGGCGAGCGCTGGGTGATCGTCAACGCGCTGTGGCACGCCAAGCCCCGCCCGGCCGCGAAGTAAGCGGACCGGCGCGCTCCGACGCCGCCGCCGCGGCTGGGGTCACCGCTGTCTGCGCCACGCGCCCGGCGTGACGCCCAGCGTCGCCTTCATGCGCTTGGTCAGAGCGCTCTGATCCCCGTGCCCGGTGCGCGCGGCGATCTCGGCGATCGACAGATGGGTGTCGGAGAGCAGACGCTGGGCCGCCCTTAGCCGCGCATCGACCAGGGCCGCATACGGGGTCGTGCGATAGGCTTCGGCGAACCGCGCGAAAAAGCGGCTCTGGCTCATGCCCGCCTCGGCGGCGAGGTCGCGGACCGTCAGCGGCTGGTCGAAGCGGGTCTCGATCAATCCCATGGCGCGGGCCAGGCGCGGATCGACCGTGGTCGGCGCGGCGGAAAGTCCGCGCAGCAGCAGCGGCGTCCACAGACGGGCGACGCCGCTCTCGATCGCGCCTGGCGCCTCGCCCGACAGGAAGTCCAGCAGCCCCCGGACCGCGCCGGTGACCGGGGCGAACGGCCGCTCGCGCAGGCGCTCGAACGGCTTCATCAGGTCGCCGCCGATGTCGGCCACGACGAACAGGTTCTCGCCCGAGGCGGCGAAGGCGTGGCGCGCGCCGGGCGGGACAACCGCCGCACGGCCCGGATCGACCCGGCCGCCCTTGCCGTCGATCTCCATCTCCAGCACGCCGCGCCGAGGCAACACGATCTGGTCGAAGGCGTGGACGTGCGGCGGCGCGTCCTCGCCATAGCGGCGGAACGACAGTTCGGCGGGCGCGGTCAGGGCGTGAGCCATGCCGCGACTATAGCGGGATCAGCCGTGCCCTGGCAGGCTTAGCGGCTCGTCGGCGTCGGCCACCAGGCGCCTTGCCTGTTCCAGCGCCGCGTCGATGTCGTTTTCGATGAACTCGACCTGCAGGTCGGTCAGCGGATGGGGCGCGGCGACGACGTCGCGCAGATAGGCCCGGCGCTCGGCCTCGGTCATGGTCCACCAGCCGACGGTGTGGCCTTCCTCGATCACCGCGTCGCCCATGGCCAGGAGGTCGTCGGTGTCGAAGATCGGCTGGCCGGGCTTTTCCGGGAACCACTGGCCGTCGTCGGGCAGGGCCTTGTCCAGCTTGTTCAGCAGGGCGGCCAGCCACGGACTGATCAGCAGCGGCTTCTCGTAGCCGTCGCCGAACTTGGCGCGCAGCAGGAGGTCGTAGAGCAGCTCAAGCCCCGCGTCGCCGTGGAAGGTGACGGTCTTGGCGTCGGGATCGAACTTGAAGACGTCGGACATGCGGGCTTCTTACGGTGCTTTCGAGGGCTTGCGCCCCTCATAACGTCCGAAGGCGACGTTTTGTCGAAGGAAAGGCGAAAGCGCCCCCTCCGCCGCTTCGCGGTCCCCCTCCCCCGCTTCGCGAGGGAGGATGGGTGATCGTCCTCCTCACCCGTGGAACGGGGGAGGTGGCGCGAGGCGAAGCCTCGTGACGGAGGGGCGCTCCCCTCCGCTCAGCAATCCTACAGCTGGTCCAGCCCGTAAACCGCGTGCAGGGCGCGGACGGCCAGTTCGGTGTAGGCCGCGTCGATCAGGACCGAGATCTTGATCTCCGAGGTCGAGATGACCTGGATGTTGATGTTCTTCTCGGCCAGGGCCGCGAACATCGACTGGGCGACGCCGGCGTGGCTGCGCATGCCGACCCCGATCACCGACACCTTGGCGACGTCCTCGTTGACCGCGACGTCCTCGAAGCCGATCTCGGCCTTGGCGGCCTGGACGATCTCGACGGCGCGGGCGGCGTCACGCTTGCCGACCGTGAATTCCATGTTCGCGGTCGCGTTGGTGCGCGCGCGCGACTGGACGATCATGTCGACATTGACGTTGGCGTCGGCGAGACGGCCGAAGATCTGCGAGGACACGCCCGGATGGTCGGGCAGGCCCAGCAGGGTGATCTTGGCTTCGTCGCGGCTGTAGGCGACGCCCGAGACGATGCGCTTTTCCATGATTTCTTCCTCGTCGCAGACGATCGTACCTTGGCCCGGGGCTTCGCCCGGTTCGACGAAACTGGACAGCACCCGCACCGGGACGCGATGGGCCATGGCCATCTCGACCGAGCGGGTCTGCAGAACCTTGGCCCCCAGAGAGGCCATTTCGAGCATCTCCTCGTAGGAGATCTTGGCCAGGCGCTTGGCCTTGCTCTCGATGCGCGGATCGGTCGTGTAGACGCCGTCCACGTCGGTGTAGATGTCGCAGGCGCCCTTCACGGCCGCCGCGATGGCCACGGCCGAGGTGTCCGAGCCGCCGCGGCCCAGCGTGGTGATGCGGCGCTTGGGGGTCACGCCCTGGAAGCCCGCGATCACGGCGATCTCGCCGTTGGCGAAGCATTCCTCAAGGTTCTCCGGCGGGATCTCCTCGATCCGCGCGCGGCCGTGGGCCTCGTCGGTGATGATCGGCACCTGCCAACCCAGGAACGAGCGGGCCTTGTGGCCCATGTTGCGCAGGGTCATGGCCAGGAGGCCGGCGGTCACCTGCTCGCCCGAGGCGACGACGGCGTCGTACTCGTCGTCCGACTCCGGCAGGCCTTGCGCGGCGCGGCCCGCGCCGTCGGTCCAGGCGACCAGCTCGTTGGTCTTGCCCGACATGGCCGAGACGACCACCGCGACCTCTTTACCCGTCGCCACCTCGGCGGCGACCAGGCGCGCCACACGGCGGATGCGCTCCAGGTCGGCCACCGACGTGCCGCCGAACTTCATCACCAGACGTGACACGTCCTTGGTACCTCGACACTTGGTTATTTCTTGCGCCCGCGCGGCGGGAACCCTCCCCTTCGCGCAAGCGAAGCGCCTTCTAGCGGCGCGATGGCGCAACGGCAATGTCGCGCTCACGTCTTTTTTGCGGGATCGTGGCGAGCGTCGGCGTCCGTGCTAGACAGGCCACATGACGCAAGCCGCCTCCTCCGCCCCCTCCTGGAGCATCGACCCGGCCGACGTGGCCCGCTTCTCGGCCATCGCCGCCGAGTGGTGGGACCCCAAGGGCAAGTTCGCGCCGCTGCACGTCTTCAATCCCTGTCGCCTGGCCTTCATCCGTGAGCAGGCCCTGGCCCGGTTCGGGCGCGACGGCGACCTGCGCATGCCGTTCGAGGGCCTGTCCCTGCTCGACATCGGCTGCGGCGGCGGGCTGCTGAGCGAGCCGATGGCCCGGCTGGGCTTTTCCGTCACGGCGATCGACGCCTCGGAGAAGAACATCAAGACCGCCGCCACCCACGCGGCCGAGCAGGAGCTCAAGATCGGCTACCGCCCCGCCACCGCCGAGCAGCTGCTGGCCGAGGGCGCGGGGCCGTTCGACGTCGTCCTGACCATGGAGGTCATCGAGCACGTCGCCGATCCGGGCGCGTTCCTGCGCACCTGCGCCAAGCTCTTGAAGCCCGGCGGGATCATGTTCGTGGCGACCCTGAACCGCACGCTGAAGGCGCTCGCGCTCGCCAAGATCGGCGCCGAGTACGTGCTGCGCTGGGTGCCGCCCGGCACCCACGACTGGAAGCAGTTCCTGAAACCCGAAGAATTGCGCGCCTTCCTGGCCGGCGAGCCGGTGGCGATGCAGGGCCCGTTCGGCGTGGCCTACAACCCGCTGACCGGCCGCTGGAGCCGCTCGGCCGACACCGACATCAACTACATGATGACGGTGACGAAGGACTGAGCCACAGTCGCCTCAAGCATTCCGCGTGAGGTCCCGATGCTGCCCTTGATCCTTCTGCTGGCGACCGGCCTGCCGGCGTCCGTGTCCGGCGACTTCGATCATGACGGCAAGCCCGACGTCGCCGCCGTCCAGCGTGACGGCGGCGAGGCCTATGTCCTGAGCATCAAGCGGGGCGGCGGGGCGGAAACCCCGGCTCGGATTCGCCTGGGAAAGGGCTTTCCCGACATTTTGACAGCGGCCCAGGCCAAAAGCGTCGAGGCCACGGCCTGCGCCAAGGGCGCCGGACCACGCGACGCGCCGTGTCCCGACAAGGTCGTCACGGTCGAAAAGGGCGATCTGCTGTTTGGAACCGCCGAGGCTTCTCTCGCCGTCGCCAAGTGGGACGGTCGCGCCTTCCGCGTAACCTGGATCTCGGACTAAGCGGAACCTCTGGGCCAACCTGCGCCTTATCATCTCCGCAGGGACATAAAGCCCCGGATTGGCGACCCGGTGTCGGGGGTCGGCCGTCGATCCGTTCGATCTGAACGGAGACTCAATATGACGTCCAAGACCCTCGTCGCGCTGATGGCGACCACCATGGCGTGCGGCGCGATCGCCCCCGCCCTGGCCCAGACCTCGGCCTATCAGCAAAGCCTGCAGCGCTACGACGACCAGCGCGCCAACTACTATGAGCGCGTGGCCGAGTACCGCGAACGCCAGGCGGCCTACGAGCGTGATCGCGCCAACTATCTTCAGGCCCGCGACGACTATGACCGCCGTTATGGCCGCGGCGCCTATGACCGCCGCAATCGGACCGAGGCCGAGCGTTATCGGGCGGCCCAGTACCGCGAAAGCGCCGCCTACCGCGCCGAACAGGCCCGGTTCGAGCGCGAGCGCGCCAATTACGAGCGCGCCCGCTACAACTATGACCGCCGCTACGGCGAGGGCGCCTATGACCGTCGCCACCGGGCCGAGGCGGACCGTTTCCGCATCAACGGCGGCTACGCCAGCAACGGCGGCTATGACAGCCAGCGCGCTCAGTGGGAACGCGACCGGGCGGAGTACGAGCGCGCCCGCGCCGACTACGACCGTCGTTACGGCGGCGGCGCCTATGATCGCCGCTATCCCGACTACGCCACCCGCTACAACACGCCCTACGCCGGCGGGGCCTACAGCCTCGACACCAGCGCCAGTGTCGTGAACCGCGAGGAGTGCCGTCAGGACGCCAAGCGCAACGCCACTGTCGGCGGCGTGATCGGCGCCCTGGCCGGCGCGGCGCTGGGCTCGAACGTCGCGGCCCGCAACGCCAAGACCGAAGGCTCGGTGCTGGGCGCCCTGGTCGGCGCCGGCGTCGGCGCGGCGGTCGGCAACGCCTCGGCCAAGTGCGACACGCGCGGCAACTACTGGACCTATGAAGAGACCCAGCCCTACCGCTACGCCGACGGCCGCTACGCCCAGGCCAACGAGCGCTGCCGCCTGGCCCCGGCCCCGACCGAGTACAACGGCCGCGTCGAGACCCGCTACATCCGCGTCTGCCCGGACTCCGACGGTCGCTACCGCGTCGAAGGCTGATCGACCGAACGTCTAAGCGGAACCGTCGGATGCCCGACTTTAAGGGAAACCGGCGCGCCGCTTGGACGTTTATCCCCCGAGGGATCTAGACAATAACAACCGGAGAGCCGCCATGCGCCCCCGTCTCAAAGCACTCGTCCTGGCCACCGTCGTCGGCTTCACCGCCAGCAGCGTGGCCGTCACCGCCGCCGACGCCCAGTCGCGCGAACGCTATCGCGTCCTGGTCTGCAATAAGTCCAAGGCCAAGAACGGCGCCATCATCGGCGGCCTGGGCGGCGCCCTGCTGGGCAACACCGTCGCCGGCCGCGGCAACAAGACCGAAGGCGCCCTGCTAGGCGGCGCGGTCGGCGCGGTCGCCGGCCACGAGATCGGCAAGGGCAAGAAGAAGTGCCACTACGAGTACCGCTATCGCCGGTAATCGAGAGGCCTAGGTCGAAGACAAGGGCGCCAGGCCGAAGGGCTTGGCGCCCTTTCTCGTTTCAGCGCGTCGTCTCAGGCGTCCGCCAGCCCGTCCGGTCCGTAGCGTTGGACAAGGAGATCGCCATGACCAGCACGCCGTTCGCCGTTGTCGCCTTCGCGCTCGCCCTCGCCGCTGGGAGCCCGGCCGAGCCCCGGCAGCTCCCCCTCGACGCGGCCAACCACTATTCCGGCGTCTGGCTGGAGCTTGGCCGCACGCCGATGTGGATCACCGACGGCTGCGTGGCGGGCTCGACGACCTACACCCGCCTCGACGAGCGGCGAGTGGACGTCGAGGACGATTGCCGCAAGGGCGGCGTCGACGGCAAGCGCAAGGCTATCCGCGGCAAGGGCGTGATCGAGGATCCGGGCGTGAACCGCCGCCTGAAGGTGAGCTACCTGCCGTTCGTGACCTGGCGCTACGAGGTGGTGGAGACCGATCCGGCCGGCGCCTGGTTCATCTCGGCCTCGCCGGACCGGAAGAAGGTCTTCCTCTACGCGCGACGGCCCCTGCCCCAGGCCCAGCTCGACGACCTGGCCCAACGCGCCCGTCGCGCAGGCTATGCGGGCGAAATCGAGTTCCCACCGGCTCGGCCCGTCGCGCCCTAGCCGCCGCCTAAGACCACGCGCCCTCTTTACGACCGCCGCCAGACCGGGCAATCGTACGACAATTGTCGGAGTATTTTTGCCGCACCAGCCGGCCGCCCGACATCGAGGGAGGCGACGGCATGCGACGTTCCATGGCGAGCGGGATCGGGTTGATGGCGCTGATGGCGGCGGCGTTCGCTGTCTGCGAGACCAGTCCGGCCTTGGCCCGTGCGCGCGTCGCCGTTGAGGAGGCCGCCGTCCGAAAGACCGCGACCGGCGTCGAGATCCGCCTGACCGACGGCGTCCTGCGGCTGGACCCGTGGTCGGACAATATCGTGCGGGTCCGCTTCTCGAAGAGCCCCGCCTGGACCGGAAACTACAATCCCGCCGTGATCGCCCAGCCCGGGAAGGTCGACTGGACGCTGGAGACCGGCGCCGACAAGGTCACGCTGAGGACCCCCACCCTCCAGGTCGTCGTCGACCGGGCCTCTGGCGAGCTTCAGGTGCTCGACGCCAAGGGCCAGCGGGTGACGCGCGCCCGACCCAGCGACACGGACGCCGGTCCCTCCGTCCAGCGCTTCGAGCTGGACTCCCAGGAGGCGATCTACGGCCTGGGACAGCATCAGGCCGGCCAGCTGGACTATCGCGGATCCAGCGTCCTGCTGCAGCAGATCAACACCGACGTCGCCGTGCCGATGGCGGTGTCCTCGCGCGGCTATGGCGTCCTTTGGAACAACCCGGCGACCACCCGGGTCGACGTCGCCAGCCCTCAGTACGCCCACAGCCTGCGCTTCGCCTCGGAAGCCGGCGGCGGCGTGGACTATCACCTGATCGTCGGCCCCGAGATCGACCAGGTGATCGCCGGCTATCGCGGCCTGACCGGCCAGGCGCCGCTGATGGCGCGCTGGACCTGGGGCCTGTGGCAATCCAAGGAGCGCTACGAGACGCAAGCCGAGACGCTGTCGATCGTCCAGCGCTACCGCCAGATGGGCGTCCCGTTCGACGCGGTCGTGCAGGACTGGCAGTACTGGGCGCCCGGCGGCTGGGGCAGTCACCAGTTCGACGCCAAGCGCTTCCCCGATCCGGCCGGCCTGGTAAAGGCGGTCCACGACCTGAACGCCCACATCATCATCTCGGTCTGGCCGCGCTTCGACCTGACCACCGCCAACCATGACGAGCTGCGCAAGGCCGGCGCCCTGTTCGAGCCCGCCTATCCCAACGTCTATCCAGCGGGCGAGGGCCGCTGGTACGACGCCTGGTCGCCCAAGGGCCGCGAGATCTACTGGAACCAGATCATGCGAAACCTGGGCCGATACGACTTCGATGGCTGGTGGCTAGATGGCTCCGAGGCCGAGCTGGGCGGCAAGCCCGGCCAGATGGCGGCCCTGACCACCGCCGCCGGTCCGGGCGCGGAGACCTTCAACAGCTATCCCCTGCTGCACACGAGCGCGGTCCACGACGGCATGCGTCGCGACATGCCGGGCAAGCGCGCCTTCATCCTGACCCGCTCGGCCTATGCCGGTCAGCAGCGCAACGCGGCCATCACCTGGTCGGGCGACGTCAACGGCGACTGGCACACCTTCGCCAAGCAGATCCCGGCGGCCCTGAACTTCTCGGCCAGCGGCATTCCCTATTGGTCGGCCGACATCGGCGGCTTCTTCGGCGGCGATCCCCAGGACCCCGCCTATGCCGAGCTCTTCACCCGCTGGTACCAGTTCGGGGTCTTCAACCCGATGTTCCGCGTTCACGGCACGGGCAAGGGCAAGGCGCTCTGGGACTTCAAGCCCGAGACCCAGGCGCGGCTGATCGCCTACGACAAGCTGCGCTATCGCCTGCTGCCCTACATCTATTCCACCGCCTGGGAGGTGACCCAGCGGTCGGGAACCATGATGCGGCCCCTGGTCATGGATTTCCGGAGCGATCCGAACGCGCTGCGGCTGGCCGACCAATACATGTTCGGCCGAGCCCTGATGGTCAGCCCCGTGGTCCAGCCAGGCGCCGACCTGCGAACGATCTACCTGCCCAAGGGCGACTGGTACGACTTCTGGACGGGCGCCAAGCTCACGGGCGGCAAGGTCCTGGCGGTCAAGGCCGACATCGACACGATCCCGGTCCACGTCCCGGCGGGGACGATCCTGCCGCTGGGACCGGTGGTCAGCTACGCCGACCAGCCCAGCCAGGAGCCCCTGGAGATCCGGATCTATCCGGGCCGCGACGGCCGCTTCGAGCTCTATGACGACGCCGGCGACGGCCGCGCCTACGAGAAGGGCGAGCGGGCCACGACCCTGCTGACCTGGAACGACGCGGCCAGGACCCTGCGCCTCAGCGCGCGCGAGGGTCGCTATCCGGGCATGAAGCCGGTGCAGCCCCTGAAGGTGGTCTGCGTCCCGACCGGCAAGGTCCAGGACGTGCGCTACGCGGGCGCCGAGACCAGCGTCGCCCTGCCGGACTGCCGGTAGGGCGAGACCCGCCTCGCGGCGCGTTCTAGCGGATGAAGTAGCCGTCGACCTTCCAGTCGGCGCCTTCCTTGGCCAGCACCACCGTCTCGATGGCGTCGGGCTTGCTGGCGAAGGCGGTGGCGAACTGGACGATCTTGTACTGGCCATCGGGCGCGCCCGGCAGCGTCGTGGCGCTGGAAACGCTCTTCACCGAGCGCGAGGACACCGCGCCCAGTCGCTGCCGCAGGGGCTGGGCGGTGGCGGCCCAGCGCGCCTGGTCGATCTTGGACTGGAAGAGGGTTCCCGACGCCTTCCAGCTATCGCCCCAACGCTGCTGGTCCAGCAGCTTGGTCCAGGCTTCGGCGGAATCCACGCCAGCCTTGTCCGACGCCGTATCGGCGGCGGCGTAGGCCACCGGCGTCTTGGCGGGGTTGGCCTTGCCGTCGCCGTGCGGAGCCATCGTCATCGCCACCGCGGCGACCATCGCGAGCATCATCACCATTCCTCCAGAGAGCCAGACGAGGGGCGACCCCAAGCGTCGGCGTTGATCTGACGGGCGGTGTTCTGGGCCTGGGGCGGCGGCCTGGGCGACCCCCAATTGCTTGTCCCCCAAGAAATTTGGGCCTTCCGCGCGGGCCAGCGTCCGGGCCGCCTCGCGGCTGCTGCCGACGCCGAGCTTCCGACGCGCCTCGCGCAGGCGCTCGTTGACCGTGTGCACGGATAGCCCCAGCGCGGCGGCCGCCGACTTGGCGTCGTGGCCCGCCAGGAGCAGCCGCAGCGTCTCCTTCTCGCGCTCGGTGAGCGTCTGGGACCGTTCATTCATCGCGGAGCGCCTTTCAACGACCGGTGGCAGTCTAACGAGACACACCAGAGTCGGCCAAGGTTCGCCGCGCGCCGCCTAGTTCACCTCGGTCTTCTTCGGCGGCCCCGGCGGCAGCGGCGCCACCTTCACGCCGTCCTCGACCAGGGCCTTCACCTCGGTGGGCGAGGCCTCGCCGTAGATGCCGCGTTCCTCGGACTTGCCCTCGTGGATGGCGCGGGCCTCCTTGGCGAAGGCGTCGCCGACATAGTCGAAATTGTCCTCGACGTGCCGGCGGACCTCGCCTATGGCGGCCATCATCATCTCGCGCATCTTCGGGTCTGGCGCGGGCGTGGCGCGCTGGGCCTTCGTGCCCGCCACGGCGGGGGCCATGATCTGCTTGGAGACGCCGTGCGAGCCGCAGACCGGGCACTCGACGAGACCGCGCGCGGCCTGGTCGTCATAGTCTGACGACGAGCCGAACCAGCCCTCGAACGCGTGAGCCTGATCGCACTGAAGCGCGTACCTGATCATCGACTAAAGATGGGACCCTTTACGGCCCGACGAAAGGCCGGGCGTTCTTGAGCACGGGGATCGCGGCGCGCGCCTTGTCGGCGGCGGCCAGATCGAGGTCCGCCATCAGCACGCCGGGCTCGTCGTGGTCAAGCTTTCCGATCACCTCGCCCCACGGCCCGATGGCGATCGAGCGGCCCCACGTGCCGCGGCCGTCCTCGTGGAAGCCGCCCTGCGCGGCGGCGATCACGAACGAGCCCGTCTCGATGGCGCGGGCCCGCAGCAACACGTCCCAGTGCGCTTCGCCGGTCGGACGCGTGAAGGCGGCGGGGGCCGTGATCACCGTGGCGCCGGCCAGGGCCAGGGCCCGGTGCAGGGCCGGAAAGCGCATGTCATAACAGATGGTCAGGCCGATCTTGGCCGCCGGCGTATCGACGACCACCGCGCGCTCGCCGGGCGTATAGGTCGCCGACTCCCGCGCCGTCTCGCCGGTGGGCAGGTCGACGTCGAACATGTGCAGCTTGTCGTAGGTCGCCACGATCGCGCCGCTCGGGTCGATGACCGCCTGGCGATTGGCGGCCTTTCCATCCTCGCGCCGCACGAGAGCCGAGCCGACATCGATCCAGGTCCCGGTCTCCGCCGCGATCGCGCGCAGGCCGTTGACCACCGGATCGTCCTCGAGCGCGGTCAGGGTGGGCAGCAGCTTGGCGCGGTCCTTCTGCAGGACGTTCGTGCACTCCGGCGTCAGCACGAACTGGGCGCCCTCGCCGATCGCCTGGCGCACCAGCGGCGCGACATGCGCCAGCGCGGCCGCGTGCGTGGCCGGCGTGCGCGTCTGGATCAGCCCGACCCGAAGCATGCCCCCCTGCGCGCTCATGCGGCGAGGAGCGGGTCCAGCTTGCCCTGCTCTTCCAGGGCCATCATGTCGTCGCAGCCGCCGATGTGCTGGTCGCCGACGAAGATCTGCGGGAAGGTGCTGCGGCCCGAACGCTGCATCATCTCCTGGCGCAGGGCCGGATCCATGCCCGCCTCGATCTCGGTGAAGTCCGCGCCCTTCTCGCTCAGCAGCGCCAGGGCGCGCGCGCAGTAGCCGCAAAACGGACGGGTGTAGATGGTGACTTTGGCCATGCTCTGACTCGTAGGTGTTCCGACGTCCTCATATAGGACGCGCTTGGCCTTCTGTAACGCGGGCGACGACGGATAGGCTCACGCTGGCCGCGCCGGCCGCCAGCAGGGCCCGCGCGCAGCCCTCGGCCGTGGCGCCGGTGGTCAGAACGTCGTCGACCAGGACGATCCGCCGGCCCTCCACGAGCTTGCGCTTGCTCGGCGGCACGGCGAAGGCGGCCGCGACGTTGCGGCGGCGGCCCGAGGCCGATTTGCCGCCCTGGCTGGCGGTGTCGCGCTTGCGGGTGAGCGCGTCGGGCAGATAGGCCAGCCCCGCCATCCGGGCCAACGGCCGGGCGATCTCGGCGGCCTGGTTGTAGCGGCGGCGCAGCAGCCGGGCGCGGTGGATCGGCACGGGAACCACCGCGTCGGCCTCGGCCAGCAGGTCCGCCGAGGCTCGCGACAGCCAGCGCGCGAACAGGCCGGAGAGGTCCGTGCGGTCGGCGTGCTTCAGCTTCAGGATCAGCTCCCGCGAGTGCTCGTCATAGACACAGGCCGCCCGCGCCCGCTGGAACGCCCGAGGCTTGGCCTGGCACGCCGGGCAGCGCGTCTCGGCTTCATAGGCTTGCGCCAGGCCGCAGCCGTCGCAGACCGGGTCGTCCAGGAAGGTCACCTTGGAAAAGGCGCTGGCCGAAAGTCCGCCGGTCAGGGCTATTTCGCCGTCCAGGCTGGCGGGCGGCAGCAGCAGGTCCAGCACGCCGCGCCCCAGCTCGGCGAAAAACGGACGCGCCCGGGACGGCGCGGCTTTCCATGTCGATCGCAAATCGCCATGTTCCGCGCCCATGACCGCCTCGCCCCTCCTGTTCGACCGCGCCCTGCACCGGGCCCGCCTGGACCGCGCCGCGCCCGACTACGCCGCCGCCGACTTCCTGAAGGAACGGGCGGCGCAAGACGTGGTCATGCGGCTGGAGACGATCCTGCGACGCTTTCCGGTCGCCGTCGACCTCGGCGCGAGAAACGGCCATTTTTTCAAAGCCTTGGACGCCAGCGACGCCCGCGCCAACATCGACACCCTGATCGAGGCCGACCTGTCGGGGCGGATGCTGGGCGGTCGGAACACCTTGCGCGTCGTGGCCGACGAAGAGCGCCTGCCGTTCGGCGACGCGACCCTCGACCTGATCGTCTCGACCCTGTCGCTGCACTGGACCAACGACCTCGTAGGCGCCCTGATCCAGATCCGCCGGGCGCTGCGGCCCGACGGCCTGTTCGTCGGCGCGATCTTCGGCGGGGCCACCCTGACCGAGCTCCGCCAATGCCTGCTGGCCGCCGAGTCCGAGCTGACCGATGGCGCGTCCATGCGCGTCTCGCCGTTCGCCGACGCCATCGACGCGGCGGGCCTGCTGCAACGCGCCGGTTTTGCTTTGCCCGTCGCCGACGTCGACCGGGTCAAGGTGCGGTATTCGCACCCGATCAAGCTGCTTCAGGACCTGCGCGCCATGGGCGAGACCAGCGTGCTGCTGGACCGCTCGCGCAAGCCGCTGTCCCGCAAGGTGCTGTTTCGCGCCATGGAGCTCTATGCCGAGCGCTTCGCCGAGCCCGACGGCAAGGTCCCCGCGACCTTCGAGATCGTCTCGGTCACCGGCTGGGCCCCGCACGAGAGCCAGCAGAAGCCGCTGCGGCCGGGCTCGGCGAAGATGCGGCTGGCGGATGCATTGGGGGTGAAGGAGCAGCCGGCGGGGGACAAGGCCGGGTCGTAAGCTCCCAACCTATAAATCTTTCCGTCATTCCCGCCCTTGTGGCGGGAACCTCTCTATCCGCCGCAGGTGAGGAAGGGGCGGACCGCCAGCGGTCCGCTTGCGCCGCACCTGCGGGCTGAACCAGGGGTTCCCGCCACAAGGGCGGGAATGACGGGCCTGTTGGAAACGTGAGCGCCTACAGCACATCCCGCAGCCACGCCACCAGCGGCTCGTCGGCCGGGGGCATGGGGTAGTCGGCCAGCTTGTCGGGCTTCACCCAGGCCAGGCCGGCGTGCTCCTTGCGGGTCACCTGCCCTTCCCAGCGGCGCAGCAGGTAGAGCGGCATCAACAGGTGGAAGGTCTCGTAGGTGTGCGAGGCGAAGACGAAGGGCGCCAGGCACGCCTGGGCGACCTTGATCCCCAGTTCCTCGTCCAGCTCGCGGATCAGGCATTGCTCGGGCGTCTCGCCGGCCTCGACCTTGCCGCCGGGAAACTCCCAGAGGCCGGCCAGCTGCTTGCCCTCGGGGCGCTGGCAGATCAGCACCCGCCCGTCGACATCGATCAGGGCGGCGGCGGCGACGAGGACGATGGGCTTGCTCATGGGCCGGGTTTGGCGCGGTGGGCGCGCACTGGCAAGAGGCGGCTCGCCCCATCGGCGCCGCAATCACCCCTGTAACTCCTCTCGCTATTGGGAGGGACACCATCATGCGCCACACGATCGCGGCCCTGGCCGCCGTTACGACCCTGCTCGCCGCCGCTCCGGCCCTGGCCCAGGCCGCCAATCCCGAGGAACCCGCCGTGCGCGCGGTGCTGGAGCACTATCTGGCCGGCCACGCCACCGGCGATCCCAAGGAATTCCGCCAGGCCTTCCACGACGAAAGCCGGCTGATGTGGATCCGCGACAACGCCTTGGTCCAGCGTTCCGACGACGAGTACATCGGCGGCGCTTCGGGCAAGCCCGCCGCCGACGAGGCCCAGCGCAAGCGCTGGATCGAGTCGATCTCGATCACCGGCTCGGCCGCCAGCGCCAAGATCGTGCTGGACTACCCGACCGCCGTGCTGACCGACTACATGCAGCTGCTGAAGACCCCGGACGGCTGGAAGATCGTGCACAAGATCTTCGACGTGGCCCCCAAGGCCAAGCCCGCGGCGTAGGGTGACAAGATGCTCCCCCGCGATGCGGGGGAGCTGTCGCGGCAGCGACTGAGGGGGCAAGCGCCGTAAAGGCCTAGCTGGCCCCCTCCGACCCTCTGGGCCACCTCCCCCGCGTCGCGGGGGAGGAACTGGCCGCGCCCAAAACTTGACTTTCCCACTGGGATAACCGATACGACGCCTGCGCCACCTTGGCGCTATCGGTGCTCCAGCCGCGTGAGGGTCCCCTTTCGGACCAGCCTGTCGAGCGCCCTGAAGAGCTTCTCATTAGATCGCCCGTGCACGCGGGGCGCTCCCCGACGACCAGCCGAGGGGCCAGCCGTGCGAGGACGCATGGGCTGCGTTCGGCGCATGAAAAGACGAAACACACGTGACTCAATTTGCTGACCTTGGCCTGGCCAAGCCGCTGCTGAAGGCCCTCGCCGAGAAGGGTTACAAGGAGCCGACGCCGATCCAGGCCCAGGCCATCCCGGTGGTGCTGCAAGGCAAGGACCTGCTGGGCATCGCTCAGACCGGCACCGGCAAGACCGCCGCCTTCGCCCTGCCCATCCTCCAGCGCCTGGCCGAGGACCGTAAGCCGGCCCCGCGCCGCGGCTTCCGCTGCCTGGTGCTCTCGCCGACGCGCGAACTCGCGACCCAGATCGCCGAGAACTTCAAGGCCTACGCCGTCCACATGGGCCTGTCGGTCCACACCATCTATGGCGGCGTGAAGTACGGCCCGCAGATGAAGGCCCTGGCCGGCGGCATCGACGTCCTGGTCGCCACCCCCGGCCGCCTGATGGACCACATGGCCGAAAAGTCGGCCATCGTCTCGGGCACCGAGATCTTCGTGCTCGACGAAGCCGACCAGATGCTGGACCTCGGCTTCGTGGTGCCGATCCGCAAGATCGCCAGCCAGCTGACCAAGAACCGCCAGAACCTGTTCTTCTCGGCCACCATGCCCAGCGAAATCGGCAAGCTGGCCGGCGAGCTGCTGAAGGACCCGGTCCAGGTCTCGGTCGCGCCGCAGGCCACGACGGTCGAGCGTATCGACCAGCGCGTCCTGTTCATCGAGGCCCAGCGCAAGCGTCCGCTGCTGGCCGAGCTGTTCGCCGATAGCAGCTTCTCGCGCACCATCGTCTTCACGCGCACCAAGCGCGGCGCCGACCGGGTGGCCAAGTATCTGAACGCCGCCGGTATCGAGGCCGCCTCGATCCACGGCGACAAGACCCAAGGCCAGCGCGAGCGCGCCCTGGCGGCCTTCAAGGCCGGCGAGATGCGGGCCCTGGTGGCGACCGACATCGCCGCGCGCGGCATCGACGTCAACGACGTCAGCCACGTGATCAACTACGAGCTGCCCAACGTGCCGGAGGCCTATGTCCACCGGATCGGCCGCACCGCGCGCAAGGGCAAGGACGGCATCGCCATCAGCTTCTGCGCCGATGACGAGCGTAACCTGCTGAAGGACATCCAGAAGGCCACCCGCCAGACGATCCCGGCCTTCGACCGTCGCAACGACAAGCAGCTGGCGGCGGCCGCGGCCGTGGCCGACAAGCTGGTTCCGGCGGAAAAGTACGTGGACCCGCGCCGCGCCGACCCGCGCAACGACGTGCCGTCCGAGCTGCGCCGCAAGCGCAACCGCAACGGCGGCGCTCGCAATGGCGGCGGCGGCCAGAAGGGCCCTCAGGCCCAGGGTCAAGGTCGCGGCCAAGGCCAGGGCAAGCCGCAGGGCCAGAAGGCCGCCGGCGGCGGAAACGGCTTCCGCGGTCCCAAGCGTCCGGCGGCTCCCGCCGAGAAGCGCTGGTCGCCGATCGACTAAACCCTCCATAGCCGGGCCTGCGACCTTTTGTTGCAGGCCCGGGCAACAGCAACCGCTATAGGGTTTGCCCCTCGCTTTAAGGCCGGCTGACGAGCCGGATCGGGGGGCTACTGAATGGGCGGGAGCGGGTCCGTCGCCGCGCCTGGGTTGACGATGCTCGCCCGTGGCGAGATGGCCGAACGCGTGCGCGCGTTCGACTGGTCGTCCACGCCCCTGGGCGCCATCGAGACCTGGTCCCCCAGCCTCAAGTTCGCCGTCGACATGGTGCTGGCCACGCAGCTGCCCATGGCGCTGCGCTGGGGCCCAGAACTGGTCCTGCTCTACAACGACGCCTATGCGCCGGCCCTGGGCGAGCGACATCCCGAATATCTGGGCGTGCTGTTCAAGAACACGTCCGCGGACTTCCAGGCCTCCACGCGGGCGCTCTACGCCGACCTCCTGAGCGGCGCCAGCCGCGGGTTCGTGTTCGAAAAGCTGTCGTTCAAGCTGATGCGGACCGACCGCCAGGAGACCGCCTGGTTCACCATCAGCTACAGCCCCGTTCCCGACGCCTCCGCCCCCCACGGCGTCGGCGGCGTGCTGATCAGCGCCGTCGAGATCACCGAAACCGTCAAGGCCACGCAGAAGCTGCGCGGCGCCGAGGAGCGCTACGAGCTCGCCCGCGAGGCCGCCGGCGTGGTCGGAGCGTGGGAATGGGACGTTCGGGCCAACAAGGTCTACGCCGACGCCCGCTACGCCGAGCTGCACGGCGTCGTGCCCGAACTCGCCGCCGCGGGCCTGCCCGTCGAAGCCTTCACGCCAGCGGTTCATCCCGACGACGTCGAGCGGATAGCGGTCGCCGCCCAGACCTCGCTGCAGACCGGGGGCGGCTTTTCCGAGGAATACCGGCTGGTCCAGCCCGACGGCTCGATCCGCTGGATTTATACGCGCGGCCGCTCGTATCTCGGCGCTGACGGCAAGCCGGCCCGCAACACCGGCGTCATCATCGACATCACCGAGCGCAAGGCGGTCGAGGCCGCGCTGGAGGCCGCCCGCGTCGACATCGACCTCGCGGCCCAAGCCGCCGGCATGGGTCGCTGGGACCACAATCCATCGCAGGGCCTGCGCTACTGGGACGCGCGCGCGCGCACGATCTTCGGCATCCCGCCCGACGCCCCGCCCTCCACGTCGATCTTCGAGAAGGCGGTGCATCCCGACGACCTGCCCGCCGTGCGCGCGGCGGTGGCGGCGGCCGTCGATCCGGACGGTTCGGGCCTGATGAACCTGGAGTACCGGATCGTCCGCCAGAACGGCGTCACACGCTGGGTCGAGGTCTTCGGCCGCGCCTTCTTCGAGCGGGGGGTCTGCGTACGCTTCGTCGGCGTGGTCTCGGACGTGACCGAGCGGCGGGAGGCGATCGACCGGCTGCTGCGCCAAGAGGAAACCCTGCGCCTGGCCATCGACGCCGCCGACGTCGGCACCTGGGACTACAATATCGAGACCGGCGACCTGGTCTGGTCGGACCGCGTCTACGCCATGTTCGGCATCGTGGACCTGAGCGAGCCGCCCGATATCAGCGCGGCCCTGGACTACGTGCATCCGGCCGACGCGGACCGGGTCCGCGACGCCGTCGCGCGCGCCATGGATCCCGCGATCCGCGCCGACTACGCCAGCGAGTACCGGGTGATCGGCCGAGACGACCACGTCGAGCGCTGGCTGAACGCCAAGGGCAAGGTGTTCTTCGGCCCCAATGGGAACCCGGTCCGGTTCGTCGGCGCGGCCGTCGACGTCACCGACCGCAAGCGCGCCGAGCTGCACCTGCGCCTGCTGGTCAACGAGATGAACCACCGGGTGAAGAACAGCCTGGCCACCATCCAGGCCATCGCCGCCCAGAGCTTCACCGACGCCCACTCCCTGCCCCAGGCCAAGGAGGCGTTCGCCGATCGCCTGGTCGCCCTGGCCGAGGCCCACGACCTGCTGACCCGCGAGAACTGGGAAGGCGCGGACCTGCACAAGGTGGCCGAGCGCCTGGCGGCGCTGCACGGCGGCGCGGATCGTTTCGAGCTGAGCGGTCCGGCCGTGCGCCTTTCGCCGAAGACCGCTCTGTCGCTGTCGATGGCCCTGCACGAGCTGGCGACCAACGCGATCAAGTACGGGGCGCTCAACGCGCCCGCCGGGCGTGTCCGCATCGCCTGGGACGTGTCGGCCGGCCAAGGCGCCGAACGTCTGCACCTGACCTGGAGCGAGCGCGACGGTCCGCCCGTGACCCCGCCGGCCCAGCGGGGCTTCGGCTCGCGCCTGATCGAGCGCGGCCTGGCGGCGGAGCTGTCCGGCTCGGCGACGATCGAGTTCCACCCGACCGGCGTCGTCTGCCAGATCCAAGCGCTGCTGGAGGCTTGAGCGGCCGGCCGCCTAGGCCATGGCCGCCGCGCGCAGGGCCGCGGAGATCTGCTCTTCCGTGCGCCGCAGAGCCATCATCAGGGCGCCGGCCACGATCAGGGGCAGGACGGCCCAGACCAGCCAGCCGGCGACGGCCAGGGCGGTCGCCGCGCCCAGCAGCATGGTCACGGCCAGCTCGCCGAGCGCCGCCAGGAACGAGCTTGCGCGCCGGCGGCGGAAGTCGGCGCGCTTGCCCGGCTTCTGACGCCAGATGCCGATCATGCCGGCCGCCCAGGCCGTGAGGCCCGCGCCGAGCCCCGTCCAGAAGCCCGCCAGAGGCTGGAACCACGCCATCACCACGACCGGGACGACCAGCAGCAGGCCCACCGGAATCAGCGCGGCCGTCAGCTTGGCGCGGTTCAGCACCGAGACCGGTGTCGGCGCCAGGGCCAGCAGGTCGGGCGTGTCCTCGGCCGAGACGGTGATCCAGATCAGGCTGCCGGCGACCTGGCCGGCCAGGAAGGCGACGCCCGCCGCGCCGCCGGCCAGCATCCAGGCGGGCTGGTGGGCGGCGTTGCGGGCCAGCACCAGGGCCAGCGGCAGCATGTAGAGCACCCGCAGCAGCACCTGCGACAGCAGGGCCGCGTCGCGTCCCATCAGCCGGAGCTCCTTGCGCAGCGTCGCGCGGAAGGCGCCGGCGGCGAAGGCGCGACCAGGTCCGACGGCGGCCTTGCGGGTCTCGGCGCCTTGGGTGGCGGCGGCGGCGTCGGCGAAGCGGCGGCCCAGCGTCCAGGCGGCCAGCAGGAAGATCAGCGTCCCGACCGCGACCAGGGCCAGCAGCGGCAGAGGCTCGCCCAACGCCGCTCGCAGCGGCAGGTCGGCCAGGGGCGGCGGCCGCAGGCGGCCTTCCTTGGCGTCGAGGGCGATGCGGGCGAACAGGCTCTCGCTGGCCTTCTCCCCCATCAGGTTGCGGTACTGGCTGCCCAGGAAGAAGGCCGCGCCGATCAGCGCCGCCATGACCTGGGCCACGGTGCGCGTGCGGCGCGGGCCGATCAGGGCGAACAGGACCATGGCCAGCAGCAGGCCGACGCCGGCCGCCGCGAGCGCGGCGGCGATCAGCACCACGAACAAGGACGCCCAGGCCGGATGCCCCATCACGATCGCCGGGGTCAGCAGCAGCACGGCCGGGACCAGGAACCAGAGCAAGGCCGACACCGCCAGGCCCAGCGCCCGGACGAACAGCACCTTGCGCGGCGACAAGGGCGAGGAGAACAGAAGGTCGAGATCCCCGCGCACATAGAGGGCGTCGGCCGCCCCGGCCAGGGTGCTGGCCAGCATCAGGGTCAGGATCACCGCCAGGGCGAGCGCCGCGATCGTGATCGACAGCGGCTGGATCGGAACCTCGTGTCCCCTCATGCCCAGGGCCAGGAACACGCCGCCGATCAGGATCATCACCCCCAGCACCGAGAAGGCGATGATGCTTCCGACGGCGCCGTGCTTGCGTCCCGACATGGCGCCGCGCCAGGTCAGGCGCAGCTCGTGGACCAGCAGCCAGGGCGTGCTGGCCGGCTTGAACAGCGCCATTACGCGTCCTCGGCGGTCAGCTGCAGGAAGATGTCTTCGAGGGTGCCGCCGCCGGATGCGCCGCCGACGGCCTCGCCGGCCTTGCCGCGCAGTTCGTCCAGCGTGCCTTCGGCCAGCAGACGGCCGCCGGCGATGATGCCGATGCGATCGGCCATGCGCTCGGCGACCTCCAGGATGTGGGTGGTCAGGATCACCGTGCCGCCCGCGTCGACGCGGGCCTGCAGCATGTCCTTGACGAGGCGCGCCGCGGCGGCGTCCAGACCCGTCAGCGGCTCGTCCAGGATCAGCAGCTTCGGCTCGTGGATCAGCGCCCCGGCCAGGGCGACCTTCTGCTTCATGCCGCGCGAGAAGCCCTCGCAGCGCCGCCGCGCCTCGGCCGTCAGCCCAAGCGTGGCCAACAACGCCTCGGCCCGCGCCTTGGCGGTTGTCGGATCGATGTTCCAGAGGCCGGCGACGAACTCCAGATATTCCAGAGGCGTCAGCTTGTCGTAGATCATCGCCTCGTCCGGCGCCCAGGCCAGCAGGGCCTTGGCGGCGGCGGGGTCCTTGCGCGCGTCGACGCCGAAGATCGAGACCTCGCCCTTGTCCGGCTGGGTCAGGCCCGCCACCATCCGCAAGGTGGTGGTCTTGCCGGCGCCATTGGGGCCCAGCAGCGCGTAGAGCTCGCCCGCATGGACCGTCAGGTCGAGGTCCGACACCGCGGGCTTGGCGAACGTCTTGCTCAAGCCCTTTACAATCAACGCTTCGGTCAAACCCGCCCCCAGAAACTCTTGCGAGGCGCGAGTTGAGCGCGATTGCGCGGCGACGACAAGGCCGGCGCGTTAAGGGTTGATGTGGTCTGACCAAAGGGCTTATTGGTCAGATGATAACGGTAACAGCCGAACGGGGAGAAAGCGTGAGGGACTTCGGGTTCAAGTTGGGAGCGGCGTGCGGCTTGGTCCTCGCCTTTTCAGCCTCGGCGGCCTTCGCCTGCGACACGCCGGTCAGCGTCTGCGCCACCGGCAAGGCCTCGAGCCTGGCCCTGATCCAGAAGGGCCGCCCGGCCGCCGTCTATATCGACGCCAACGCCAACCCCGCCGTGCGCCACGCCGCCGACAGCCTGCGCGGCGACCTCGCCCGCGTCGGCGGCGGCGAGGCCGTGAAGCTCGATGACCTCTCCAAGGCCAACGGCCCCGTGGTGATCCTCGGCGTTCTGGGCCAGAGCCCGGTGATCGACGGCCTGGTGAAAGCCGGCAAGCTGAAAGTCGAGGACCTTCAGGGCCAGTGGGAGGGCTTCCGCCAGGTGGTGGTCGAGCGCCCCGCCCCCAATATCCCGCGCGCCCTGGTGATCGTCGGCTCGGACCGGCGCGGGGCGGTGTTCGGCGCCTATGACCTCTCCGAGCGCATCGGCGTCTCGCCGTGGGTCTGGTGGGCCGACGTCCCGGTCACCCGCAAGAGCGACCTCTTCCTGACCGCCGGGGCCCGCGCCGACCACCCGCGCGTCAAGTATCGCGGCTTCTTCATCAACGACGAGAACCCGGCCTTCAGCGGCTGGACCAAGGCCAAGTTCGGCGGGGTCAATTCCAAGGCCTACGCCCACGTCTTCGAGCTGATGCTGCGCCTGAAGGGTAACTACCTGTGGCCGGCCATGTGGGCGCCCAAGGCGTTCAACGACGACGATCCCCAGAGCAAGGTGATCGCCGACGAGATGGGCGTGGTGATGGGCAGCTCGCACCACGAGCCGATGACCCGCGCCCAGGACGAATGGCATCGCAACAAGGACAAGGGCGTGACCGGTGGGCGCTGGGACTACACGACCAACGCCGAGAACCTGCGGACCTTCTGGCGCGGCGGCATCGAGCGGATGATGTCGAAGGGCGATGGGACGCCCTACGAGAGCGTCGTGACCGTGGGCATGCGCGGCGACGGCGACGAGCCGATGGCCGAGGGCGCGGCGACCCAGCTGCTGGAAAAGATCGTCGCCGACCAGCGCCAGATCATCGCCGACGTCACCGGCAAGCCCGCCGATCAGACCCCGCAAATCTGGGCGCTCTACAAGGAGGTCCAGGACTATTACGACCACGGCATGCGGGTCCCGGACGACGTCACCCTGCTGTTCGCCGACGACAACTGGGGCCAGATCCGCCGCCTGCCGGTGGCCGGCAAGGACAAGCTGCCGCGCGCCGGCGGCTATGGCGTCTACTACCACTTCGACTATGTCGGCGGTCCGCGGAACTACAAGTGGATCAACACCAACCAGGTCGCCAAGGTTTGGCAGCAGATGGACCTGGCCTACCAGCGCGAGGCGCGGAACCTGTGGATCGTCAATGTCGGCGACATCAAGCCGATGGAGTATCCGCTCAGCTTCTTCCTGCGCATGGCCTGGAACCCGGAAGCCATGACGCCCAAGGCCCTGGCCGCCTTCCCGCGCGACTGGGCGGGCGAGACCTTTGGCCCGGCGCTGGGCGGCGAGATCGGCGAGGCGCTCTCGGAATACGAGACCCTGGCCTCGCGGCGGAAGCCCGAACTGATCGACCAGGATACCTTCCCGCTGGGTCCCGACAACGGCGCCGGACCGCTGGACGGCGGAGAGTTCGGCGACATCGTCGAGCGCTGGCGGGCGCTGGACGCCAAGGTCGCGGCGATCAAGACCAAGCTGCGGCCCGACCAGCAGGACGCCTATTACCAACTGGTCGAATACCCGGTGACGGCCTTCGCCAACCTCCACGAGATGTACTACGCCACGGCCTGGAACCGGCGCCTCTCGGCGCGCAACGACGCCCGCGCCAACGTCTTCGCCGACAAGGTCGAAGCCGCCTTCAAGCGCGACACCGACCTGACCGCCCAATACCACGCCCTGAACGGCGGCAAGTGGGACGGCATGATGAACCAGGTCCACATGAGCTATGTGATCTGGAACGACCCGACCCAGCAGACCATGCCCAGCGTCGCCCGCGTCTCGGCCGACACTCCGCCGGAGAAGCTGAAGGCCAAGGTCGTCTTCGCCCGCTCTGGCGCGACCGATCCGAACCTCGTCACGGTCGAGGCCGCCAAGTTCGACCGCGCGGTCGGCGGCAAGGGCCTGTCCTGGACGGTGGTCCCGCGCTTGGGCCATGGCGAGGCGGTCCTGGCCCTGCCGCAGGGCCGGGCCTCGACCACCGCCGCCGACGGCGTGCGGCTGGAGTACGGCGTGCAGGTTCCGCGCTCGGGTCCGGCCACGGTGCGCCTGGCCCTCGCGCCCACGCTGGACGCGACCGGCGGCGACGGCATCAAGATCGGGATCTCGATCGACGATGGCCCCATGCAGGTGGTGAAGTCTGACCTGATCCCCACCCCCGGCGCGGCCAGCCGTCCGGAGCAGGCGGCCTGGATCGAGGCGGTGAAAAACCACGTCCACACGGTCGAGGCCCGCTTCCCCGACGTCTCGGCCGGCCGTCACGTGGTCAAGGTCTGGCGCCTCGACGACAACGCGGTGCTGGAGACGGTGTCGGTGGATCTGCGGTGAAGCGATCGCGCCACTTACATCGCGCTTCATCCCGGCCGCAACGTAGCGGAGAGCCGGGACCCAGGGGCCGCCGCGCTGCCGCTCGCCCCTGGGTCCCGGGTCGGCTTCGCCGCCCGGGATGACGAGGGCATTTAACGCTAGAACTTGGTCTTGCAGCCCTGCTTCAGGTGGACGCCGCGCAGGAAACCGCGGCGGGCCAACCCTGCGTCGACCGCCGCGTTCATCTGGCGGTCGGCGGGCGCGGCGCCGGTCACTTCGCGCACCAGGCCGCGGAACGGGATGATGCTGTTGATGATCGTCTTGCCGCCCGCCTCGGCCAGCTTGCCGGCGCGGTTTTCCTTGTAGGCGTTACCGACGACGTAGTCCGGACCCAACACGCCGTTCAGGTTGGTGACCTCGGCCGCCAGGGCCTTGCAGCTCTTCAGGCCGGCCAGGCTGTAGGGGTGGTCATAGGCCTTCTGCAGGATCGGAGGGATCTCGCGCTTGGACATGCCGACATCGCGCGCCGGTTGGGCGCCGATGTCGATCGCCTTCTTGCGCGCGTCGTCCCAACGGCCAGGCTCGGCCTCCTGCGGCGTCTTGGACGCGTCGGACTTGGACTGTTCCTTGGCGGTCTGGGATTTGGTCGCCTGGGCCGCCATCACTGGAGTCGTCGCCAGGGCCAGGGCCATCGCCCCGAACAGAACTGATCGTTTCATTGACATCTCACGCCCTCCACCCAGCTAAACACTGATCAGGAACGGCGCGCGAGGCGAGCGGTTCCGCTTTCGGCGGGGTTTCCGGCCAAGCTTAGTTCGGGAGGCTGGCCGCTTCCAGATCGAACGCGGCGTCCAGGGCGTCTTCGCCGGGGATTTCGCCCAGCAGGGCCGAGGCGAACAGCGGCTCCAGCGCGTCCCAGACATAGGTCAGCTGCTCCAGCACGGCGGGAACGCCGGCCAGGTCGAAGCCGGGATAAAGATCCTCGACCAGCCACAGGCCGGATCCGGCGTCATAGGCGAAACGACAGCCGATCAAACGGAACTGGACGCGGGCGATCGTTTCGAACAGCGCCGTCAGATCACGGGCCTGATCGAGGTCCTCGGGATCGAGCACCAGGCAGCGCGCCTGCACCCAGCCATGGTCGGGCAGCAGGTAGAACGCGCCGTCCTCGTCGTCCTCGCCCGAGACCTCCAGCCCGCGATCGATGGCCTCGACCACATAGCCGGCCGCGCGGCAGACCTCGGTCAGCTTGGCCAGCTGGGCGGCTTCCTGGTCGGGGGTGAGGTCGGTCATGGGGAGGCTCCGGGTTGGTTGGGGCTTTTAGCACAAGCGCCCCCTCCGTCTCGCCGCCTATCGGCGCCGATCCACCTCCCCCGCGTCGCGAGGGAGGATGGTCGCGTCCTCCTCGCCCGTGAAACGGGGGAGGTGGCGCGCGGCGAAGCCGCGTGACGGAGGGGGCGCTTTAAGCCCTAGCTCCGATAATCCCCGTTGATCGCCACGTACTGCTTGGTCAGGTCGCAGGTCCACACCGTGGCCGAGCCTTTGCCGACGCCGACGTCGACGCTGACCTCGAACTCCTGGTTCTTGACGTAGGCGCTCATCTTGGCCTCGTCGTACTCGGGCGAGATCAGGCCGTCGCGGGCGGCGTAGAGGTCGCCGAACTTGACGCTGATCTTCTCGCGCGCGACCGGCTCGTCGGCGCGGCCGACGGCCATGACGATGCGGCCCCAGTTGGCGTCTTCGCCGGCGAAGGCGGTCTTGACCAGAGGGCTCTCGGCGATGGTGCGGGCGATCTTGCGCGCCGAGGCGGGGCTCTCGGCGCCGTTGACGGTGATCTTGACGAACTTGGTCGCCCCTTCCCCGTCGCGAACGAGCTGCAGGGCCAGATCCAGCAGCACGTGCTCCAGCTTGTCGCGGAAATCGGCCAGGCGCTTGTCGCCCGGACGGCTGATCTTGGGCGCGCCCGACTGGCCGGTGGCGAACAGCAACAGGGTGTCGTTGGTCGAGCGATCGCCGTCCACCGTCACGCAGTTGAACGTCGTGCGGGTATAAAGAGAGACCAGGGTCTGCAGCGCCGCCGGCGCGATGGCCGCGTCGGTGGCGACAAAGGCCAGCATGGTGGCCATGTCCGGCGCGATCATGCCCGAGCCCTTGGCGACGCCCGCGATCTTGACTTCCACACCATCAATGACGGCCGTCGCATACGCGCCCTTCGGGAAGGTGTCGGTGGTCATGATCGCCCGGCCGGCCTGGGCCCAGGCGTCGGCGGTCAGGCGCGTTTCCACTTCCGGCAGGCGCGCGGTGATCTTGCTGTCGTCCAGGATGACGCCGATGACGCCGGTCGAGGCCATCATCACGTCGCGCTGGCGGCAGTCGAAGCGCTTGCCGACGGCCGTGGCCACGCGGCGCACCGCGTCGGCGCCGGGCTTGCCGGTGAAGCTGTTGGCGCAGCCGGCGTTGACGACCAGCGCTCGCACGTCCGCCCCGCCCGAGGCGGCCAGCTGCCGCTTGCACCAGTCCACGGGGGCCGAGCCCACGCCGTGGCGGGTGAAGACGCCCGCGGCCGAGGTGCCCTCGGCGAAGCGCATCAGCAGCAGGTCTTCGCGCTCGTGCTTGTAGAAGCCGGCGCGGCCGGTGGCGATCTCGACGCCGGCGATCGGCGGGATCTTGGGGAACGGCACGGCCAGGGGCGAGATGGCCAGGCCCGGCTTGCCCGCGCCGCCCGAAGCCGGCTTGGAGGCCGGCGCCGGGGTCGCGGACGCGGCCGAGGCGGTTTCACCGGCGTTCTTCTGGGCGCGGCGCAGACCCGCGCGCTTCAGGGCCGAGGTCAGCGGATCGACCAGGGCGCGCTCGATGGCGGCGCCCGCGCGCTCGACGGGACCGGACGCGGTCTCTTGCGCCTTCACGGCGATCTTCTTGCCGGAGGCTTTGGGGGTCTTGGTCATCGGAACCGCGTCTTACTTCTTGGCGGGTTGAGCGGGAGGCGGCGCCGAGGCCGGCGGGCCGCCTGGAATGTCCGCAGGCGCCGAAGCCGGCTCCTGGGCGCTGGTCATGGGCGCGTCCTGAGGCTTGCCGATCAGCATTTCGACCTTGGCCGAGCCACGCAGCTTCTCGAGGATGTCGCGGACCTGGTCATAGGTCAGGAAACGCACGATCTGCGGACGGGCCGCCTCGAGCGTGATCGGCTCCTCGACGCGCTTGTCCTCGACCCGGACCAGAACCCAGCCGCCCTCGGCGGCGAAGGGGCCGACCAGCGCGCCCTTCTGGGCGTCCTTCAGGGCCACGCCATAGGGCTCGGGCATCACGTCCAGGGTGAAATAGCCCAGGTCGCCGCCGTTGAAGCGGGTGGCCTGGTCGGTCGAGCGCTCCATGGCCAGAGCATCGAACGAGGCGCCGGTGGCCAGCAGCTTCTTGACGCTTTCGGCTTCGGCCTGGCTGCCGACGATGATCTGGCGGGCGCGGATCTCCTCAGAACGCTTGGAGAGCTTCTGCTGCTCGGCGTAGAGCTTGCGGATGGCGTCCTCGGTGACGGCCTTCTCGACCACGCCCTCGACCAGCATGTCGCCCAGGATCCGCTCGCGCGCGGCCGCCAGGCGGCGCTGGGCCATCGGATCCTTGTCGATCTTGCGCTTCATGGCCTCGGCGGCCAGCAGCTTCTGGTCGATGACTTCGTCGAGGCGTTGGCGGAACACCTCGCTGGAAATGTCCAGCGGCTCGCCCTCGCTGATCAGCCCCTGGGCGACGGCCTCACGCTTGACGTCGCTGGCCCAGATCACCTGGCCGTTGACGCGGGCCACGGCCGTGTCGCCCGGTTCGGGCGGCTTGTCGGCGACCTTGTTCTGGCCACAGGCGGCGACCAGAAGCGCCAGCGCGACCGCCAGACCGACGCGGCCGAGGGAGAAGAAACCGCCTTGCCCACCCGATGCCCGGCCCTGCGTATTCGCCATGCGCGCTGCCCGTGTTACGTAAAATCCAAGGGGAACAGGAAAAACCCCGTCGCGTTGACAGGCCCTTGACCGGTGCTTAAGTCTCGCGCGCGTGCAAGTCGAGCGGTTTTTCCGTCGGTCAACACGCCCCGAAAAACCCCCGTGGTCGAGGCCGACAAAGCCTTTGCGTCGGCTTCAATAATAATCGCTTCGGATTTCCTCTTCATGCTTGGTTTCGCCAAAAAGCTCTTCGGCTCTTCCAACGAACGCAAGGTCAAGGCCTTGGCCGCGCGCGTGGCGAAGATCAACGCCTACGAAGCCGAATACAGCGCGCTTTCCGACGAAGCCCTGAAGGGCAAGACCGCCGAGTTCAAGGCGCGTCTGGAAAAGGGCGAGACTCTCGACGACATCCTGAACGAGGCCTTCGCCGTCGTGCGTGAAGCCTCCAAGCGCGTGCTGGGCATGCGCCACTTCGACGTGCAGATGGTCGGCGGCATGGTGCTGCACTTCTCCGGCATCTCCGAAATGCGCACCGGCGAAGGCAAGACGCTGGTCGCCACCCTGCCGACCTACCTCAACGCCCTGGAAGGCAAGGGCGTCCACGTCATCACCGTCAACGACTACCTGGCCCGTCGCGACGCCGACTGGATGGGTCAGGTCTACAACTTCCTGGGCCTGTCCTACGGCGTGATCGTCAACGGCCTCTCCCAGGGTGAGCGTCAGCGCGCCTACCGCAGCGACATCACCTACGGCACCAACAACGAGTTCGGCTTCGACTACCTGCGCGACAACCTCGTCTACGACGTCTCGGAGATGGTCCAGCGCGGCCACAACTTCGCGATCGTCGACGAAGTGGACTCGATTCTGATCGACGAGGCCCGCACCCCGCTGATCATCTCGGGCCCGACCGAGGACCGCAGCAGCTTCTACAAGACCATCGACGTGCTGGTTAAGGAGCTGATTAAGGACAAGACCAACTACGACCACGACGAGAAGCAGAAGCAGGTCATCCTGACCGAGGACGGCCAGGAGCGGATCGAGGAGATCCTGATGGCCGGCGGCCATCTGGCCGAGGATTCGGCCGGTCTCTATGACGCCGCCAACGTCTCGGTGGTGCACCACGTCAACCAGGCCCTGCGCGCCAACGTGCTCTACACGCGCGACAAGGACTATATCGTCAAGGGCGGCGAGGTCGTCCTGATCGACGAGTTCACCGGCCGCATGATGACCGGCCGCCGCCTGTCGGAAGGCCTGCACCAAGCCATCGAGGCCAAGGAAGGCGCCGACATCCAACCCGAGAACCAGACCCTGGCCTCGGTGACGATCCAGAACTACTTCCGCCTCTACAAGAAGCTGTCGGGCATGACCGGCACGGCCTCGACCGAGGCGCAGGAATTCGACGACATCTACAAGATGGGCGTGTCGGAAATCCCGACCAACCGTCCGATCCAGCGCATCGACGACGACGATGAGGTCTATCGCACCGAGCGCGAGAAGAACGAGGCCATCCTCAAGCAGATCGCCGACTGCCACGTGCGCGGCCAGCCGATCCTGGTCGGCACCGTCTCGATCGAGAAGTCGGAAGAGCTGTCCAAGCTGCTGACGAACTTCTCCTTCGAGAAGGACGGCAAGAAGGTGAAGGGCATCCCGCACCAGGTGCTGAACGCCCGCTTCCACGAGCAGGAAGCCGTGATCGTCGCCGACGCGGGCGTGCCCGGCGCGGTGACCATCGCCACCAACATGGCCGGCCGCGGCACCGACATCCAGCTGGGCGGCAGCATCGACATGCGCCTGTTCAACTGGCGCCAGCAGCAGAAGGGCATGGGCCTCGAGATCACCCACGAGGACGAGGTCGAAGAGCGCGCCCGTCTGGAAACCGAGATCGCCGACCGCAAGAAGCAGGCCCTGGACGCCGGCGGCCTGTTCGTGCTGGGCACCGAGCGCCACGAAAGCCGCCGGATCGACAACCAGCTGCGCGGCCGCACCGGCCGTCAGGGCGACCCGGGCCGCTCGAAGTTCTTCCTGTCGTGCGAGGACGATCTGCTGCGCATCTTCGCCGGCGACCGTCTGGACGCGATCATGCGCACCTTCGGCGTCCAGGAAGGCGAGGCCATCACCCACAAGTGGCTGAACAACGCCATCGCCACGGCGCAAAAGCGCGTCGAGCAGCGCAACTACGAGATCCGCAAGAACCTCCTGAAGTACGACGACGTCGTCAACGACCAGCGCAAGGCCGTGTTCGAGCAGCGCCAGGAGTTCATGGAGTCCAGCGACCTCTCCGACATCATCGTCGAGATGCGTCACGACACGATCGACGACCTGGTCGCCCGCCACCTGCCGCCCAAGGCCTATGCCGAGCAGTGGGACGTCGAGGGCCTGACCGAGCGCGCGAAGTCGATCCTGGGCCTGGATCTCCCCATCGCGGCGTGGGCCGCGGAAGAGGGCATCGCCGACGAGGAGATCAAGGATCGCATCACCAAGGCGGCCGACGAGTACGCCGCCCAGCGCGAGGTGATCATCACGCCCGAGCAGATGCGCCAGGTCGAAAAGAACTTCCTGCTGCAGATGATCGATCTGCAGTGGCGCGAGCACCTGATGCACCTGGACCACCTGCGCAACGTCATCGGCCTGCGCGGCTACGGCCAGCGCGATCCGCTGAACGAGTACAAGACCGAGGCCTTCTCGCTGTTCGAGAAGCTGCTGGGCGACCTGCGCACCAACACCACCCGCTGGCTGATGACGGTCGAGATCGCCTACGCCGAGCCGGAGCTTCCGCACCAGTCGCTGGAAGGCCTGCAGGAAGTCCACCTCGACCCGCTGACCGGCGAGAACGCGGCCGTGGCCGGCGCCATCCCGGACGGCCTGTCGCCCGAACAGCGCCAGGGCTTGCCGGTCTCGGCCCTGCCCGAAGACTGGGAACGCACCAACCGCAACGCCCCCTGCCCCTGCGGCTCGGGCAAGAAGTTCAAGCAGTGCCACGGCTCGCTGATCTGAGGCGGGGCTGCCCCTAAGACGAAGACGCCCGCCCCGGGAGACCAGGGCGGGCGTTTTTGTTTGGGGTTTGCGCCCCCTCCGTCTCGCTGCGTATCCGCAGCGATCCACCTCCCCCGCTTCGCGAGGGAGGATGGAGCCGCTTCCTCCTCACCCGTAAAACGGGGGAGGTGGCGCGGGCGGATACGCGCCGTGACGGAGGGCGCGCTCTTGCGCCCTAAGGCCGCAGCACCACGCCCACGTCCGGCGCGGCCCCGCCGTCGACCTGCTCCAGATAGGCCGCGCGGATCGCTTCGGGGCCTCGCCCTTCCTTCACCGTCAACCACCGCGCCGCGTCGGCGACGAAGGGCGTCCAGGCCGCGCCGTAGCGTTGCTCGAACGCGCCGCCCGCCCAGTCCTGGCGACGCTTGGCGATTCGGTCGGGGGCGAAGAAGAAGGCCGGCGTCGGGCCCGGCAGCTGCGCCTGTTCGCGCGGGACCTCCCAGTGCGTGCCGCCGACCAGGATCGAGGCCTTCAGGTCATCGCCGAACCGGCGGTGCACCGCGCCCAGCACCTGGCTGTCGCCGGCGAAGTCGACGAACACCGCGGGCGTCGCGATCGGCGCGCTGGCGATGTCGTCGTAGAGGACCACCTGATCGTAGAACCCGAGCCCCTCGACGAAGGCCTTGTTGCGGGGCGAGGTCAGGCCGACGACCTTGACGCCGCCGCGCCGCTTCAGCAGCGCCGCCAGGGCGATGGCGGTCTTGGACGAGGCGCTGGACAGCACCACGCTGGCCGCGCCGTGGAAGCTGGCCTCGTCCAGCTGGTCCTCGATCAGGAACGAGGTCATGAACAAGGGCTGCAGCAGGGCGCGATAGGCCTCCAGCGGCTCCTCGGCCCCGACGACGGCGTACTGGTTGTAGATCACGGCCATCGGCTGACGATGCGGGGCGGCGTCGAGGAAGCCGGACTTGCCCGCCCTCGCCTGAACCGTCAGGTGCGTCGACATCGGCCAGTAGCCGTAGAACCGCTGGCCCACGGCGATCTCGGGATGGGCGCTGGCCTCGACCCGCGCGTGCCCCCAGACCGGCACCCGGCCAAAGCCCTCCGGCGCCGGGAAGAAGTCCCAGTACCGCATCATCTCGCCGAACACGGCGTAGGTGATGTTGTTGGCGGTCAGGGCGAAGCTCTCGATCGCCAGCCGCACCTCGCCGTCGGTCAGCGGCGCGGACGCGGTCTCGCGGATCTCGGCGCGGCGCAAGTCGTCCTTGGCGACCAGCAGGTCCCAGCCCATGGCGTTCTCTCCCTGTTTGTCGGGGAGGCTAGGCGGAGGCGCGAAAAGCGTCAAACGCGCGTTCGTCGGCAAGCATTGTCACGAGGACAATGTTTCCATTGCTCGGAGGCGTCCGACGTAGCAATCCAAGCCATCCCCGCCGACGGAGCGCCCATGTCCCACGCGTCCCTGCCCTTGCGCCACTTCCTGCTGGCCCTGGCCGTGGTGGCGGTGTGGGGCACGAACTTCGTGGTCATCCGCGTGGGCCTGGATCACCTGCCGCCGCTGCTGTTCGCCACCCTGCGCTTCACCCTGGTGCTGTTGCCAATGGCGTTCTTCGTCAAGCGCCCGCCGGTCTCCTGGGCCAACCTCGCGGCCTATGGCGTGCTGATCGGCGCGGGGCAGTTCGGGCTGCTGTTCGTGGCCATGAAGGGCCACATCTCGCCGGGCCTGGCCTCGCTGGTCGTGCAGACCCAGGTGTTCTTCACGATCGGCATGGCGATGCGGATCAATCGCGAGCCGATCAAGCCCTTCCAGATCGCCGCCCTCCTCCTCGCCGCCTCAGGCATCGTGCTGATCGCCGCGCACGGCGGCGGCTCGGCGACGCCGCTCGGCGTCGTCCTGGTGCTGTTGGCGGCCGCCAGTTGGTCGGGCGGCAACATCGTCGCGCGCCAGGCTGGGACGGTGAACATGCTGGCCTATGTGGTCTGGGCCAGCCTGTTCTCGATCCCGCCGCTCTTCGCGATGTCGCTGTGGCTGGAGGGCTGGCCGGCCATCGTCAAGGGCGTGACCCAGGCCGACGCCCTGACCTGGGCGGCCGTCGCCTGGCAGGCGGTGGGCAACACCATGTTCGGCTACGCCGCCTGGGGCTGGCTCTTGGCCCGCCACCCGGCCGCCACCATCACCCCGATGGCCCTGCTGGTCCCCGTGTTCGGCATGGGCGCCTCGGCCCTCTTGCTGCACGAGGCCCTGCCCGCCTGGAAGCTGATCGCCGCGGCCCTGGTGCTGACCGGCCTGGCGGTCAACATGCTGTGGCCGAAGGTGCGCATGCGGTTCGCCACGGCGGCTTGACCTCCCAATTTCCGTGTCATCCCGGAAGCCTCGCAGAGGCTATCCGGGACCCAGGGGCGACAAGCGCTGAGTTCCCGCACCCCCTGGGTCCCGGCTCTCCGCTGCGCTGCGGCCGGGATGACACAGTTTGATTTGACCTCCGTCGGGGAAATCGAAGGACCCTCCCGCAAAACAGGGAGGCCGCCATGGCGACGCCGTTCGAGGTGAACTGGACCCGCGACCAGGTCGACAAGGTCCTGGGCCAGGTCCGCGCCTACGAGTTCCCGCCCGCCCCAGAGGGCGGCGGTTGGGGCTATGGCTGCGACGCCGATTTCCTGAAGGACCTCTGCGGCTACTGGACCGACGGCTTCGACGTCGGCGCGGTCCAGGTCAACCTCAACCGCTTCCCGCAGTTCACCGCGACGATCGAGGACCTCGACATCCACTTCGTCCACGTGGTCGGCGAGGCGAAGGGCAAACGCCCGCTCTTGATCACCCACGGCTGGCCGGGCAGCCATTTCGAGTTCTGGGACGCCATCGAGCCGCTGGCCTTCCCCTCGCGCCACGGCGGCGATCCGGCCGACGCCTTCGACCTGGTCATCCCGTCGCTGCCGGGCTTCGGCTTCTCGGGCAAGCCCAAGCGGCCGCTGGGCCAGCGCGCAACGGCGCGGCTGTTCAACACCCTGATGACGCAAGAGCTGGGCTACGATACCTACCTCGCTCAAGGCGGCGACTGGGGCGGGCTGGTCACCTCGTGGCTGGGCCTCGATCACGGCGCCCACGCCAAGGCCATCCACCTGAACATGATCGGCCTGCGCCCCGCGGGCCCGCCCCAGACGCCGGAGGAGATCGCCTGGATCACCGGCTTCGGCGCCCAGATGGACCTGTGGGGCGCCTATTTCCGCCTGCAGGCCAGCAAGCCGCAGTCCGTCGCCTGGCTG
This sequence comes from Caulobacter segnis ATCC 21756, assembly GCF_000092285.1. NCBI lineage: Bacteria > Pseudomonadati > Pseudomonadota > Alphaproteobacteria > Caulobacterales > Caulobacteraceae > Caulobacter > Caulobacter segnis. The sequence continues at coordinate 932,277 of NC_014100.1, read as the reverse complement.
GGCGCGAACAACCCGGTCGGCCAGGCCGCCTGGATCCTGGAGCGCTTCCACGACTGGGCGGACCTGTCGACCAAGCCCTTCGAGCAGGTGTTCACGCGCGACCAGCTGCTGACCAACGTCATGATCTACGTCATGACCGGCAGCTTCACGACCGGCGCCTGGTACTATCGCGCCCTGCTGGAGGAAGGCGGGCCGGTGCTGGCCGAGGGGCAGCGCTGCGAGACGCCGACCGCCTTCGCCAACTTCCCCGGCGAGAGCATCTACAAGCCCCCGCCCCGCTCGTGGGCGGACCGGGCCTACAACATCACGCGCTGGAGCGAGATGCCGCGCGGCGGCCACTTCGCGGCGATGGAGGAGCCAGGGCTGTTCGTCGAGGACGTACGGGCGTGGGCGCGCGAGCTCCCTTCCCCTTGATGGGGAGGGGTAGGGGTGGGGTGATGCGGCGGTAGACGTCACGCGGGCGGTCAGCGCGGCAGTCACCCCCATCCCCGCCCTTCCCCCATCAAGGGGGAAGGGAGATTCTGGACGGGCCTCTTTCGTCGTGGCATGCGGGCGCGGCCCGTATCCAGGAGTCCGCGTCGCCATGGCCCGCTACGATTTCGCGTCCGACAACGTCGCCGGCGCCATGCCCGAGGTGATGGAGGCCCTGGTCGCCGCCAACGCCGGGACGGCCTCGGGCTACGGGACCGACCACGTCAGCCGCGCCGCCGGCGACCGCATCCGCGCCCTGCTGGACGCCGACGCCGAGGTCCGGTTCACCGCCTCGGGCACGGCCGCCAACGCCTTCGCGCTCACCCTGCTGGCCCAGCCGCACGAAGCGGTTCTGGCCCACGAGCACGCCCACATCTGCACCGACGAGACCGGCGCCCCCGGCTTCTTCGGCCAGGGCGTCGGCTTGATCGGCCTGCCGGGCGCCTCGGGCAAGATCGAGGTCGCGGCGCTGGAGGCGGCGCTGGCCAGGCCCGAAGTGTCGTACAACCAGCCGGCCAACGCCCTCTCCCTGACCACCGCCACCGAGTACGGCACGGTCTATTCGGAGCAGCACCTGCGAGCCCTCGTCGCGCCGGTGAAGGCCAAGGGCTACGGCGTCCACCTGGACGGCGCGCGGCTGGCCAACGCGGCGGCCGCTGGTTTCGACCTGAAGAGCGTGGCG